>NZ_JBIRUL010000007.1:0-366447 GCF_044335095.1 Streptomyces sp. NPDC020597 | reverse complement strand
TGATCCAGTACGGCCTGCCGGACCGCCTGCTGCTCGACCGCGTCGAGAACCTGATGTTCCCCGACCCGGCGCCCACGCGGCCGGGCCACAAGCGCTTCGCGTCCGCCGGCAAGCCACTTCGCCCACCAGTTGTCCACGGCCTTGAGCGAGACCTGGAACACCGCCGCGACATCCTCACGCGTCCGGCCGGCCACCAACGCGGCCACCGCCCGCAGCCGAAGGGCCTCCTGCGCCGACGGCGACAACTGCCTTGCGTCTCCCACCAGTTCACTCACGCAGGGATCAACGACTCAGAACACCTACCGTTTCGGATCAATATGTATCGCCCTGCACTACGAAGGCTGCTCATCGCGCCTGTTTCCGCCTCGATCACGCGGTACGAGCGGAGGACGAGGGTGCGCCATCCGTGACGAGCACGGGCAGCCTGCCGCCGGTGAGCCGATCGAGGTCACGGGCCCTACTACCTCACAGCGCCAACAACCCAGGCGCCGTTGCGCGTTGCGGTACTGCGGTGCGCAGCGATGCACGTAGTGGCCCCTCGGCCACGGCGGTTACCGCGTTACACCAGATCCTGGCGTGCAGACACGAAGAGGCAGAGCCCTGGAAATGGCGCCAAAGCCCTCCGTCCCCGGGGCAGTCCAGGCGTTCGCGGCGCCGAGCGGGATAGGGCGCGTGATGAGGACGAACTGGAAGGTGGGACTCGACAGATGGACCTCCTCGGAGCGGGACACGGTCGTGAGACCGAGCAGCGCGGGATGCGTACTGCCATAGCGGTCAGCCCCTCTGCAGGCTGACCTTCAATGGCGCGACTCATGGCTGACCTGGCGTTTTCAGGGTCGTTGTACGTTGACATGATCCCGAACGGGGTTCCAGTCCCGTGGGCCACTTTCTCGTCTGCCGTGGGCGAATGCCGGAGCCTCGTCACGCAGAGCCACTCGCCTCTTGATGATCCCCGCTGTGGATCCGGCCGACTTCTCGGACGGTGACCAATGCGTGCGATGCCCATGGTCCAGTGCTACTGCGCTGCAGTGATCAGCTGACCGAGGTCGGCACCAAATCCCGGCAGCGCACGACTGTTTGAGGGAAGAGGGAGGCTGGCTGATCACTCACGCAGCTCACCGAGTTGCACGCCCGGAATTGGAGAAGCGCGCAAGGCTGTCCCGGATCACGATGTCGCTGGCGCTGAGAGCCGACGTCAGCTGTTCTTGCAACTCGCCCTGAATAGTCCCTGCCCCGAGGGCGCAGGCATGCACGAGAGCGCGGCCGCCGTTGTCGACCAGATAGCGCACAGCGTCGGGCATCTCGCGATGGCAGTACGCCTCCGGACGCCCGCCCCTCTTCAGCAGCCAGGCCGGCACCGGCATCGCGGCGCGGACCTCGGCCCACTCCACATCCGTCATGTCACTCGGATAGCAGCCTGCCCGCCGTCCCGGGGCGAGCGAACCGAACCGGTGTACGTAGCAGTCACACCCAGGGGTGACCGCGGTAGACGCAGCCACAGTGGTGCTGCTCAACTGATCAGGCAACGGGCTTCCTGGTCGTGCTGGTGTCGTAACCGCGTCACTACCAAGGGGCCCGTTCTCTCATGCCCGCGACCGCACCCGAACCTCCGTCCAGACGACCACCCGCTGCCGCTCGAACAAGATCCGGTTTGCCACAACGCACTCAGCAGTTGAAGCGCGGGCTCGATCCTGACGTCAGCCCGGCAGCCGCGTGTCGGTCAGCATCAGTGGCTGCCGGGTCTCGGACGGGTTGGGCGGACCATGGCGCGGTAGAGGGCAGCGGAGGCGAGAAGTGATGTCAGCTCCCAGATACGCCACCACTGGTTGACATCCAACCTAGTCGGCCCAGGTCAACAGGTTGCACACGACTGACCTTGCTGTAGGGTCAGATCGCTGACCTGCGATGTTTCACGGCCCGCTATGACCCGGGACGGCTTTGCGGTCGGAGTTCGTTCTGCCGCCGGATGCTCGACCGCAACGTCACGCTGCGCGGGGGCATCGCCCCGGCCCGCGCCTGCATTCCCAAACTCCTGCCGAGTGCGCTCTCCGGGGCCCTCGATCCGGGTCTGTCGTCGACGGTGCCGTCTCCCTGGCCGAGGTGCCGGACGGTTATCGGGCGATGGATGACCGGTCGGCGCTGAAAGTGCGCAACACCGTCAGAGTGCGGGGGCCGGCGGCACGGGCGTGGTTCCTCGCGTGCCGCCAGCGCCCTCGTGATGTCAGGCGGCGCGCTTCACGTGGCGGACCAGCCACATCAGCAGGGCATCCAGGTCGGCGGCGGCCGAGAGGACCCGGTCGACCGCCTCGGGGGTGTGCAGCCACTGCTCGCAGCCGAGGGGACGGGCGGCGATCAGCGAACGGTGGCGCAGCAGGTTCGTACGGGAGTGGTCGGTCGGGTAGCCGCGCGGGGGGCGTTTCATCACGTCCCCGGAGACGTCGTAGCCCTTGTTCCGCACGTCCTCGACGATGGCGGACAGTTCGCGGCCGCTCCCCTCGGAGGCCACGGCTTTGCGGAACATGTCCACCTGGCCGGGATCGGGGTACCACCAGGCGCCCTGGATCCGCAGGCCGTCCAGGTCGAACCGGAGACCGATCTCGATCTTGCGGCCGAGCCGGATCACCGCGCCTTGGTGCTGCCACCACCAGGAGTCGGTGCGGTAGTGCCAGACGGAGAAGTCCTCGTACCGGGGATCGGTGTCCGCGACCTCGTTGAGCAGGGCGATCATCGGCTGCCGGACCAGGCGTTCGCGGTCCGCCCGGCAGCGCTCGCGCGTCGCGTGGGTCGGTTCGCCCTGGAGCTGCCACAACACGTCCATGGCCTGCTCCGGCCAGCCGGTGAACTGTCCTCGCATGCGCGGAGGATAGCTCACCCATGATCCGCCGCGGAGAGTAAGACGGGCAGGGAGGCGTAACCCCAGACAAGGTGGGAGGTGCGGCGGCGGGGCTCGCCGGCCAGGTCGATGTGCCGTGCACGGTGGGCGAGTTCGTTGAGAAGCACGGAGAGTGCTTTCGCTATGCAGCGGGCAGTGAGATTAGGCAGCCGAACTTGAGATCCCACATCGCCGTCAACGGACAGTTCGCCGGTGGCAGACAAGGAAGATCGCCCAAAGGGCTGGTGGACGCTGCAACGGCATGTCAACCTGAACGACCTTCCGGAAAACCCCAGGTCAGAAAGGTGATGCTGTGGCATTGGATGCCGCGCAACCTGGATTCACCACGACGGTCGCGGCCCTGCGGCTCCGCTCCTGGAAGCTCGGTGCCGGCCAGGCGATGGAGGTGATCGACCAGTTTTCGGAGGCCGACTTCACGCACATCGTCGACGACCGCGCCGACGTGCACGTCAGCTCGCGCGACGGCCGGTTCTACCTCGGCTACTTCCCGAACGGCCGGCCCGGCGGCGCTGACGAAGACTGAGTGACGGGTGAGGGCTGGGCCATCGCCGTTACCGGTACCGCCAACGTCCCTGGCTACCGGATGGCCTTCGGTACGGACACGCCAGCGGAGATCGTTGCCGGCGTCGTGGCCTGGATCCTGTCAACCTCCCGGCCCCTGTGACGGGCGCATTCTCTTCCTTATATACGCGACGCGTACCCTGCCCCTGCTCTCGCGGCTTCGTCCGCTACCGCTAGGAGAACGTCTTGGACCCGCACTCGCCCGAGATGACCGTCGGCGACATCCTCGACTTGCTGTCCACCTGCGACCGCGACACACCCGTCCGTCTTGCCATCAACCCCTTCTTCCCCATGGCCCACCGTCTGGGCGGCGTGGAGAAGACGGTGGACGAGCATGGTCGGCCGATGGTCTACATCGCCGAGTCCCCGGAGGCCGAGCAGTTCGGCTCGCTGCCGCCCGCCGTGGCCGTCGCGCTGACCTGGCAGGACCCGGTCGAGGCGCCCCCGCGCCGCCGACGCGGCGCGGCCGGGCCGAACGGCGGCCAGTGATTCACCCCCGAACCCACGGAGGCGCCCCTGCATCCCCGCCATCCCATCGATCCATCCCACCCCATCTTGCCGGATCCGGTGTACTGGGTCACCCCGCGTCACCTGGCCGGTGATGACGGCGTCCTCGCCGAGCGAATCGGCGACACACTGACCGAGCTCCGCTGGCGCATGTGGCCGACCTCCCGCAACACCCTGCTCTATGTGAGCCCCGACGGCCTATGCGGCGCCGAGTGGATCCTCGCCGCCTACCCGTTCGAGCTGGGAGGTCTCTCGGTGGCCTGGCAGCTCTCCGCTCGCCTGCACGCCGCCTCGGCCCTGACCGAGTGGAACGCGTACTTCACCGCTGGCGTACCGCACGAGGCGCTCACCGATTTCCTCCTCGCGCTCGACGCGAGCGAGACACCCGATACCGGGCTCGAGAACGCCGAGTCGGTGCTCACCGCGCTCAGCGCGCGGGGTTGGCTGCGCGACATGGACCGTCCGCACACGACTGCCACCGACCCCGGTTTCTCCACGAACGTCTCGCTGGAGATGCTGCCGCCGCTCATCCACGACGCCGACCCCCGTGACGACCTTCTGGGGTGGCAGGCGTGGGCGGAGCCCGTGCTCGGGGCGCCGTACCTGTGGTGCGCGAGCTTCAGCGCGAGTACCCCGCACGAGCTGGTCGCGGCCTTCGCCTCGTCCCTCGCAGGACCCGGTCCGGTACCGCGTCGCACGCTGCCCGAGGGAGCGGAGGACCGTCTCACCGTCGTACGACGCGGCTGACGACCTGCTCATAGCCGGTGACCGAGGCGGGGAATCGGCGGGGGATGTCCCCTCTTCCAGGCCCGGTGGTTCCACTCCCTTCACGGGAGTGGAACCACCGGGCCTTCGCCGTACCGGCATCAGCGAATCCCTGACGGCGCCCTGGAACCAAGATCCAGGTCGTGCGTACGATCGCCGTCGTGGCAGGCAAAGTAATCGGCAAAGGACCACTGCGTGGCTACCTCCTGGAGGAGGTGCTGGCCTGGTTGTTGCGGTCCAGCGGCTTCGAAGTCCTCACGGCTAACGACGACAAGGACAAAGAGCCATGGAAGGTGTTGAAGCAGGACAAGAACGGTCTGCTGGTCCGTGGACGCGGGGCGTGGCACCAGGTCGACGCGCTCGGACAGTTCCGGTATGTCCCGCCGTTCTCACTGCCTGTCCGCCTGTTCGTGGAGGCAAAGTACCTGACCACAACGCCAGTTGGTCTGCCCACTGTACGCAACGGCCACGGCGTGATCCACGACGTGAACGAGGGCGAGACCACCACGCTCACCGCCCCAGGGACTGGCCGGCCGCGGACGCGATACCGCTATAGCTACGCGATCTTCTCTACATCCGGCTTCAGCCTGGAGGCGCAGGACTACGCTCTGGCCCACCAGATATCCCTGATTGACCTCTCCGCACCGGACTTCGCTGTACTGCGGAATCTCGTCGAGACCACCGCCGACACGATTCACGCAGCACTCGAAGTGACTCCCGCGGCCGAGCGGCCGAAGGTGCGCGACATACGGGCATACCTTCGCGGCCCGCTGCTGGATATGTACGACGCCGTGGACCTGACCGATTCGTTCCGCGTACCACTCGATTACCTGGCGCAGGCCCTGCACAGCCGGTCGCAGCTGGGGCTTGTCCTGGCCTTTCCTGCAGCGGCGTTCGTCTTGGGACTGGCCTCGGATGATCTGTACGCCTTCGTGGATTACGCGAGAGCGCACCCCACGCACGCGGTGCGCCTGCGTCGCATCAATCAGGCAGCGTCACATCCGGTTTGGGAACTGCGCTCCGCGGAGCACCCAACTGCATACGCGTTGAGGTTCGGTCTGCCGGAGCGGGTGGAAGCCTGGATCGTCGAACAGGACGAAGGGATGCCCGCGCGGACTCGGTATGTCAAGCGCAGCATGCTGTCGACCATGACCCTGTACTGGATGGACGGGGAGCACGCCCAGACATTCCAACTCCGCTACGAGCCCCGCGAACTCCGCTTCGCCAGCTGATCGCCTCACACGCCGAAACCCCGGTGTCCGGCCTGTCGGACGGACGGACAGGCCCGGACTCCGGGGCAGCTGGAGGAGCGGGTCAGCGTGCGGTACGGGCCTTGGCGAGCGCCTTGTCCAGGTGAGCGTCGACGAGGCCCGGCGAGCCGGAGACGATGACCAGGATGTTGCCGATGCGGATCGCCGTCTGCTTGACGACGCTGCGCCGTCCGCCGGCGGAGTAGGCGAGCAGCTGGCTCCACTGCTCGTCGCCGAGGTTCGGCGCGGACGTCTTCTCGGTGCCCATCTCGACGACCGTGCTGCCCGAGGTCACCTGATACGAGGGGCAGGAGAGCATCGCGTCGAAGACCTTCCCGATGCCCTTGGACAGCTTCGCCGGGCCGTCGCTGTACAGCTCCTCGCTCACCTCGGAGTTGCTGCTGCCGGTGTAGGTGAAGGACTCCTTCGCCTCCCCCATGAAGTCGAAGCCGGAGCCGGTGGCCGGGTTGCTGCCCAGGTTCTCCTGCGCCGGGCAGCCGATGACAGTGACGTCGTCGTTCCAGAGGGCGGGCTCGGGCTTGTGGGAGTAACCCTCGCCCAGGTCGCTCTCGTTCAGCAGCCGCTTGTTCAGCTCGGTGGAGGACAGCGGCGCGGATGCCGAGGGTGCGCCGCCCCGGTGTGCGGGTGCGGAGGACGCCGCCGAGGCTCCGGCGGGCTCGGTGTTGCTGGAGCAGCCGGTCAGGGCGAGGACGGTGAGGGCGCTCAGGCTGAGGGCGGTCGTGGTGGAACAGCGCATGCGGAACCCCTTGATAGTGCGAGATGGAGGGTCTGACCGAGTCGGCCCTCCGGGTGCCGACGAACGCAGGGGTGGGAGGAGGGGTTTCGGGCTTCAGCGGCCGAGGTGGCGCAGTCCGTCTTCGAGAGTGGGGTGGAAGTGGTCGACCGACCTGAGTTGCGGTTGTACCAGGCGGTGTTCAGCCGGATCTCCTCCGCTTCGTGGCCGACCAGGCAGCGGAGCCACACCGAGCCGTCGCGCATGTTGAAGACGATCCAGTTCCGGTACGCACCGCAGTGGCACGCGTGGACCTCGCCGTCGATGACGAGCGGCAGGTCCCAGCGCATCATGAACCCCGAGACGTCCTGGCGGGACGGTGCCCGGAAGTCCGGCGGCAGGAAGTCGGGCAACACCGTGGCTGTCGGCGCCGCCGAGGCAGCGACAGGGTCGGGTGCGTCCGGCAGCGGCAGCTCGGTGTGCATCGCCAGCACCGCCTGGCCGGCACGCTGGGCTTCACGGAACTCTCGGTCCGCACGATTGCGTCGGAACATGCGGTCTCCATTGGACGGCCGGTGCCGAAGATGGCTACGCGGCCCGCGAGAACCTGGCGCACCCTCTGTTCACCGCGATCGCCACGGACAGGCAAGCCCACGGCGTGAAGTGGGTGGCCATGCCGGTCGACTTCCCGTACTGGCGGGCGGTCTACGACTTCTTCCGCCGCTGGCGGGCCTGCGGCTACGTACGTGAACTGCACGAACGCCTGCGCCGCACGGCGAGGGAACGCTCAGGCCGCAACACTGAGCCCAGCGCGGGAGTCATCGACAGTCAGTCGGTGGACGCCTCCGAGACCGTCGGCGAGGACAGTCGCGAATACGACGGCGGCAAGTCACGTGACGGGCGCAAGCGTCACATCCTGACCGATACCGAGGGTCTGCTCCTGGAGGTGACCGTGACGACGGCCGATGTGCACGACTCCAAGGCCGCCCCCGCACTGCTGGAGACGTTCATGGACCAGCCGGGCCAACTGCTGAAGCTGGTGTGGGTCGACAGCGCCTACCAGGGCCCGGCCTTGGCCGAGGCGTTCGCCCGTCACGGGGTGCGCGTCGAGGTCGTGCGCCGCGCTGACGGGCGGCGCGGATTTGTCGTACTGGCCCGCAGGTGGATGGTGGAGCGCACGCTGAGCTGGCTTGCCCGCTCACGCCGCCTCAACCGCGACCACGAACGCCGCCTCGACCACCACGTCCAGATGGTGTGGTGGGCTGCCGTGATCAGGCTGTCCCGGCGCCTAGCCGGGGACGCTCCGCGCTGGCCTGAGAAGCGTCCCGGTCGACTGCTCCGGGCGCGGGCATGAACCGTCCGTCCCTCGCCCGCACCAGCCAGCCCCGCTTCTCCAGCACATAGGCACGGTGACGGATCTTCTCCACCTCGTTCTTGATCTCCGCTTCCCGGCCCACCGCCCGCGTCAGCTCCACCCCGTTCACCGGCCCCGAAGCAGCCACCACCGCGGCGAACACCTCCCGATACAGGCCGCTGAGCACCTCCTCGCCCATGCCCGACCGCCACACCGGCGGCCGCTCGCCATGCCCCACGCCCGGGCCGCCCGATCCCACGGCAGCAGCCGTCTCACCACCGGACGGCACGGAAACCGGCGTCGTCACCGGGCCCTCCCCGGCCAGCACCGACACGAGCTCCTCACGCCCCACCCGGGCCCGCTCGACCCGCTCCCGCGCGGCATCCACCTCGGCCTGAGCCTGCTCCAGGACCTCCGTCCAGGACTCCAGATCCTGCCTCGCCCGCGCCTCACGCTGTTCCATCAACCCCAGCACCGACGGCATCGCACCCTCCTCGATCAACAACAAGCCGCCCGCTGCCTGTCCCTGCCCCGTCGCAATCATGCCCCGCACACGAAGAAGCCCCTGCTCATCGAGCAGGGACTCCCTTTGCCACAACGCACTAAGCGTTTCCCTGATCAGGATGTGGGATAGCTTTGCTATGCACACCTTCTTCTCTCGTTCCGTGCTGTCGATGGCCGCGATACGCCGGGGCGATCTCGTGGCCGCCGCCCGGCATATCGAGGCGGCCCCGCGTGCGGCGTCGGCCGACCAGATCGCCCGGTACAACTGGTTACTGATCCAGTTCTCGGCGGCGTCGAACGGCGCCGCGCCCACGGTGTCCCGGCTCGCCGCGGAGCAGCCCCGGCTGCTCACCGACGGCGATCTGTTCGAGCTGGAGCCGGGTGCGGCGCCCTGGTTCGTACGCGTCATGCTGCGGGCCGGTGACCGGAAGTGCGCCGAGGCGGTCGTCGAGTCGGCCGGCCGGACGTCTCCGCTGGGGCAGTTGCATGCCCAAAGCCTCCTGGACCGCGACGCCGGGGGCCTCCGCCGGGCCGCGGCCGAGCACCATGACCCATGGGCCAGCGCCTTGGCCAGCGAGGACCTGGGTAGGCAACTGATGGCCGGTTCGGCGGGCCAGCGGACTGAAGCGGAGAGCCAACTGCGGAAAGCGGCCGGAATCTACCGGGAAATCGGTTGCCTCAGCGATGTCGAGCGGGTTTCCGGAATACAGCGAGAATTGTGTTCCCGAATTGAAGCCGGGGTTCGCGGTGAAAGCGGAGCCCAGGGCGAGACCGGCATCAGCGGTGGATCCGGGGCCCGCGGTGCAGCTCCGGGATTCTCCTGGGCATCCCTGACCGAGACCGAGCGGGCGGTCGCCCGGCTGGTGGGGGAGGGGTTCACCAACCGGGAGGTGGCGGCCAGGCTCTTTGTCTCTCCGCACACCGTCGACTTCCATCTGCGCCGGATCTTCCAGAAGGCGGGAGTCCGGTCCCGAGTACGGCTGGCCAGCGTACTCGGCGGCTAGGGCGCGGCAAGGCGTACCCGACGCAGACCTACGGGCTGCCCGGCGAGCGGGGCACCGTCCGGCAGCGGATCCTGCCGAGGTCTTGGATCATCAGTGCCCTGCCCAGCTCGACCCCGGTGTCCACGGGAGTGATGGTGAACCGTTGCAGCAGTACCGCCAGGCACAGGACCGACTCCAGCATGGAGAAGCGCTGTCCGATACAGGCCCGCGGGCCCCCGCCGAACGGGAACCACGCATAACGGTGGCGGCCCGCCTCAGCCTCCGGTGAGAAACGCTCGGGATCGAAACGGTCCGGGTCCGGCCAGTACGCGGGATGGCGGTGGGTCACCCCTGAGCAGACGACGACATCTGCACCCGCCGGTATGCGGTGGCCGCCGATGACCATGTCCTCGACCGAGCGGCGGCCGATGAACTGGATGGGCGAGTGGAGGCGCATCGCCTCCTTGAGCACCATTGTCAGATACGGGAGGTCTTCGAGGTCGGCGGCCCCCGGACGTCGTCCGGCGAGCGCCCCGTCGATCTCCGCGTGGGCCCGTTCCTGCGCTTCGGGATGGCTGGCGAGCAGGTGCAGCGCGACGGCGAGTGAGGTCGCGGTGGTCTCGCTGCCGGCCAGGAGGAAGACGAGCAACTGGTCGCGCAGCTCGTCCGCGACCACTGCCTCACCGTGTTCGCTGTGGGCATCGATGAACAGACTCAGCATGTCGTCGCCCCGGGCGCCGCTGTGTGCCGCGGCCCCCGAACCGGCCCGCCCGCTCAGTCGCTCGGCGATGATGCGGTCGCAGACCGCGTACAGCTCCCGTTGTCCGGCCGCCGCACGGCGGTTGGCCGGGGTGGGCCAGTGGCGCGGGATGTTGACCGGCGAGAAGCCGCGGTCGAGTGTGTACGTGACGAAGTGCTCCAGACGCCGGCGTATCACCTCGACGGCGGTGTCCATGTCGGCGCCGAAGAGAATGCTCGACAGCGTACGGACGGTGAAGTCGGGCATCTCGGTGACGAGGTCCACCACCCCGTCGGGCGCGCTGCCCCACCGCTCGGCGAGGGACGCCGCCTGCGTATAGGCGGCGTCGCCGTATCCCTGCACCCGGCGGTTGGTGAACAGCGGCTGGATCAGGCGGCGTTGACGCAGATACTCGTCATCCTGACTCGTCACCAGGCCGTTTCCGATGGACTCCCGGATCTCTTCGTAAATGTGGTTGTCCTTGCGGAAGTTCACCGCTTGGGAAGCCAGCACCTCCTGAACGCCCTCGGCCGAGAAGACCGCGTACAGCTTCATCCGCAGTCCGGGCAGGCCCCCGGTGAGGCGGACCACGTCGCCGTGTTCGCGCCGGGCCCGCGCCAGGGCGCCGATCGGATCGCGCCGCAACTCCAGCAGTGAGCCGATCAACGGCCTTCCCGCCGGGCCGGGCACAGATGTCTCCGCCATGGCTTCCCCTCCTCGCGTACTTGTCCCGTCGAGCGTGGCAAACGCTCCCCGCCCACGGGACCACGCGGATACGTGGCAGCGGACTACGGACCTGCGGGAAGCCCCGAACGGCCAAGGCCGCCAACGATGTTCGGGACGTAGTGGGAGCCCGTGGTGGCAAGCCCGTCGCGGGACGAGGGCGGTGAGAAGGCGGCAATGGTGACGGACTCGAGGTACAGCCGTTTCGAAGCACTGGGGGCATGCCTGCCCTCCGCCGTGCAGTCGAGTGCCGATCTGGCAGCCCAGGTCACCGAGGTGCCCAGGCTGTTCCTGGAAAGGATCACAGGGGTCGCCGAGCGCCGGGTCGCCGACATCGACGCCGGAGAGGACTCCTTCCATCTGGCCCTCGCCGCGGCGCGGGACGCACTCGCCCGTTCCCGCTACGACGCGGCCCAACTGGACGTGGTGATCTCGGCGTCCATCAGCCGGGCCAAGGGCGGGGACAACCTGCACTTCGAGCCGTCGTTCGCCCGCATGCTCTGCGAGGACCTGGGCGCCCACTCGGCCATCAACTTCGACATCTCCAACGCCTGCGCGGGAATGATCACCGGTGTCTATGTCCTCGACCGGATGATCCGGGACGGACTGGTCAGAAACGGGATGGTCGTCAGCGGCGAGCACATCACGGCGGTGGCACGCACCGCGGCGGCCGAGCTGAGAAGTGTCCGCGACCCGCAGTTCGCCTCCCTCACGGTGGGGGACTCCGCCGCGGCGGTCATCCTCGACGAGTCGAGGGACGACGCCGACCGCATCCACTACGTCGAGATGATGACCTGCTCCGAGTACTCCCACCTGTGCAAGGGCATGCCCAGCGACCGCTCGGCCGGCTTGGCGCTCTACACGGAGCACCAGCGCATGCAGGAGGAGGACCGGCGCAAGTTCTGGCCGCTCTTCCACCGCGACTTCCTCGCCAGGAACGGCACCGACTTCGCGAGCGAGAAGTTCGACTACGTCATCCACCACCAGGTCGGCGCCCGGTTCGTCGAGCTGTACAACGAGACGGGGGAGTCCGTGCTCGGTGTCTCCATGCCGGAGAGCCTCTCGGTGCTGCGCGAACTCGGCAACACGTCCAGCACCTCGCACTTCATGGTGCTCCATCAGCATCTGAAGGCCGGAACCGCCGGCCCGGGCTCCAAGTTCCTCCTGGTGCCCAGCGCCTCGGGCCTGGTCCTCGGCGCCCTCTCCGCCTCCATCTCCGAGCTGGAGGTGTGACGGTGGGTACGGTCATCAGGGCCGCCGCCGTCGCGGCGCCGCCACTCGGGTACACGTCCGAGACCTCGGTACGGCTGGCCGCGCGGGCCGCGAACGAGTGCCTCTCCCAGGCCGGGGTGCCGCCCCGGGCGGTGGGCGTACTCATCAACGTCGGTGTCTACCGCGAGGACAACACCGCTGAACCGGCGATGGCCGCCATGGTGCAGAAGGACGTCGGCATCAGTCTGGACTACCTGGCCGAGCCGGCCGCAGGCTTCTCCTTCGACCTGATGAACGGTGCCTGCGGAGTGCTCAACGCCGTACAGGTCGCACAGACCCTGCTGAACACGGGCAGCACCGAGCGGGTGCTGATCACCGCCGCCGACACCCATCCGGCGGGGCGCGCTGCCGACGACCCCGACTATCCGTACGCCGACCTGGGCGCCGCCCTGCTCCTGGAGCGTTCCGGCGACGGTGGCTTCGGACGGGTACGGACGTACGGCGCGCGGGGTCCCGTGGGCACGGCCGGTCTGGTGGACATGGCGCGCGTAGGCACCGAAGGACGCTGGAGGATCTCGGTGGAGCGCGACGACGACTGGGAGGAACGGCTGCTCGACCTCACCGTCCGCAGCGTCATCGACCACGTCCGTGAGGAGGGCACGAGCCTGGACCGTACTCTCCTGATCTGCAACCGGCCCACCGCGGGCTTCCCGCAGTTGCTGGCTCAGCGGCTGACCCCGGCCCCAGCGGCCGTCATGGCGCCCGAGGCACCGGATACGACGGACGGTGAGCCGCACACGGCCGCACCCTTGCTCGGTTACCTCCGGGCACTGGCCGAGGGCGTCTCCGACGGCTGTGACCGGCTGCTCTTCGTCACCGCCGGCGCCGGGCTGAGCGTGGCGTGCGCGCACTACGAATTCCCGGCCGGGCCTGCCGGGGGCACGGCCGCGGCGGCCCTCGCCGGGCAGGTGACCGCGTGACGGCCGCCGGGCCGTCCGGGCTCCTCGTCGACCGGGGCATCGGCCTGGCCGAGATCCTGGCGCACAACGCCCGCACGCACCCCGACAAGACGGCGATCCTCCATCCGGAGGGACGCGGCCCCGGCCATCGCTCCGGCAGCGGCCGAGAGATCCGTTACGGAGAGCTGACCTATCGTCAACTCCAGGACCGGGTCGAGCGGTTGGCGGACGGTTTCGTCCGGGCCGGACTGGTCCGGGGCACACGCACGGTACTCATGGCACGCCCCGGCCCCGACCTCTTCGCGATGGCCTTCGCCCTGTTCCGGGTCGGTGCGGTCCCCGTCCTGGTGGACCCGGGCATGGGGCTCCGTCGCATGCTGCACTGCTACCGAGAGGTGGGCGCGGAGGCGTTCATCGGCCCGCCGCTCGCCCACGCCGTACGCGTCCTGGGCCGCCGTACCTTCGGCGGGATACGCACCCGGATCACCCTGGGCCGTCGCTGGTTCTGGGGCGGCGAAACCCTTCAGCGGCTTCAGCGGCCGGGAGGGCCGGAACGGCAGGAACACGCCGGACTCCCGGCCACCGCTGACTCCGCGCCGCGGCCCGGCGGCGACGACCTACTGATGATCGTCTTCACCACGGGCAGCACCGGCCCAGCCAAGGGCGTGGAGTACACCCACCGGATGACCGCGGCCATGGCCCGGCAGGCACAGGAGGCCTTCGGCTACGACGGCCGGGACATCTCGCTGGTCACGCTGCCCATGTACGGCATCCTCGATCTGCTCTTCGGATCCACTGTGGTGCTCGCCCCACTCTCCCCGGCCAAGATCGCGCAGGCCCGCCCGGAGCCGCTGATCGAGGCCATGACCCGGTTCCGGGCCACCACCCTCGCCGCCTCCCCGGCCCTGCTGCGGGTGCTCGGACGGTACCTGGCGCAGCACCCGACCGACCTGCCGGATCTGCGGTTCGCCGCGGCGGGCGGCGCCCCGGTGGCCCCGGAGGTGGTCGCCGACCTCCGTACAGCCCTGGGCCCGAAAGCGGCGCTCCACGTCACCTACGGCGCGACCGAGGCGCTGCCGATCTCGTCCATCGAGTCCGCGGACATACTCGCCGACACCGCGGTTCTGTCGGCGCGGGGCGCGGGCACCTGTGTCGGCCGTCCCCTGCCCGGAACCGAGGTACGGATTGTCCGGGTGCCGGACGCACCGGTGTCCCGCTGGCAGCCCGAGTCGGTCCTTCCGGCGGGGGAGACCGGCGAGATCGTCCTCTCCGGGGAGTCGGTCAGCCGCCGCTACCACGCCGACCCCGCAGCCGACGCCCGGCACAAGATCCGCGAGGAGCGCCCCGACGGCACCGTGCGGCTGTGGCACCGTACCGGCGACCTCGGCTATCTCGACACCTCGGGAAGGCTGTGGTTCTGCGGACGCCGCTCCCAGGTCGTGCACACCTCCGACGGGGAACTGCACACGGTCAGTTGCGAGGGGGTGTTCAACGCGCACCCGGAGGTCCGGCGCACCGCGCTGGTGGGCGTCGGAGAGCCCGGCGCACAGCGGCCGGTGGTCTGTGTCGAGACCGAACCGGGAGTCGGCGACGCCCAGTGGCGGCGCGTCGTCCAGGAACTGCGGCAGTTGGCCGCCCGGGAACGGGTGACCAGAGGACTGACGGAATTCCTGCGGCACCCTGCCTTCCCGGTGGACATCCGGCACAACGCCAAGATTGACAGGGAACTGCTCGGGCGCTGGGCCGGCGGACACCCGGCGCCGGGCCGCGCCCCGGCATCCGCGCGCGACCGGGCACAACGCGCCGTACCCCTGGTCGGCTGGGCCTATCTGTTGGCAGGGCTCGTCCATCCCTTTGACCAGCCGCTCCTGCGGACGCTGTGGTGGGCGGACGCCTTTCTGTGTGTCGTCGCCCATGCGGCCCAGATCCCCTGGGCCATGGAGCGCGGCCGCGCCGCTGGCCACCGCCCTGCGGCCGTGATCGGCCGCACCATGCTCTACGGCGCGGCATGGTGGCACGGCCTGCCGAAGCCCGCGCCCAGCCGGAGGAAGCCATGAAGATCCTGGTCACCGGCGCGTCCGGATTCCTCGGCGGACATCTGGTGGACGCCGCACTGCGCCAGGGCCACCAGGTCAGGGCGCTCGTCCGGGAAACCAGCGAGCTGAGTCGGCTGTGTGCCCTCCCGGGGCTGGAACTGGCGTACGGAGACCTGGGCGACGCCGCTTCGCTGCGGCGCGCGGTCGAAGGGGTCGACGTCGTCCAGCACAGTGCCGCGCGCGTCGTCGAGCACGGGACCCGCGCACAGTTCTGGAACAGCAATGTCACCGGCACCCGGCTCCTGCTGGACGCGGCACGGGACGCGGGCGCGGGGCGTTTCGTCTTCATCAGCAGCCCCAGCGCGCTGATGCGGGTGGGAGACGGCGACCGGTACGGCATCGACGAGAGCGCGCCCTACCCCACGCGCTTCCACAACCTCTACTCCGAGACCAAGGCAGCCGCCGAACGCCTCGTACTGGCCGCGGACCAGCGGGAGTTCACCACCGTCGCGCTGCGCCCGCGCGGTGTCTGGGGCCCGCGCGATCACGCCGGATTCCTGCCCAGAGTCATCGCGAGGATGGCGGCGGGACGGTTCCCCGACCTCCTCGGCGGCCGGCGCGTCCTGGCCTCGCTCTGCCACTGCGACAACGCGGTGGCGGCCACACTGCTGGCGTCCACCGCCCCGGCCGAACGCATCGCGGGCAAGGCGTACTTCGTCGCCGACAAGGATCCGGCCGACGTCCGGGAGTTCCTGGAACGGGTGGCCGGCCTGTTCGGTGTCCCGCCGCCCACCCGGCGGATTCCCCCGCTCGTCCGGGATGCTCTGGTCGAGGCGGTCGAACTCGTATGGAAACTACCGCTGTTGGCCGCCCGCGAGCGCCCGCTCAGCCGCTACTCGGTCGCCCTGCTCACTCGCTCCACCACCTACGACATCGGTGCCGCCGAACGCGACCTCGGCTATGTCCCGGTGACCGGCCAGGAGACCGGCCTCCGCGGGTTCGAGACCTGGGTCCGCTCCCTCGGAGGCCTTGAGGTGTTTCTCCGTACCATGCGGTGAGCCCGGTGCCCCGCAGCAGAGGGGTCAACGCCGTGAGACCGGTGTCGATCGAGTCCTGCCGGTTCTCGACCAGTCCTTCGGTGTAGAGGGCGAGCAACGAGCCCGGTGCGAGCAGCAGTTCCCAATGACAAGGCCGGCTATGCGCTGCGGTCCGCCGTCGACGCCATACCCGTTCCCGTTCGGCTCGACGCCACAGTGCCCGGACGCCCGGTGGCCCTGCCTGTCCCCGTGCTGCAGCCGACGGTGTCCGCTTTGCTGCCGATGCTCGTCGGGATCACTACCGCCACGGGGAGGGGCGCAGGCAGCGCCGCCCCACCTCGCCGTTCTCCTGGGCACGATCGGGATGCTCGGCGTCGGCTGGATCGTCTCCGCCTACGCACGCCGGATCCAGGCCACGGGCTCGCTCTACAACTACGTCGGCGAGGGCCTCGGGGCCCGGGTCGGCGCCGCCGCGGGCTACGTCTACCACCTGGGTGCATTAGTCCTGGGAGCGGGTATCGCCGTCCTCATCGGAGGCACGCTGCACGACGTCCTCAAGGCGGAGTTCGGCTTTGCCGCCCTGCCCGTTTGGGCCTGGTTCGCCGTCTACATCGGCATCTCGGTCTCGGCCACCCGCGGGTTGCTCACCATGTCCCGCGACGGCTGGCTGCCGAGATCTCTGGGCAGGCTCAGTGCACGTCGGCGCACCCCGGTCGGCGGCATCGTCGTGTTTGGCGCCTCCTTCGCCGCGATGATCCTGGTCAGTCAGGCCTTTCCGGGCGCGGTCGCGGTACCGGGGCTGCCCGACCACGTCAGCTGGTTCGCCTGGCTGTCCGCCCTCGGGGTGTTCAGCCTGGCCGCCATCTACCTGGCCATGTGCCTCGGGGCTGCGTGACCACGCCAACAGACCACCGGTATGGGGGAGTTCGCTCGTCGGTGTGTCGATCACCGGCGGCGCCCTCTTCGGCGCTCTGTACAAGGTGTCGGCACCCACCATCTGGGCCCGCTGGCACCGCCATCGCCGCCATCGTGGTGGCCCTCCTGGTGGCGCCGCGTCTCGGCATCGCACCCGCCCGGGCGCCCGCCTCTGCCGAAGCCGCCCAGACCTGACCGCAGGACAGCCTTCGAGCATCTGAGCCGAAGGGTTGTTCATCCGGTCCGGGCTCGCCGTACGCCGGCGCGGGCCCGGACCGCTTCTCACAAGGGAGTACTCATGCACCGTCCTGGATCCGCATCGCACGAACCCGTCCACCTGGTCGCGGGAGCCAGCAGCGGTATCGGTGCCGCCGTGGCCGGGCAGGCGGCCGCCGCGGGAGCCCGCGTCGCCGTCTGCGGACGGCGGCCCGACACACTGCGCAAGGTCGCGGACGACTGCGGTGCCACCGCCTACGTCGCGGACGTGACCGACCGCACCCAGGTCGAGGAACTGGTGGCCGCCGTCGTGCGGGACCACGGCCGCCTCGACGGCATCGTCGCCAACGCGGGCGTCATGCGACCCGGCGGAGTGCTCGACCTCAGCGACGAGGACTGGAACACGACCCTCCGCACCAACCTCACCTCCGTGTTCCTGCTCGCCCGCGCCGGACTGCCCCATCTCGTCGCATCAAGAGGGGCCTTCGTGACCGTCGGCTCCATCGCCGGGCTGCGTGCCCCGGTGGGCATGTCCGCCTACGCCGCCTCGAAGGCTGGTGCCGCCATGCTGACCGCCACCCTCGCGGCCGAGTTCGGGCCTCGCGGGGTGCGCGGGAACACCGTCTGCCCGGGCTGGACCCGCACCGAGATGGCCGACGAGGAGATGCGGGAGTTCGGCGGGCCGCTGGGTCTCGGGATCGAGGAGTCCTACGCCGAGGTCACCGCTCTCGTGCCCCAGCGCCGCCCCGCCGAGCCGCATGAGATCGCCGACGCCGTGCTGTGGCTGCTGGGACCGCAGTCCTCCTATGTCAACGGCGCCACACTCACTGTCGACGGCGGCACCACCGTCGTCGACCCGGGAGCCGTGGCCTTCGACTTCCGCCTCTCCGAGCGCTGACACACCGGTATGACGGCACGTCATTCCTTCGGCGCAGCTCGTCGTCGTCCAGCTCGGGCAGCAAGCAGGCCAGTCCTCCCGATCGAAGTCAGATCCGGTCCGGTCACGGGGAGATTCCAGTCACCCACTGCGGGCAGGTACTTCACAGCGGCAAGGCTCCTCATGCGTGCAGACCGCCGCGCTCGACGAGCTGCCTCGCGATAACGTTCCGCTGAATCTCGTTGGTGCCCTCGCCGACGATCATCAACGGAGCGTCGCGGAAGTAGCGTTCGACGTCGAACTCCGTGGAGTAGCCGTAACCGCCGTGGATGCGCACGGCGTTGAGGGTGATCTGCATGGCGGTCTCGGAGGCGAACAGCTTCGCCATCCCGGCCTCCATGTCCACCCGACGTCCGGCGTCCGCCTCCCGGGCCGCGTACAGGGTGAGCTGGCGGGCCGCCGTCAACGAAGTGGCCATGTCCGCGAGGTAGTTGCCGATCGACTGGTGCTGCCAGATCGGCTTGCCGAACGACTCCCGCTCCTGGGCGTAGGAGAGAGCGTCCTCGAACGCCGCCCGGCCGACGCCGAGCGCGCGGGCGGCGACCTGGAGGCGGCCGGTCTCCAAACCCTTCATCATCTGCGCGAAGCCCTTGCCCTCCGCACCGCCGAGTACGGCGTCGGCCGGGGCCCGGTAGTCCTCGAAGGACAGCTCGCAGCTCTCCACCCCCTTGTAGCCGAGCTTGGGCAGGTCACGGGAGACGGTCAGCCCCGGACCGTGCTCCACGAGCAGGATCGAGATGCCGTGGTGAACCGGCGTGGCGTCCGGGTCGGTCTTGCACAGCAGGGCGATCAGGCCGGACCGGCGGGAGTTGGTGATCCAGGTCTTCGCCCCGTCGACCACGTATCCGCGATCACCGTCCTTGCGGGCGACCGTGCACATGGCCTGCAGGTCGGAGCCGCCGCCCGGCTCGGTCAGGGCCATGGTCGCGCGGATCTCACCGGTGGCCATCCTGGGCAGGTACCGGCGCTTCTGCTCCTCGGTCCCGAAGTGCTGCAGCAGCTTGGCGACCACGGTGTGGCCGCCCATCGCGCCGGCCAGGCTCATCCAGCCGCGCGCCAGTTCCTCGGTGATCAGGACATAGCACGGGGTGGAGACGGGGGTGCCGCCGTACTCCTCGGGGACGGCGAGGCCGAAGACGCCGAGCCGCTTCATCTGCTCGATCAGAGCCTCGGGGTAGGTGTTCGCGTGCTCCAGTTCCCGGACGACCGGTTTCACCTCCTTGTCGACGAAGTCGCGCACCGTACGGACGATGAACTGCTCGTCCTCGGACAGGATGTCGAGAGTGCTCATGGGGCGGGGCTCCTTGCTGAACTGGCGGGTGCCGAAAGGCGGTTCAGATGACGCGTTCGGCCCTCAGGCTGTCGATGTCGGCCGTGCCGTACCCCAGCTCGGCCAGGATCGTCTCGGTGTGTTCGCCCGCCGCGGGGACGGGATCCATGCGCGGCGCGAGGCCCGCCAGGTCTGTCGGCGGCAGCAACGCCGGCACCGTGGCTCCGCCGGGAATCCGTACGTCCCGCCAGCGGTCCCGGCCGCCGAGGACCGGGTGCTCCAGGAACTCCGTCACGTCGTTCACCCCGGCGTTGGCGATGCCCGCCGCGTCCAGCAGCTTCATCACCTCGTCGCCGTCCAGCTCAGCGAACCGCTCGGCCACGATCGCGTTCAACTCCTCACGGTGGGCGACCCGGGAGGAGCCGCCGGCGAAACGCGGATCGGCGGCGAGCCCTGGCAGACCGAGGAACCGGTCACACAGTGCGGCCCATTCGCGCTCGTTCTGGACGGAGAACAGCACCGCCTTGCCGTCGGCGGCGGTGTAGGCGCCGTACGGGGCGATGGTGGCGTGCTGGGTGCCGAGGCGCGGGGGCTGGGTGCCGCCGAAACGGGTGTAGTAGGCGGGCTGGTTCAGCCACTCGGCCAGTGCCTCGAACAGCGAGACCTCTACGGCACGGGCGACGCCGGTGGTGGCGCGGGTGAGCAGCGCGGTGAGGATGCCGGAGTAGGCGTACATGCCTGCGGCGATGTCGGCGATCGAGACGCCGACACGGGCGGAGCCGTGCTCGTTGCCGGTGAGCGAGACCAGGCCGGTCTGGCACTGCACCAGCAGGTCGTACGCCTTGCGTTCGGCCCATGGGCCGCTGGAACCGTAGCCCGAGATGGAACACGGGATGAGGGAGGGAAATCGTTCGGCGAGCGCATCAGCGCCCAGGCCCATGCGTGCGGCTGCGCCGGGGGCGAGGTTCTGCACGAACACGTCCGCGTCTGCGAGGAGTTGCTCCAGGACGGCTCTTCCCGCGTCCGACTTCAGGTCGAGCGTGACGGACTCCTTGGACCGGTTGAGCCACACGAAGTAGCTGGACTCGCCGTGCACGGTGGTGTCGTAGCGGCGGGCGAAGTCGCCTCCGCCCGGCCGCTCCACCTTGATGACCCGGGCACCGAGGTCGGCCAGCTGGCGGGTGGCGAAGGGGGCGGCGACCGCCTGTTCGAGGCTGACGACGGTCAGGCCGGCCAGCGGCAGCGCTTCGGTGGGCTCGGTCATGGATGACCTCCAGGGGGATGCGGGTCCCGAACCGGGGCTACCATCATGAATGCTCATGGTGATGCCAGTGAAATAGCATTGCGTGATACCCCCATGCACACACCGGATGGCTGCGGAAGGAAGGCCCCTCTTGGACGTCAAGCAGCTCAAGGCGATCGTCACGGTCGCCGAGGTGGGCAGCGTCACGCGCGCCGCGGCGCTGCTGCATCTGGTGCAGCCCGCGGTGACCCGGCAGATCCGCACCCTTGAACAGGAACTCGGCGTCGACCTCTTCGAGCGGACCGGGACGGGCATGCGCCCCACCGAGGCGGGCTCGATCATGGTCGACCGTGCCCGGCGGGCCCTGAACGAGCTGGAGCGCGCCCGCGCCGAGGTGCAACCGGCCCCGGGCGAGGTGTCCGGCATCGTCACCGTCGGCCTGCTGGAGAGCACCAGCGACCTGCTTTCCGAGCCGCTGGTGACCGCTGTCGCCCGCAGCCATCCCGGCGTCGAGCTTCGACTGATGACCGCCTACTCGGGTCACCTCCAGCAGTGGCTCGACGACGGCGACCTGGATCTGACCCTGCTCTACAACCTGGACAGCACGCCCTCGCTCAACGCCCACCCGCTGGTGCGCGAGCGTCTGTGGGCGGTCGCTCCGCCGTCGGCCGGCCTGCGTGCCGACCGTCCGGTGCCGTTCGCGGAGGCGGCGGGGCATCGGCTCGTCATGCCCGCCTCGGGGCATGCGCTGCGCCGACTGATCGACGCGGCGGCGGTGCGCGCCGACTCCGCCCTGGACGTCGTCGTGCAGACCAACTCCATGCGGGTGCAGAAGCAACTCGTCCGTGCGGGGCACGGCTGGACGGTGCTGCCCGGCGTGGGCATCGCCGAGGACGTCGCACAGGGCACCCTGAGCGCCGCGCCGCTGAGCGAGCCCGACGTGTGGCGGTCGATCGTCCTCGGCACTCCGCGGTCCGGGCGCACCCCGCCCGCCGTGGAGGTCGTCGCGCGTGAACTGGTCCGCAGGATCAACTCGGCGGTGGGCGAGGGCAGATGGCCGTCCGCCCGGATCCAGGGCACCGATGCCGCCGCCGAGGACGAGTGACGCCCCGCACCCCGAGAACACCGTCGAAGGAACCTCCATGAACGACACCGGCCCCCGGTCCACCGCCATCGCCCGCGCCCAGGACGGCATCGCGCTGTCCTACCAGCGCCAGGGCTGCGGATATCCGCTCGTCCTCCTGGCCGGGCAGGCGAACAATCACCACTGGTGGGACGCCGTTCGCGGGGACTTCCACGCCACGCACTCCACCATCACCCTCGACCAGCGCGGCACCGGTGACAGCGACAAGCCACGCGGGCCCTACTCCACGCAACAGTTCGCCGAGGATGTCATCGCCGTCCTCGATCACGCGGGCGTCGAGCGGGCCGACGTCTACGGCACCTCCATGGGCGGACGCGTGGCCCAGTGGGTGGCCGCCCGCCACCCGGACCGCGTGCGGCGGCTCGTCCTGGGCTGCACCTCGCCAGGCGGCCCGCACGCCGTCGAGCGCGACAGGTCAGTCCGACGGGCCCTGGCCCAACCGGACCCGGAGGCCGCCCGGCAGGCGCTGACCGACCTGATGTACTCCCCCGCCTGGCGCGCCACCCACCCCGGCCCGTACACCACCCTCGGCGATTCCGGCATGCCCCCGCACGCCCGCCACGGCCATCTGGTCGCCAGCAACGGGCACGATGCCTGGGACGCCCTCCCTCTCATCACCGCCCCCACGCTGATCCTGCACGGCGACCAGGACCGGCTCACTCCGCCGGACAACCTCCCCCTGCTCGCCGCCCGCATACCCGACGCCCGGACGCGTCTGTTCCCTGGCGCCCGCCACGCCTACTTCGAGGAGTGCCGCACGGAGGCCGGTCCGCTCGTCGAGGCGTTCCTCGGCGAAGGCGAGCGGTCGTAGCCGAACCACGGGCCATCGGGGCCCGCGGCTCCCGCTATGCGAGCAAGGCATGCGGATATCACGCATTTCTATTGTCCAACCTCATCCATCAGCACTCATGATGTGTGGCACCTTGAGCCGACCGATCAGCGGAGTCGCAACGGATGAGCCAGACACATGCCCCGGCACCCTCCTGGCAGGAGGACGTGTTCACCGCGCTGAAGAAGCACGGAGTCCAACAGATCGCCTACGTCCCCGACTCCGGTCACTCCCACACCATCCGTGAGGCCCGACGCGATCCGGACATCCACGACGTGGTGCTGACCACCGAGGAGGAAGGGGTCGCCGTGGTCAGCGGGGCGTGGCTGGGCGGTCAGCGGGCGGTACTGCTGATGCAGAGCAGTGGCGTCGGCAACTGCGTCAACATGTTCTCCCTGCCGCAGATGGCCCGGTTCCCCTTCCTCACGCTGGTGACGATGCGGGGCGAGTACGCCGAGTTCAACCCGTGGCAGAGCCCCATGGGCCGCACCACCCAGCAGGCCCTGGAACTCATGGGCATCACCGTCCTGCGGGCCGACGACCCCGAGGACGTCGCGGAGACCGTCGAGGCCGCTCTGGACTCGGTGTTCGAGGCCGGTGAGCGCGTCGCCGTGCTCCTCGGACAGAAACTGATCGGCCGCAAGAAGTGGGAGCGCAACTGATGACCGCCGCTCTCCCCCGCCTCGACCGGCGCCGCTTCGTCGCCGACCTGATCGGCCGCCTCCCCGAGGACGCCCTGATCGTCACCGGCCTCGGCTCGCCCAGCTACGACGTGTTCGCCGCCGGCGACCGCCCCGGCACGTTCTACCTCTGGGGCGCGATGGGCGCCGCCGCCCCGCTCGCCCTCGGCCTCGCCCTGGCCCGGCCGGACCGCCCGGTCGTCGCCATCACCGGCGACGGCGAACACCTCATGGGCATCGGCGCCCTGGCCACCATCGGGGCCGTACTCCCGCCCAACCTGACGGTCGTGGTACTGGACAACGCCCACTTCGGCGAAACCGGTATGCAGCCCAGTCACACCGGGCTCGGCACCGACCTCATGGCCGTCGCCCAGGGCTTCGGCATCCGCGATGTCGTGCGGATCACCGACGCCGACCGGACGGAGGACCTCGCCCTGCGGATCAAGGCGCGCGCGGCGACGACGTACGCGCAGGTGCTGATCACCACCGACGAGCCGCCGCGCGCCCTGCCGCCCCGCGACGGCGTCGCCAACAAGAACTCCTTCCGCGCCGCACTCGGTCTGAGCACCTTCTAGCCGACAGGACTCGCCATGCAGCGCTACGAGATGTTCATCGACGGGGAGAACCGGAAGCCCGGCGCGGGCGAATGGTTCCCCACCGACAACCCCTACCTGGGCACCCCATGGGCCGAGATCGCCAAGGGCACAGCGGAAGACGTCGACGACGCCGTCCGAGCCGCCCACCGCGCCCTGCACAGCGGACCCTGGGCCGAGCTCACCGCTAGCGCCCGCGGCGCGCTGCTCCGGCGGCTCGGCGACACCATCGCCGCGCACGCCCGCCGCCTCGCGGAGACCGAAGTCCGCGACAACGGCAAACTGTTCACGGAGATGTACAGCCAACTGACTTACGTCCCCCAGTGGTTCCACTACTACGGCGGGCTCGCCGACAAGATCGAGGGCACCGTCCCCCCGTTGGACAAGAAGGGCTACTTCGCCTACACGAAGAAGGAACCCGTCGGGGTCGTCGCGGTCATCACACCGTGGAACTCACCGCTGTTGCTGCTTGCCTGGAAGATCGCCCCGGCCCTGGCCGCCGGCTGCACGGTGGTGGTCAAACCGTCGGAGTTCGCCTCGGCCTCCACCCTCGAACTGGTCCGGCTCCTCCACGAGGCGGGACTGCCGCCCGGCGTGGTCAACGTCGTCACCGGCTTCGGCGAGGACGTCGGCGCCGCCCTCGTCGAACACCCCCTCGTCCGCAAGATCACGTTCACCGGCTCGGACACCACCGGCCGCCGCATCAACGAGGCCGCCGCACGCGGCTTCAAGCGCGTCAGCCTCGAACTCGGCGGCAAGTCGCCCAACATCGTCTTCGCCGACGCCGACCTGGACGCCGCTGTGAACGGCGCAGTCTCCGGCATCTTCGCCGCCACCGGGCAGACCTGCATCGCCGGCTCCCGGCTCCTGGTGCAGCAGAGCGTGCACGACGAGGTCGTGGGCAGCTTGGTAGACCTCGCGCGCACCGCCCGGATGGGCGACCCCATGGACGAGGCCACCCAGGTCGGACCCATCACCACCCCGGCCCAGTACGCAAAGATCCTCGACTACATCGACATCGCGCAGCGCGAAGGCGCCCGGCTCGCGCTCGGCGGCAAGGCCGCGGGCGACAAGGGCCGGTTCGTCGAGCCGACCGTCTTCACCGGCGTACGCAACAGCATGCGCATCGCCCAGGAGGAGGTCTTCGGTCCCGTCCTCGCAGTGATCCCCTTCCACGACGAGGACGAGGCCGTCACCCTCGCCAACGACAGCCGCTACGGCCTCGGCGCCGGCGTCTGGACCAGCGACATCGGCCGCGCCTTCCGCATGGCCGACCGCATCCGCTCCGGCACCGTCTGGGTCAACACCTACCGCGCGGTCAGCTACCTGACGCCCTTCGGCGGCTTCAAGGACTCCGGCATCGGCCGGGAGAACGGCATCGGCGCCGTCACGGCGTACCTGGAGGACAAGAGCGTCTGGATCAACACCGGTGCGGCCACCGGCAATCCGTTCGTCCTGCGCTGAAAGGCCCCACAAAGACATCTCCCCGGCGACACGAGCAACGGAGCTTCCCATGTCGCAGTCCAGCACTCCCGTCCCCGCACCGACCCGGGTCACCGCCAACGTCGTACGTGGCTGTCTGGGCAACCTCGTCGAGTGGTACGACTGGTTCATCTACGCCACGTTCAGCATCTACTTCGCGTCCGTGTTCTTCCCCAAGGGCAACCAGACGGCCCAACTCCTGTCCACAGCGGTCGTCTTCGCCGTCGGCTTTCTGATACGTCCGCTCGGCGGCTGGCTGCTCGGCGCATACGCCGACCGGCACGGCCGCCGCCAGGCACTGACCCTGTCGGTCACACTCATGAGCATCGGCTCGCTGACCATCGCGTTCACCCCCTCCCACGACGCCATCGGCCTCTGGGCACCGGCCCTCCTGGTGCTGGCGAGGCTCACCCAAGGACTGTCCGTCGGCGGCGAGTTCGGCTCCAGCGCCTCCTACCTCGCCGAGATCGCCCCGCCCGGCCGACGGGGCTTCTACTCCAGCTTCCAGTACGTGTCCATCGTGCTCGGCCAGCTGGCGGCGCTGCTCGTGATGATCGTGCTGCAGAACCTGTTGACCGAGGGCCAGTTGCAGAGCTGGGGCTGGCGCATCCCCTTCGTGATCGGCGCCGTCTCCGGTCTGGTCGTGATGTACCTGCGCCGCACCATGGAGGAGTCGCAGCACTTCCAGGAGGAACAGGCGAAAGCCGCCGCGCAGGAGGCGGACGTCAAGGAGCGCAAGGGGTTGCGGGCTCTGTTCGCCGAGTACCCGCGCCAGCTGATCGCCGTGTTCGGGCTGGCCATCGGCGGCACCGTCGCCTTCTACACCTACACCACCTACCTGCAGAAGTACCTGGTGAACACGGCGGGCATCCCCAAGTCGACGGTCTCCGTCATCGGCTTCGCCGCCCTGTTCGTGTTCATGCTGCTCCAGCCTGTGGCCGGCCATCTGTCCGACCGCGTAGGCAGACGCCCGGTGATGTTCGTCTTCTGCGTCGGCGGCATGCTGCTCACCGTCCCGATCATGACCGTCCTCGGCCGCACCGGTAGTCCGTGGATCGCCTTCCTGCTGATGACGATCGCCCTCACCTTGGTCAGCTGCTACTCGGCCCTGGCCGCCATCATCAAGGCGGAGATGTTCCCCACCAAGGTCCGGGCCCTGGGCATCGGCCTCCCGCACGCCCTGGTCGCCGCCACCTTCGGCGGGATGACCGAACCCATCGCCCTGGGCCTCAAGAACAGCGGCCACGAGACGGTCTTCTTCTGGTATGTCACCGGGTGCATCGCGCTGACCTTCCTGGCCACCCTCCTCGTACCCGAGCCGTCCCGCACCTCGCTCCTGGAGGCCGCCGAGACACCCGCCTCCCGACCCCGGCCGAAGACGGCACCGCTCACCTGACCACAGCCCAGCCGCACGCAAGACCTCAAGGACGGAAGGACGATGCAGCCCACCCCACCCCCGCTCAGCACCTACGTGGAGTCGTGGACTCCGGGGCCGGTCGAGGAGGAGGACCCGCTGGACGCCGGCCCGGCGGCGGCCCTGTCGGCGGTCCTGAACCTCCCCGGCCCCGGCCCGAGGGCCGGAGAGCCGCTCCCTCCGCTGTGGCAGTGGCTCTACTTCCTCAACTGGCCCGCCGGGCGGGAACTCGGCGCCGACGGCCACCCGGCGAACGGACACTTCCTGCCGCCCCTTCCCCACCGGCAGCGCATGTGGGCGGGCGGCCGCTGCGAGATCACCGAGCCGCTCCGCCTCGGCGTACCCGCCGAACGTCACAACTCCCTCGCTTCCGTGACCGCCAAGCGGGGGCGCACCGGGGAGATGCTGTTCGTCACCGAGCGCCGCGAGTTCCGCCAGCACGGGCGGACCTGCCTCGTGGAGGAGCAGGACATCGTCTACCGCTCCGGACGCAGCACCGGACAACACTCTTCCAGCGTCGACGAGTTGACTGCCCCTCACGGGGACGAGCCGTGGCAGCTTCCCCTGCACCCTGACCCTGCCCTGCTCTTCCGCTTCAGCGCCCTGACCGCGAACGCCCACCGCATCCACTACGACGCCCCGTACTGCCGGGGTGAGGAGGGCTACCCCGGACTCGTCGTCCACGGCCCCCTGCTGGCCCTGCTGATGCTGGAACTCGCCCGCCGTCACGCCCCCGACCGCCAGGTGCGCTCCCTGTCGTACCGGCTGCGTCGGCCCGTGTTCGCCGGCGAACACCTCCTGGTCTGCGGCACGCCTCGCGGCGACCGCGCCGAACTGCGCGTCGCCACCCATCGGGAGGAACGGCACGCCGGGGCGGAGGTGACCTTCGCATGATCCCGGTGCTCTCCGCCCGCAGCCTCCTCTTCGTGCCGGGACACCGGCCCGACCGCTTCGACAAGGCCGCCTCCTCCGGCGCCGACGTGGTGATCATCGACCTGGAGGACGCGGTCGCCGCCGAGGAGAAGGACCGCGCCCGCGCCAACGCCGCGGCCTGGCTCGCCCTGGGCAACCGCGCGATCGTGCGGATCAACGCGCCCGGGACCCCGTGGTCTGAGGCCGACCTGCGCGTGGCGGCCGACCACGGCTGCCCGGTCATGGTGCCCAAGTCGGAGGACTCCGCCGTACTGGCCGACCTGGCCGCGCGGACTGCCGGCCGATGCGGCCTCGTCCCACTCGTCGAGACCGCGCTCGGCGTGGAACGGGCGCGCGAGGTGTGCGCCGCACCGGGCGTCACCCGTGCCGCCTTCGGCAACGTCGACCTGGCCGCCCAACTCGGCATCGCTCAGGACGATCACACGGCCCTGGCCTACGCACGCTCCAGAGTGGTCGTCGCCTCGGCCGCAGCGGGCATCTCCCCGCCCGTCGACGGCGTCACCACCGCCGTACGGGACATGGACACGCTCTCCGCCGACATCGCCCACGCCCGACGGCTGGGCTTCACAGGCAAGCTCTGCATCCATCCGTACCAACTCCCCCGAGTGGCCGAGGGGTTCGCGCCCTCGGCCGAGGAAGTGCGGTGGGCACGCGCGGTCCTCGGCGCCGGGGACGCGGTCACCACGGTCGACGGGCAGATGGTCGACAAGCCGGTGCTGGAACGCGCACGACGCGTCCTGGCACAGGCTCACGGACCGCACGGACCGCACCCCGCAACCTGACAGGGCTGGTGCTCCGAGCGCGGGTGTGACGAAGTACGACGCACGTGCCGGGTGGTGGCGGTGCAGTCGGGGTGGTTCACATGTGCCTGCGCCGCCTCACTCGTGAGGCTGACTGTGGCCAGGTGGCCGGGACCGCGCACTGCCCCTCGCGACGGGCGTGGTCCAAGGACGGGTTCCAGGCACCGTCTTCGGGAGCCCGCCCTGAGGATCGGCGAGTTGCGCCGCCTCTCATTGTGAGACGAGATCGGACCTTCTCCTCATAAATGGCTTGCCCTTTAATGGTGCCCACTCCACGCCGACGCCCCGGCCCCTCGCCTATCGGGAATTCCAGCATTCAGAGAACGCGATCTGGGCCAGAAGTCCAGAACGAGAACGCAAGCCAAGCAGTCTACGGCTGAGGTGCGCCGACCCTCTTTCCCTGCCCGGAGGAATTCAATGAGCCATTCGTCGCCAACTCCACCTGACCTCGTTCCATCCATTCCGGGGTCATCGAGCTCTCCACCGGAAGGGGGCTCGGCCCCGGAAGGGTCGGGATATCGCAAAGCTCTGAAAAATCGTCAGATCCAAATGATCGCAATCGGTGGCGCCATCGGAACGGGTCTCTTCATGGGGGCCGGCGGACGCCTGAACCAGGCGGGTCCGTCCCTCATCCTCATCTACGCCGTCTGCGGGTTCTTCGCTTTCCTCATGCTTCGGGCGATGGGCGAACTGATTCTGCACCGTCCGTCATCCGGGTCGTTCGTCTCGTACGCCCGTGAGTTCTACGGCGAGAAGGCGGCGTACACCGCCGGCTGGCTGTACTGGCTCAACTGGGCGATGACCTCCATCGTGGATGTGACGGCGGCGGCCCTGTACATGAACTTCTTCAAGAAGTACTGGGAGCCGATCTCCTCGGTCCCCCAGTGGGTGTGGGCCCTGACCGCCCTGGTCGTGGTACTGACGCTGAACCTGTTGTCCGTCAAGGTGTTCGGTGAGATGGAGTTCTGGTTCGCCCTGATCAAGGTGCTGGCGCTCGTGGCCTTCCTGGTCGTCGGGACGCTGTTTGTGATCTTCGGGACTCCTGTCGACGGCCACGAGGTCGGCTTCAGCGTCATCGGTGACCACGGAGGGCTGGTTCCCAACGGAGTGCTGCAGGCGGTCGTCCTCGTCCAGGGTGTGATGTTCGCCTATGCGGGAATCGAACTCCTCGGCACGGCCGCGGGCGAGACCGAGGAGCCAGGCAAGATCATTCCTAGGGCCGTCAACTCCGTCATCCTGCGCATCGCGATCTTCTACGTCGGATCGGTGCTCCTGCTGACCCTGCTCCTGCCGTACACGGCCTATCAGGCCGGAACCAGCCCGTTCGTCACGTTCTTCGGCTCCATCGGAGTCAGCGGCGTCGACGCGATCATGAACCTGGTCGTTCTCACGGCCGCTTTGTCGTCGCTCAACGCGGGTCTCTATTCCACCGGCCGCATCCTGCATTCCATGGCCAAGAACGGGTCGGCGCCGCAGTACGCCGCACGCATGACCCCGTCAGGCGTGCCCTACGGCGGAATAGCGCTCACCGCCATCGTGACGCTGGTGGGGGTCGCTTTGAACGCGGTCGTCCCGTCCCAGGCATTCGAGATCGTCCTCAACATCGCCTCTCTGGGCATTCTGGCAAGCTGGGGAACGATCGTGCTCTGCCAGTTGAAGCTGTACCGAATGGCTGAACAGGGAAGCGTGGAACGGCCTAAGTTCCGGCTGTTCGGAGCCCCGTACACCTCGTATCTGACTCTTGCCTTCCTGGCCGCCGTGCTCGTGCTCATCGGACTCGACTATCCGGTCGGTACCTATACGATGTTCTCCCTCCTGCTTGTCATTCCCGCACTCGTCGGTGGGTGGTTTCTCTGCCGTGACCGCATCGCCCTGATAGCGAGTCAGAGGAGGGGGCACGACAGCCGGGTCGCGCCCGTCGGCGTACCGGCCCAATCGGCGGGATTCGATTCCTCCGGCACGACCTGATTCCCTCGGTTCGTCGCCGCGGTGAGACCGATCACGGCGGTAGGCGGTTGTGTGCCTCGACCGGGGCACACAACCGCCCTTCCCGTTCCGATCCCGACCGGCAGCGAGCAGGAACTCGGCGAGGCCCCGGGGACTGGTCGTCCCGTCGACGAAGCCACGGACCGAACCGCAAACGCCCTAGCGCCGAAAGTGCCGTCGCCCCATGTCCGTACGGGCGCGGAACAACGCGTCTGTGCACAGGCTTTCGGGACGACGCGAGAGCTGTCCGACGCCGAAGCGACGGCCGAGCCGGTCATGAGTGCTCTTTCCTGCCGTCCGTCGTCACCGAGGCCCACTCGGAAACCCGCTGGCAGGCCACGCTCTGCCCGGTGCCCGACTCCGGACTTCCGTGCTGTTCACGAGGCGGAGGCCGCCGAGCCGGTCCCTTTGTCCCGAGGGCTCCCGTCCGACAGGACGGCCCCGTCGACGGTGACGTCGACGGGGCCGTTGGGGTTCGTGCGGAGTCGGTCCTGTGGCGGCTGGACGTCGCCGCCGGCACGGCCGACGTCGTCTCTGGGCCCGAGCCGTCAGGCGCCGGCGTCCGCGCGTGAGACGAGGTCAGCGATACGGGCCCACATCTGCGGCGGGTTGGAGTACATCGGGAAATGGGCGCAGTGTTCGATCTCGGCGAGCTCGACGCCGCCTTCGGCCAGGGCGGGGAGGTAGGACAGCGTGTTGTTCTGCTCCCCGTACATGAACGTCTTCGGCGTGGGGAGCCCGAGGAACCGGTCGAGCAGCTTGCCGTGGTCGGAGAGGTCGACCATGGACTCGAAGATCGCCCTGACCGCTGCGGCCCGGACCTTTTGGGGAAGGCTCGACGCATACAGGGCGCCGCCGTAGAAGCGGGAGCCGGCGACGCGTTCGGCGAACAGGTCCAGGAACTCGTCGGGATCGTCGTGGGCGTGGGTGACGATCTGACGGCTGAGGAAGCAGTCCTCGGGTGCGACGTTGCCCTCGATATTGGTGAAGCTCGCGACCCTGCCGGGGTCGCCGTCGGCGAGCAGGAGCGCCGTCAGGCCGCCCATCGAGTGCCCGACGACGTGGAACCGGTCGATCTGCCGAGCCTCCAGGACCCGTTCGGCGACGGAGACGAGGAAGGGGATGGAGACGGCGCCCAGGTCCGCACAGGTGCTGTCGCCGCAGCCTGGCGCGTCGTAGGCCAGGACGGGCCGGTCGGCCAGCGCGGTCTGATGGACGACGTCCGCGTAGTCCTCCTTCGTCGAGCCGAAGCCGTGCAGGAAGACCAGGGGCGTGCCGGTCCCACCGCGGTGGAGGCCGGACACCTCGACGCGGGTCGCGCCGACGGTAAGAGGGAGCGTGAAGCGTTCAAGCTTTCTCACCGGGCTCATCGGACCTCCTCCAGTTGTTGCGCGGCCGTCTCTCGCACCGTGGTTCCGAAGGCGGTCCGCAGTCGCTCGATGGCGGTGATCAGCGTGTCGTCGTCGACAGCGAAGCACACGCGGATGTGTCGAGGCGCGTTGAACGCCTCGCCGGGTACGACCGCGAGATGGACCGTGTCGAGGAGCCACGCGGCGAGGTCGGCGCTGCCGGCCCAGCCGCGGTCGCGGAGCAGTCCGCTGACGTCGGGGAAGGCGAACATGCCGCCGTCGGGCAGCGGGCAGTCGATGCCGTCGATCCCGTTCAGCGCCTCCACCAGCAGCGCGCGCCGGCGCCGGTAGTCGCGTGCGGCCTCGACGGGGGTGCCGGTGTCGCCCAGGGCGGCGAGGGCGGCCCGCTGGTTGACCGTAGGGACATGGGTGATGGTGCGGGACACGTGCCGTCGCGCCGAGGCGATGACCTCCGGCGGCGCCGCGAGCCAGCCGACGCGCCAGCCGGTCATGGCATGTTCCTTGGACACTCCGCCGACGACGACGGTACGGCCGCGCAGTTGCGGAGCCACCCGCAGGATCGACCGGTAGGTCCCGGTGTAGTCGAACGCCCGGTAGATGTCGTCGCTGATGACCCAGATGCCGTGCTGGTGCGCCCAGTCGGCGATCTCCCGCAGCCGCGCCTCGGGGTGGACGGCCCCGGTGGGGTTGCCCGGGCTGGAGAGGATCACCGCCCGGGTGCGCGGGGTACGGCAGCGGTCGAGGGCTTTGGCCAGGAGCCGGAACTCCTCGTCGGTGGCGACCGGGACGGCGACACCGCCGGCGGCGGTGACGACTTCGGCGTGCCCGGGCCAGCCGGGCGCGGCGACCAGGACCTCGTCACCGGCGTCGATCAATGCCTGGGTGGCGAGGAAGAGGGCGTGCTTCGCACCGAGGGCGATCTGGACGTCGTCCGCGCTCCAGGGGAGCCGGGTGTCACAGGCGACGGTGGTGGCGACGAGCGCGCGCAGGGCCGGGTCGCCCTGGGCGGTCCCGTAGTGGTGGGTGGCGGGGTCGCGGACCGCGGCCATGGCGGCCTCCACCACCGCGGCACTGCTGGCGGCCTGGGGCTCACCGGCGGCGAGTGTGATGACGTCCGCGCCCCTGGCCCGCAGCGCTTCGGCTTGGGCGGCCACAGCGAAGATCGGGTTGTCCGTCATGGGTGTCGTCACCGCCCGGCAGTTTCGAAGTTGTTGTACAGGTCAAGGGTGCTGCGGCCTTCCCGAAGCTGCTTCATCAGCTCGTTCTCGTGGGCCACGCGCGCGTCGGCGCGGTCGAGGATCCGCTCGGTGTCGGACGCCGGGAGCGCCACGACTCCGTCGACGTCGCCGACGACGAGGTCGCCGGTGTGGACCGTGACGCCACCGACCTTGACGGGGCGCCCGAGAACGCCGCGGAAGTCCTTGCGGGTGCCGAGGATGGAGTTGTTGCGGGAGAAGACCGGGAAGCCGAGCGCCTCGGTCTCCGCCGCGTCGCGGACGCCGCCGTCGATGAGGAGGCCCGCGATCCCGCGCTGCCGGGCGGCCACCGTGAGAATCTCGCCCCAGTGGCCGAAGCGGGCGCCGCCGAGGTCGGCGACGAGGACCGACCCGGATGGGGCCTGCAGTACGGCGTGGTGCAGGGCGAGGTTGTCGCCGCCGGCGCCCTGCACGGTGAAGGCCGGGCCACACAGCCGGGCACCGGACCACAGCGACCGGATCTGGGGGGACAGGGCCACGGGCAGTCCGGACGCCTCGGACAGAGTCGCGCTGGAGTGGCCACGGGCTGGGTCATGCGTGCTCACGAGGGGTCCTTCCGGGTCTGGTCGTTCGGGGTCTGGAGCGAGTGGTAGCCGTGCCGCGCACGCGCCTCGGCAAGCGTGGCACCGGTGCGGACGGAGTCGACGATGGCGTCCTCGACGCGGTCGATACGGCGGGCGAGGCCGGCGACCTCGTCCCAGCGGGCGGCCGGGACGGCCACGGCTCCGTCGTCGTCGGCCACGAGGATGTCGCCGGGATGGACGAGGACGCCGTCGATGGTGACGGCCGTCTGAACCGCGGCCACCCGGACGCGGTCCTTGCCGGTGCGCATGAAACGGGAGACCGACCAGATCGGGTAGCCGGCGTCTGTCGCGATGGCGACGTCACGGCAGGTGCCGTGGATCACGGTGCCCGCAATGCCGCGCGCGTGGGCGATCTGGCTCATGATGCCGCCCCATACCGTGCAGTCGGTGCGGCCGGCGTTGTCGATGAGGATCACCGCGCCGGCGGGGACGTCGTCCAGGAAGTCGCCCACCGTGCCGCCGGCCTCGTCGACCGGTTCGTAGGTGACGGTGAAGACCGGTCCGACCGTCCTCTGGCCCTGGCGCAGCGCGCCGATGCCGTGCAGGGATCCCGGGAGCCCGAGCGAGTCGAGGGCGTCGGAGACCGACGCGGTGGGCAGGTCGGTGGCGAGGTTCGATGGGGCGGTGAGGTCACTCATCGGGCCGACTCCTTCTCTCCGGCGAGGCGGGCGTCGTGCATGGCCTGGGAGAGGGGCGCGCCCGCGCGCACCTCGTCAGCGATGGCGCGCTCCCGGGCGACGATCGCGGTGGCGATCTCGGCCACTTCCTCGGCCCGGTCCCGGGGGACGACGACGAGACCGGTCTCGTCGGCGAGGACGACGTCGCCCTGCTCGACCGTGAGCCCGGCGACGCTGACCGGCTCGCCGGTGGAGCGCTGCTGCAGCCTGCCCCGCGCCGTGGCCGGGACCGCCCCCCGCGAGAACACCGGGAAGTCCAGCTCACGGGCCTCTGCCACATCGCGGCACACACCGTCGGCGACGACGCCGCGCACACCGCGCAGGGAAGCGCCCAGGCTCAGGATGCCGCCCCAGCACGACACGTCGGTGCGGCCCTGGTTGTCGACGACGATCACGCTCCGGCCGTCCGCGTTCTCGACGGCCGTGGTGGCGATGTGGGCTCCGGCCGGTCCTTCGGCGCGCGGTTCGAGCCCCACAGTGACAGCGAACCCCACCACTGCTGCGGGACCCCACACCGGACGGATGCCGCCGACTCCGGAGGGGAGCCCGAGCTGGTCGAGCGCGTCGCTGACCGCGGCGGAGTCGAGTGCCGCGAAGCGGTCCAGGAGAGATGAGTTGCTCATGGCTTCCACTTCAACAGCCACCAGCTATATTCGGAAGGTCTGATTTCCACTATCAGTAAGAGGCTGAGCGAATCATGGTCGAGATCCGGCAGGCCCGCTATTTCGTCGCGGTCGCCGAAGAGCTCCACTTCGGCCGCGCGGCGCAGCGGTTGCAGATGTCCCAGCCGCCGCTGTCCCAGGCAATCAAGCAGCTCGAACAGCAGCTCGGCTGCGAACTGCTGCACCGCACCCAGCGGTCGGCCGCCCTCAGCCCCGCCGGGACCGTATTCCTGGACCACTGCCGCGCACTGGTCCGACAGGCCGAGGAGGCGGAGATCGCCGCACGCCAGGCCGCCACCGGACAAGGTGGGCGACTGACCCTGGGTGCGGTCACCTCGGCGTTCTCCTGGCCGTTGCCCCTTGTGCTGAAGCGGTTCCACGAGGCGCTGCCGGACGTCGAGATCCGCACCCGGGAAATCGATACCCACGAGGCCGGCCCGGGCCTCCTCGACCGCTCGCTCGACTGGGCGATCGTCCGCCAGACCGCCCCGGTCCGCGGCACCACGGCAACCTCGCTCTACGCCGACAGGTTCGTGGCGGCCCTCCCCTCGGGTCACCCGGCGGCGGACGACGCCGGTCCACTGGATTTGGCGGACCTCGCGGGCGACGCCTGGGTGTGGCTGCACCGCCACATCTCGCCCGACTACCACGACGCCATGGCGGCCATGTGCCGAGCCGCCGGCTTCAGCCCCGTTCCCAACCACTGGGCACGGTCGGTGACCTCGCAGATCGCCATGGTCGAGTGCGGGCTCGGCGTCACCGTCGTACCGGCCGCCGCGTCCGCGTCACACCCCGCCGTACGATTCAGAGCACTCCGTCACGCGACGGCGACCATCGAACTGGCCGCCATGACGAGGTCCGAACCTGGTGCGCTGGCCGAACGCCTCAGCGCCATCGCGTCGCAACTGACCACAGCGTCGGCGCCGCCGCACGACTGACTCCGGGCGAACAATCAGACGTCGTACTCGACTTTCAGACTGATCGGAAACGGCTGACTCCCTGGCGCATTTCAATCGTCAACACCGGTGACAGCCTCGGTGCGCTTCCTTCGTCGGCGAACAGGCGAACGCCGTCCGCTCCGCACCACTGGCGGCCATCCGGCACACGATGGTTGCGTCACCGGAGCCGGCATCCGCCACCGCCTGCTTCACGGCGTCGGCGCGGCACCGATCTGCTCCTCGGCTGGTGGTCACCGGCTGTTCTCTCTCCCACAGCGGGTGGTGGCGCTTGGCCCACGGGAGAGGAACGAGGCCGGTACGCAGCCCGCTGCGTACCTCGGGATCCCGGGACGCCATCCGGATAGGGCCGCCGACCAGGGACCGATGAGCAGGGCCAGCCAGTCGTGGACGAACGTTGCCCCCATACGCAGGTACAGCGGCGTGAGACGCGGGAACCACAGATGAGGCCGGTGCCGATCATCACCAATGCGTCAGCCGTGGACAACGGACAAATCCAAACCTTGTCCAGCCGGTCGGTACCTGCGGTCCCGGCACAGTTACCGGGCGACGCCTGTGTGTGGCTCAGCCCCGTCCCCAACCACTGGGCAGCGTCGATGACCTCGCCAATCGCCACGGCCGAGTGCGGGCTCGGCGTCACCGTCGCACCCGCCGCGGCTTCCGGGGCGCGGCGGGCCGTCAGGTTCCCTCCCTCACGGAACGGCGAGCATCGAGCTCAACGCTATGACCAGGTCCGGCCCAGACGCACTGGTCAGGCGCGTTACGGCGCTCGCGACGCGCCTGACGGCGGCGCGAAGCCCCACGTGACGGGAGGGCGTCGACCGCACCGTGGTGTCGCGAGCGGTGAGCTTGCTACTCCGCGTAGTAGGTGGCGTCCTGCCGGTCGAGTGTCGTGCTGACCGGTTGGACGTAGAGCAGGTTGTTGTAGTGGCGGATGTAGCGGGCGGGAAAGTTGTACGACTCGAAGGAGATGCCGTCGGCGGAGTCGGCGAGGCCGGCGCGCTGGGTGAAGGAGGCATCGCTTCTGAAGACGGTCGTGCCGTCGTTCTTCTCGACCCAGACCTCGAAGTTCTTGTGGCGCAGGTAGTACCCGGGGAAGTTGGCCGACTCGAGGGAGACCGTGCCGGTGCCGGCTAGGCCGGGGACGACGCGGAACTGAGAGTCGGCGAGGTTGGTGACGTTCACCTGGGTCTTGGCCCTGAACCCTTCGTGCCGGATGTAGCGGTCGGGGAAGTTGTACGAGGAGAAGCGGACGGGGGTGACGCCGTCGGCCACAGGGATGCCGAAGTTGGGCGTGCCGTCGGCGTTCCAGTACAGCTTCTGGAAGCGGGTGCGGCGGTTGGGGTCGTTGAGCGGGTCGCCGCTGATGTCCTTGTAGCTGCGGTCGTGGTAGACGAGGATGTCCGACTTGCCGTCCTCGGAGACGGTGAAGGAGTTGTGGCCGGGGCCGTACTGGCCGGTGGCGTCGTTGCTCTTGAACACCGCCTCGCTGCTCTTGGCCCAGGACCCGGGATCCGTCAGGTCGGCGGTGGCGTTGGCGGTCAGCATGCCGAGGCAGTAGTTGGCGTCGGTGGCGCTGGCCGAGTAGGTGACGAAGATCTTGCCGTTCCTCTGCAGGACGGCCGGGCCCTCGTTGACGTCGAATCCCTGCTTCTCCCAGGCGAACTCAGGGGTTGACAGACGTACTTGCTCTCCGGTGATCGTCCAAGGGTTGGACATCTTCGCCAGGTAGATGCCGCCGGGGCCGGAGGGGTTGGATTGCGCCCAGACAAGGTAGCGGGTGCCGTTGTTGACGAAGGTCGTGTGGTCCAGGGACCAGGAGTCCCAGTTGGTGGTGATGCGGCCCTTCTCGGTCCAGGGGCCGGTCAGCGGGTTCGCGGCGCTGGACTCCAGCGCGTACATCCGGATCTTCCACTTGTCGCCTGCGGAGCCGGCGGAGAAGTAGACGTACCACTTGCCGTCGATGAAGTGGATCTCCGGGGCCCAGATGTGGGCGCCCATCTCACCGCTGGCGTGCTTTGTCCAGATGGTGGTCTCGGGGGCGGTGGCGAGGCCCTGGAGGGTGGTGGCCCGGCGCATCACGATCTTGTCGTACGCCGGTACCGTGGCGGTGAAGTAGTAGAAGCCGTCGGTGTGCTTGAAGACGTGCGGATCGGCGCGCTGGAGCGCGACCGGGTTGGTGAAGTTCGCGGCCGAGGAGGCCGGCGCGGCAGCGCGGGCGGGCGCACCGGTGGTGGCGAAGACGACCAGTGCGATGGCCCCCGCGGTCAGCGCGCGGCGGCTTATGGGACGGGTCATGGGGCGGATCTCCTGGGGTCAGGCGTGGAAGGGGAAGACGGGTGGCTGCCAGGGGGAAGCGGCGGCCACCACTCGGGATTGCTCAGGCGACGGGCCTGAGCTGCCACTGCTGGCAGTCGTTGTTCAGCCAGGTCCACTGGCGTACGTCGGCGCCGTCGGTGGTGGAGCAGTTGGCGACGTCGGCGACCTTGCCGGTGGCCTCGTTGACGATCCGGACGTAGTCGCCGGTGGCTGTGTGCACGAGCCGGAACTTCTGGCAGTTGTTGTTCAGCCAGGACCACTGCCGGATGTCGGCGCCGTCGGCGGAGCCGCAGTTCGCGATGTCCATGACCTTGCCGGTGGCGACGTTCACCAGCCTGCTGGTGTCGTTGCCCTGGTCCTCGACGCGCCACTTCTGGTTGGCGCCCGTATGGCAGGCCCACTGCTGGATGTTGGTGCCGTCAGCGGGGCCGCCGTTCGCGACGTCCAGGCACTTACCGCTGTGGCGGTTCACCAATTGGTAGGAGGTCGGGGTGAGTGCCGTCTCCCCGGAAGGGCCGGGCAGGGTGGTGCCGAGCGCGACCGGGGTGCCGAAGTTCGGGGTGCCGTCGGCGTTCCAGGTGAACTTCTGGGCCCGGGTGGTTCGGCCGTTGCCACAGCCTCCGTTGGTGGTGTCGTTGGCGTGGTAGACGATCCAGTTCTCGGTGCCGTCGGGTGAGGTGAAGAACCCGTTGTGACCGGGTCCGTAGACGCCCGCCGCGTCATCGCGCTGGAAGACGGGGGTCTGCTTCTTCGTCCAGGAGGAGGCAAGGAGCGGGTCACTGCCGGTCAGCTCCAGCTGGCCCAGTTTGTAGTCCGGTGTGGAGCAGAAGCTCGCGGAGAAGGTGAGGAAGGTCCGACCGTCGTGGTAGAGGGGTTCGGGCCCCTCGTTGACCGGGGTGCGCGATCTCTCCCAGCTCAGGGTGGGGCTGGAGATGATGTTGAAGGTCTGGCTGCTGAGCGTGTACGGGTTGCTCATCGGCGCGATGACCAGGCTCTGCGTACTGCCGTTGATGAAGCCGCTGCCCACCAGGTACAGCTTGTCGTCGTGCTTGAGCACGCTGGCGTCGATGAGCCAGCCACCGGTCGACAGGTTGGAGCCGGTGAGTATGTTCTTGTACGTGTACGGACCCATGGGGTCCGTACCGGCGCTTTCCAGGACGTGGGTGCGCTGGGAGTCGCAACAGGCGACTCCGGCTGGGCCGGCGGAGTAGTAGAGGTACCAGTGGCCGTCGAGGAAATGCAGCTCCGGCGCCCAGATGTTGTTGTTGCGAGCCGGGTTGGTGTCGCTCCAGACCTGGACGCCGGCGGCGGTGGAGAGACCGGCCAGGGTGGGCGACTTCCGCATGGTCAGGACGCCGGTGAAAGTCGTGGTGATCAGGTAGTAGTTGCCGTTGTAGTACTCCAGCCAGGGGTCGGCGCCCTTCTGCGACTTGACCGGGTTGGTGAACGGTCGGCCGTCGGCAGCGCCGGCGGGCTGCGTGGTGACCAGTGAAGCGAACAGGGTCAGCAGAACTGCCCCGAGTACGAACCAGTGACGGGTGCGGAACACGGAAGGTCCCCTTCGGCAGTGCGTTCGAGAATTCGAACGTCGTGCGTAACATCGGACAGAGGTGGGCGGAGGGCCCGCCGTACCCGGTCGACCGCGGTACGGCGGGCTCGCCCGGCGAGTCAGCTGAGTCAGTAGACGGCTTTGAAGGTGGCGTCCGCCCGGCCGGCCGCGGTCGAGATCTCGTCGAGCCTCAGCACGAAGGACGAGTGCCGGAGGTAGCGCGTCGGGAAGCGGGCCGAGCGGAACGACGACCAGGTTCCGTCGGCGAGGCCGGCGACACGGGTGAACGTGGCGTCGGTGGCGAAGCCCGACGTTCCGTCGTTTCGGGCGACCTTGATCTCGAAGTTGTCCTGTCTCAGGTAGTAGCCGGGGAAGTTGACCGACTCGAACGACACTGCGTTCGGGTCGGACAGCCCGGGCCGCAGCCGCCACTGCGCGTCCTGGTAGGGGTCGAAGGGCATCTCACTGATGCGACCGACGAAGCTCGCGTGCCGGACGTAGTGGCCGGGGAAGTTGTAGGACTTCAGCAGGTTCCAGCTCGTGCCGCCGTACCGGGCGAGGAGCCGGTCGCGGTCGGCCGCGGTGATCGGCTGGATGGTGTTGTGCTTCGCATTCAGCGGCGCGGTGTAGGACTGGCGGCCCACCTTGGTCCACATCCCCGACACCAGGTCGCCCTGCCACAGGTCGAACTTCGCGTTGGGGCAGAAGGTGTCACCCCACAGCGACCAGGTGGACGAGGTGAGGGACTTCACCAGCGTGGGGGCCTCGGTGCACCGGTTCTCGGCCACGCCCTCGGTGTACTTGGTGAAGCTGCCCGGTTCCACCGACGTCGACCGCGCGCCGGCCAGCCGGCCCGTCGCGTTGCTCTTGTAGTAGAGGTAGTTGGATCCGTCGACGTCGGTGACGACGTGGGAGTCGAGGATGCCGGAGCCCGTGTCGTAGAACACCACCGGGTCGGTGGCGGTGACGAAGTCGGTCGTGTAGGCGGCGGCGATCACCGAGTGCGAGAAGCCCTGCGGCACGGTGGTGAACGTGATGCCGTAGGCGCCGCGGACCGGGTCCCAGTGGACGGCCGGGGCCCAGCTGTAGGAGTTCGCGTTGGTGGCGTTGACCTTGAGCAGCCGGTCCGCCGACCAGTTCACCAGGTCCGGTGAGGTCCAGACGTGGATGTTCGGGTTGGGCTGCGTGAAGCTTCCACCGACGGCGATGTCGGTCGCGAGCGCGACCCAGCTGCCGTCCCGCAGCCGGTACAGGAACGGGTCGCGGATACCCTTGGTGCCCGCGGTCGGGGTGAGTATCGCGTTGTTGTCGTTGAGCGGCGTCCACTCCCGGCCGTCGTCGCTGACGGCGAGATGCAGGGCGTTGACGTTGCCCGCTCCGCTGATCGACTCCTTGAAGTAGCCCATCACGTAGGCGGAATCGGCATCAGCCGCTTCGGCCGTCTGCGCGGGTGCGACCACACCCGCGACGATCGCGGTCAGGGCGACCAGGAACGCCCATCTTCGGATCAATCGAGCCAACATGCTCTCTCTTCCTCTCGGTGAGAGGCCGGGCGGGTGGCACACGCCACCCGCCCGGCTACGACGGACCTCAGTGATGAAGACGGCACCGAGGGGAACGACCTGCCGGGCCGGCGCCGGCTTCCCTGTCGGGTCAGCTCGTGACGCGGAAGGTGGCGTCGTTGCGTGCGGTGGCGGTGGTGATGGGGTCGAGCTTCAGTTCGAAGGCGTAGTGGCGGATGTAGCGGTCGGGGTGGTTGTACGACTGGAAGGACGACCAGGAGGAGTCGGCGAGTCCGGCGACCTGCCGGAAGGTGGCGTCGGCGGCGAACTGGGCGGTGCCGTCGTTGTAGACCAGCTGGAAGTCGAAGTTGGTGTGGCGCAGGAAGTAGCCGGGGAAGTTGACCGACTCGAAGGAGACGGTGCCGGAGCCGGCCAGGCCGGGCCGCAGCCGGAACTGGGCGTCCTGGCTGGTGATGTTCTGGTCGATGCGGACATCGAAGTTGGTGTGCCGCACGTAGCGGTCCTGGAAGTTGAAGGACTGGAGCCGCTTGGGGGCGACGTTGGCGTAGCGCGCCTGCACCCGGCTTTCCTCGGCGGCCGTCAGGGTCAGGATCTCGCCGTGGCGCTTCTTCGTCCCACCCATGGAGTAGCTTCCCGACGCCGGGAGCCGGTAGCTGCTCGACGTGGACGGGTCGGTGGACAGGACCGGCATGTAACCGCGGCTGGTGGCGTACTGGTCGAGGTAGAGGGCCCACTCGTTGCGGTCACGGAACTTCATCCACATCGGGCCCTCGACCTGGGCGCCGGTGAGGCCGATGCCGGACAGGTTGCCGATGGTGGACCAGGTACCCAAGATCGAGTTGCTGCCCTCGAGGGTGATCTGACCGTCGCCGGAGGCACGCACGTAGCGGTACTGACCGACGCCCGTCGGCTGCTCGATGATCTGGGTGTCGATGATGCCCTGGGTGCCGGGGCGGTCGATGTACAGCTGCGGTGTCGTGATGGTGTGGAAGTCCGAGGTGCGGGCGTAGTAGATGCGGTGCTTCAGCACGCCGCCCAGGGTGGCGTTGGTCGCCCAGTACAGGACGTAGTCATTGGTGTCCTCGTCCCAGATCGCTTCCGGCGCCCACGCGTTGCGCCCGTCGGGGATCGCGCCGGCGACGTTCAGCAGCCACGGCTGCGACCAGGTGACCAGGTCACTCGACTCCCACACCACGAGATTGCGGCTGCCGTTGGACGTGGAGTCACCCCACGACTGCCCGCAGCCGATGCACAGGTCGGTCGCGATGATCCAGTACCTGCTCCCGTCGGGAGAACGGACCAGAGCGGGGTCACGCACCCCGCGCGTGCCCACCGTGGAGCGCAGGACCATGCCCCCGCCGTTGAGGTCGCTCCAGTTCAGACCGTCCGAGCTGTGTGAGAAGTAGATCTGCTGCCCCGTCGCCCCCTCCCCGATGAAGTGCGCCATCAGATAGCCCGGATCGGCGGCGGCGGCTCGCTGGGGCGTGGTCAGGACCTGGGCGGTGAAAAGCAGGCAGGCGGCGACCAGTATCGCCGTCAGCCGGGCTCGAAGCATTGACATGTGCATACCTTGTCTTTCTGGGGCCACGATCAGGTGAAAGTGGAGTCGAGGGGGCGCTCGCGGTCTCTGCGCCGCTGGGGGATCTGTTGCCGCGCGACGCGGCGCTCTGCCGAGTAACCGCCGAACAGTCGGTTCGCCTGTGCGTGATCAGGACCGTAGACACCTCCGGCACGGGGAGGGGCACCCCGCGCCGGCCATGGGCAGGCGTCGAATCACAGGGCCCAGAAGATGTCCTCAGGGCCGACCCGCTCGATGTGTCCGCGCGCCGCCGCTGACTAGCCTCGGCTCCACTTCTGCGTGGCGTTGCCGAGAGCCGTCCACAGCTGGACCGGCGATCCGTTGGCCCTCGCCGAGTTCTTCACATCGATCGCGAGTCCGTTGGAACGGTTGATGACGGAGCCGTCCATGCGGAACCACCACTTCTGGCTGGACTTGCCGTTGCAGGTCCAGAGGATCAGCTTGGTACCGGCGGTGGTGCCGTCACCGGCCGCGGCCAGGCAGTCGCCCGCGACGCGGAGTTCACCTGCGGCGGTCTGCGTGATGGTCTGGTTCTGGTTCCCGGAGCAGTCCCAGATCTGTACCTGCACGCCTGTCTGCCCGTTGGGCACATCGAGGCAGCGACCCGAGTTGGCGCCCTTCAGCGTGAAGGGGTTCGCCGGTGCCGGGTCCTGGACGAGCTGCCACTCCTGTGCGTCGTCCGCCGAGGGGTCCGTGGCCGCGTTGATCGACGCCTGCAGGGTGACGGGTCCGCCCTGGGCGGCGCCCGTCATGAAGAGGCTCGTGTTACGGACCGATCGGATCTTGTAGTAGCCGTCGGTCGAGGGGACGAGGGTCCACTGCTTGTCGGTGGCTCCGTCGTCGACCCACTGGGCCAGGCGCTGCCCTGCTGTCGCGCTGCCGGTCCAGACGGCGACCGAGCGGCCACCGGCCTTGTTGAGCAGGGAGACGTTGCCGCCCTTCTCCGTCACGTGCCAGCGCTGCGTGTCGTCCGCGGCATCCTTGTCGCGCAGGACGAGGTCGGGCGCGTTCCCGGTGAGGTTCGCGTCCTGCGTCTTTCCGGCGTCCGGGCTGAGGACCTGACCGGTCGCGCGGTTGACGAGGGTGCTGTAGGCGCCGGCGGACCGGCCGAGGTCGACCTCGGCGTATTTCACCGGACCGACGCTGCCGCCCGCCCACGCGGCCTGGAGGATCAGGACGCGTCCCGTGCCGTCCACGTACTGGAGGTTGCGGCTGTACCCGGCGGCGATCGGCGTCTGGTACTCCTTCCAGGTGCCGTCACTGCGGCCGGACTCGTTCACCCAGACGTTCTTGTCACCGGCGGCGTTCATCACGATCCGTCCGTCCGGCAGGGGCTGGAGCACCGGGCTACCGCCGGTCGGCAGCGTGCGCCCACCAGCCGGCACGGGCAGCTCGGTGATCGGGTGGTCGGCGGCGGCGTAGAACTTCAGCGGATCGTCCGCGATCCTGTAGCGGACGTCCGGTCCGCCGACGAAGTACTCGTAGGTCATGATCCACTTGCCGTCGGTCGTCGGGGCCAGCGTCGTCATGCCCGGGCGTTTGCCGCCGATCTGTGTCTTGCCGTTGCCCCGACTGACCGTGGTACCTGCCATGTCGACGACCGGCTGGCTCCAGGACGTGCTGCGGCCGTCCCAGACCTTGTGCGCGAGGATCTGGCCGTCCGAGTCCGGCGCGGTGTCGTTGTCCGGGTCGAGGACCGGTATGCCGGTAGTGGTGTCGTAGCTGAGATAGTCGTTCTCGTCGGAGTAGTAGGCGACGAGTTTGCCGTTGCGGGCGAGCAGGTACGGCTCCCAGACCGGGTCCTGCTGCCGGTTGGTGTTGGCGCTCGAGTCGGTCCCGCCCTGCCAGCTGCCGGTGGCGATGATGTTCTCGACGCTCCAGGTCGCACCCTGGTCGGTACTGGCGTACAGGGCGATCGCCACGTCCTTGCGGTCACCGTTACCGGTCGGCGCCCAATTGGGGTCGCCGGCCTTCTTCTCCTTGTAGTAGTAGTCGTCCCCCGAGACCACGCTCGCCAGAAGCAGCGTGCCGGCACTCAGGTCTCCGACGTCCTGCGGGAGCACGTAGAAGTAGGGGTTGGTCCAGTTGCTCGTGTACTTCGCGTACTGGGGGTCACTGGACAGCTGGGCGGGCGGCTTCACATCGGTCAGCTTCTGCCAGGTCGTGCCGTCGTCGTCGCTCTTGTAGACGGGCAGCGTCTGTCCCACCGGAGCGCTCTGGCTGTTCTCGAACGACGCCACGATCCGGCCACCCGGCAACTGGGCGGACTTCGGGTAAAGGACACAGGGCCTCTTGTTGCAGGCGGCGGAATTGTCCGCCGCATACAGATTCGACGAGCTCGGCTGATATGCCGACGCACTCGTCCCGGAGGCAAGGGCCACTGCCACGCCGACGCAGCCGGCCGTCGCTGCCGCAAAAGCCTTCCGTACCAAGGGTCTTGTCATTGCAGGTCCTCTGAGCTCATGGCGGTGGCGGGTGAATAACCTGGTGCCTGTGTCATCGGAGTATCAGGAAGCGGAGCCCTGATGTCACCGGCGCGTTTCCGAAAGAGTTTCGTAGCCCGGTCGTCCTCGGGTGTTGACTGCGGCGACCGGGGCCCACGGCCACGTGACCGGTGGTTTTCGTCGTCCGTGCAGTGCTCTTGCCGCCGCCTGCCGAGCCCCGTTACTTTGCAGCGGAGTTTTGGCAGATACGCGGCGCGGTCCGGCACATCGGTGTTCGGCGAACAGGACGGGCATCGAGGAAGTGACAGATCGAGGTCGGGGCCGACAAGAAGCGCAGTACGGTTTGCTGACGAACATCGCCGCCGAGGCGGGAGTCTCGCTCAGTACCGTGTCCAAGGTGGTGCACCGACGTCGGGACGTCGGCGCGGCGACGCGCGCCAAGGTCGAGGAGCTGCTGGACCGCTACGGCTACGCCCGCCCGTGGGAGCGGGATCCCTCGACGCCACGGCAGATCATCGCGGTGTTCCGTGACCTGTCGGGCCCGTACACCTTGGAGGTGGCGCGCGGGATCGTGGACGCGGCCGGTGAGCTGGGCATCGACGTGGTCACCGGGACCACGGGCCGCCGGTCCATTTCCGGATGGCTCGAGGAGTGCGTGGCGCTCGGTGCGGCCGGGATGGTCATCGTGATCTCGATGCTGGCCGAAGAGGATCAGCGCCGGATCGTCGAGCAGCGGATCCCCGTGGTGCTGATCGACCCGCTCAGCGCGCCGACGGAAGACATTCCCAGCATCGGTGTGACGAACTGGAGCGGCGCCCGGGAGGCCGTACAGCACCTGCTGGACCTCGGGCACACCCGGATCGGCATGGTCGCGGGCCGCTCGCATTCGCTGGCCGGGGCGGCACGCGTGCACGGCTACCGGGCCGCCCTGGAGGAAGCCGCCCTGGGCTACGACCCCGCGATCGTCCGCTCGACCGACTTCGACTACGACGAAGCGCTCGCCGCCAGCCTGCAGATCCTGCGGGCCGACGACCCGCCCACGGCCGTCTTCGCGGCCAGCGACGCACAGGCGCTCGGGGTGCTGGAGGCCGCTCGTCAGCAGGGACTGGGCGTTCCGGACGACCTGGCGGTGATGTCCTTCGACGACACCCTGGTGGCGGCCATGGCCTGCCCGCCGCTGAGCGCCGTACGGCAGCCGTTCGAGGAGCTGGGGCGCGAGGCTACGCGGGTTCTCCTGGAACTCGCCCAGGGCCGGCCGACCGCGTCCCCGCGCATCGAGCTCGCCACGGAGCTCGTGCTGCGGACGTCGACGAGGGCTCGCGCTCCGGCGGTTTCCGGGTAACCGTTCGTCCGCCTCCCGCCGGCTCACTCCCGCTCGACGGACACGGGAACCGTGTGATTCCGCAGGACCGTCGCGTCCCGCTCCACGCCGACCAGCTGCAGGACCTTTCGCGCCGGTGTGTCCAGACTGGAGGAGCCCGCGTGGAGCACGATCTCGCCGGGTTCGACGACGCGTCGGCCGTCCAGGCCGGTGAAGGCCAGGCGGTCGGTGTGCACGTGGAAACGGATGGTCGCCTGCTCGCCGGGAGCGAGGGCGACCTTGGCGAAGCCGAGCAGGAAACGCACCGGTCGGGTCACCTGCGCGACCGGGTCGACGGCGTACACCTGGACCGTTTCGGCGCCCGCCACCGCTCCCGTGTTGCGCACCCGCGCGCTGACCGTGAACTCGCCGTCCGTGGGCACCTGGTCTCGGTCGACGGTCACCAGGTCGGTCTCGAACGTGGTGTACGACAGTCCGTGGCCGAACGGGAACGCGGGGGTGGGGTCGAGGTTGGACAGGAAGCTCTGCCGGTCGCCGAGCGGCGGGTGTAGGTAGGTGTACGGCTGGCCGCCCGGCGAGGCGGGGATCTGCACGGGGAGCTTTCCGCTGAAGTTGGCCCGCCCGGAGAGGAGTTGCGCCACCGCCCAGCCGCCTTCCTCCCCCGGCAGGAAGACCTGCACCAGGGCTGCGGCGGCGGGCGCGAACCGGCCCAGGGCGTAGGGCCTGCCGCTGCTGACGACCACCACGACCGGTTTCCCGGTAGCCAGGAGCGCCTCGACCAGTTCCTCCTGGACGCCCGGCAGCCGCAGGTCCTCCACGTCGCAGCCCTCCCCCGAGGTACCGATGCCGAACATGCCCGCCTTGTCGCCGACGACGAGGACGGTGAGGTCGGCCGCCGTGCAGGTCGCCACCGCGGCCGGGATCCCGGAGCGGTCCTCGTCGCGGATCGGGCAGCCCTGCGCGAACTCCCAATGAACAGAAGGGAGTTCCTCGGCGAGTGCGGTACGCAGGGAGGTCGCCTCGACGCCGTCGCCGAGGTCGTCGCGGTCTGCGAGGACGTGGTTGGGGAAGCTGTAGCAGCCGAACATGGTGCGCACGTCGTCGGCGCACGGGCCGATCAATGCGATCCGGCCGGCGGACGGGAGAGGCAGGGTCCCGTCGTTCGACAGCAGAACGGCGCTCGACTGTGCCACGGCGTAGGCAAGCCCACGGTTCTCCGGCTTGTCGAGGTCCAGTTCGCCCGCGCGCAGAGCGGGGGGCCGTGGGTCCCAGTCGGGATCCAGCAGTCCGAGTTCGATCTTCTGCAGCAGCACCCGGCGCACCGCGCGGTCGACCAGGTCTTCGTCCACCAGCCCCTGTTGTACGGCGTGGACGAGGGCGTCGCCGAAGCCGCGCTGGTCGGGCAGTTCCACGTCCATCCCGGCGCTCAGCGCGAGAGCGCCGGCGTCGCGAGGGTCGGCGGCCACCCGGTGGGCGCTCACCAGGAAGGGCAGGGACCAGTAGTCGGAGACGACGGTCCCCTCGAACCCCCACGCCTCACGCAGGACTTCGGTCAGCAGCCACCGGCTGGCGGCGGGCGCCTCGCCGTCGATCTCGGCGTACGAGTTCATCACCGAACCCACGCCCGCGGCGACGAGCCGTTCGAAGGGCGGCAGGATGACGTCGAACAGTTCGCGGCGGCCGACGTGCACGGGGGCGTGGTTGCGGCCGCCCATGGACGCGGAGTACCCGGCGAAGTGCTTGAGGGTGGCGTACACACCGGCGCTCTGCAGCCCGGTGACGTACGCCTCGGCCACCTCACCCACCAGGTACGGGTCCTCGCCGTAGGTCTCCTCGCAGCGCCCCCAGCGGTAGTCGCGGATCACGTCGACGACCGGGGCGAGCCCCTGGTGAACGCCGGCCTCGGCCATGTCGGCCCCGATGGCCTCGCCGACTCGGCGGATCAGTTCGGGGTCGAAGGTGGCGGCCATCGCCAGCGAGGTGGGGTAGATGGTGGCACCGTAGGCGGTGAAGCCGGTCAGGCACTCGTCGTGCGCCATGGCCGGGATGCCGAACCTGCTCTGTGCCACCACCTGCCGCTGGTGCTCGGCCAGGAGGCGGGCCTGCTCCAGAGCAGGGCGGGGCAGGGTCCCGTAGGGACGGGTGAGCTGCCCCAGACCGTGCCGGGCGGTTTCGTCGAGGTCGCCGACACGGCCGAAGTGGTTGCTGCCCGGGGCCACTTCCGGGCCGTCGGCCTCGATGTCCTCCCAGGTGCTGCTGAGCTGGGCGACCTTCTCGGGGAGGGTGAGCCGGGCGAGGAGGGCCTCAGCCCGGTCGGGGGCCGACCGGGCGAGATCGGCCCAAGGCCGGTGGTCCTGTTCCTGGGGGATGCCGCCGTGGTCCGGCATGGTGGTCGTCATTCACGACTCCTCGGGGATGGCCGACGCGCGAGGGGGCGCGCGGGTGTGCGTGGGCATCCCGACGGGACCGGGCGCGCTGCCCGGCCTCGTGCGAGGCGAACTGCCCTACAAAATGGGCTACTTGGAGAAACCGGCGGTGAGGCCGGCGACGAGCTGACGGCGGGCGAGGATGAACAGCGCGAGCATCGGCAGGGTGGAGAGCACCACCGCGGCCATCGTGGCCGGTACGTCGATGCCGAACTGGCCCCGGTAAAGGGTCAGCGCCAGTGGCAGTACGGCTTTGTCGCCGCTCTGGGTGAGGATGAGCGGGAAGAGGAAGCCGTTCCAGACCTGCAGCGCGTCGTAGACGGCGACCGTCATCAGCGCCGGGCGCGCCAGCGGCGCCGCGAGCGAGACGAGCGTGCGCCAGTCACCGGCGCCGTCCATGATCATCGCCTCGAACAGGGAGCGTGGCACGTCGCGCAGGAAGCTCACCAGAATCATCACGGTGATCGGCAGCGCGAACGCCGCCGAGGGCAGAACGATCGCGAGCAGACTGTCGTACAGGTGCATTCTGATGATCAGCAGATACACCGGGATGATCACCGCCTGCAGGGGGATCGCCAGGCCCAGCAGGTACAGCCGGAAGGACACGCGGGAAAGCCTGCTTCCGGCGTTGCGGACGATCGCGAACGAAGCCATGAGGGCGACGACGACAGCGACCACGACCGTCGCCGCGGTGACGATGACGCTGTTGAGCAGATAGGTCGTGAAGTCGCCGGCCAGAACGGTCCGGTAGTTGTCGAACGTGGGGTGGCCGGGCAAAGCCAGTGGACTGTCGGCGGTGAAGTCGGCACGGCTGCGCAGGCTGGTGATCACCAGCCAGTACACGGGTATGACGACCACCGCTGCCCAGAAGAGCGTGGCGCTGCCTGTGAGGGCCCGCCACAGCACGCCGACGGCCATGACCCGACGGAGGGATCCGGGCCGCGGCGCCGCTACACGGTGCTCGGCACCACCTTCGCGGTCGTTGCCGGTACGGGGATCGCGGGTCTTGGTGACGATGGTGCTCACATGCCCTCCTGCTGGCTGTCCATCCGGGTGAAGCCGGACAAACGGGTGGTCAGCAGCGACAGACCGAGGCCGAAGACCACCAGGAGGGCGGCGACGGCGCTGGCCCGGCCCATGTCATGGGCCTGGAAGCCGGTGATGTACATGGAAAGAGGAAGGACGCGGGTGGCGGTGCCCGGGCCGCCGGTGCCGCCGGACAGGACGAAGATCAGGTCGAAGTAGGTCAGCGACCCGACGAGCATGAGCGTGCTGGACGTGACCATCGTGTACTTCAACTGCGGAAGCGTGATCCGCCGGAAACGGGTCGCCGGCCCGGCGCCGTCAAGAGCGGCGGCCTCGTACAGGACGGTCGGGATCTGCCGTATGCCGGCCTGATAGAGCAGGGCGTGGAACGGCACGAACTGCCATGCGATCACGAAGATCACGGTGTACAGGGCCAGGTCCGGGGAGCCCAGCAGCGGCTTCGCCAGCCAGTGCAGTCCGGGTGTGGCGCCGATGCCGAAGGACGGATCGAGCAGCGCCTGCCAGGTCAAGCCGATCGCCACGGCGGACAGCAGCAGCGGGAGGAAGAACAATACGGCGAACAGGGCGCGCAGCCTCCCGCGGGGCGCCTGGAAGATGCCGAGCGCCAGGGCGACGGGCGTCTGGACCAGCCAGCTGATCACCATCACCTTGACGGTGAGCCACAGCGCCTGCCAAGTGGCACCGTCGGTCAGGACAGCGCTCCAGTTGGCGACGCCCGCCCAGCCGACGGAACCCAGGCCGTCCCAACGGGTAAGACTGAGCACCACCACGCCCACGAGCGGGACGAGGCCGAACAGCCCGAAGAGGAGCAGGGCGGGGGCGGCCATGAGGAGGCCGCTGGAGCGGCGACCCCCTGCACGGCCGACTCGAACAGCGGTGGTCACGATGTCGCCTTGCTCATGTTCGTGCCGAACTCGGCGGGCGAGATCTGGCGCAGGAGCGATTTGTCGGTGTTGGTCAGCAGCGGGTCGGCCTGGTCGGACGGCAGCGCCTGGTCCCAGGAGAGCTGGAAGCTCGGCGCGTTCTGCACCAGGCCGTAGACGAACGTGAGCCACGCCTTGTCGGACGACGACTTCACCGCCGTAAGTTTCGACTCCAGGCCGTTGACCGGCGGCACACTGCCGGCGGCGAGGTAGGCGTCGATCTGGGAGTCGTTCAGAACGTAGTCGTTGAAGTACGTCAGCGCGGCCGACTTGTTCTTGGTGCCCGAGTTCAGCGACAGGAAGTTCGAGGGGTTGCCCACGATGCTGTTCGCCTTGCCGGCACCGCCGGGCAGCGTCGGGAAGGCGGTGTAGCCCAGGTCGCCCTTGGCCAGGAAGCCGGGCGCGGCCTTGGCGATGTTGGCGTACTCCCAGGTGCCCATCACCTCCATCGCCGCCTTGCCCGTGTAGAGCAGGGCCGTGGAGGCGCCCTGGTCGTAGCTGACGGAGGAGGCGCTGTCGCCGAAGGCGCCGGCCTTCGACAGGTCCTGCAGGTACTGGTTGGCCTGGGCGACCGAGGGGTCTTTCCAGGCCGAGGCGTCACCGGAGGCGATCTTCGTGAAGACGTCGGAGCCGCCCTGGCGGTCGAGCAGGTACTCCAGGTACATCAGCGTCGGCCACTTGGAGTTCGCCGCGAGCGACATCGGCACGACGTCCTTCGCCTTCAGCTTCTTCACGGCCGCCAGCAGATCGGCGTACGTCTTCGGCGGCTCGACGCCCGCGTCAGCCAGCACCTTCTTGTTGTAGTAGAGGACGACCGGGGCGAGACCGTTGGCGGGCACACCGTAGACCTTGCCGTCGAAGGTGGCACTCTGCATAACGCTGGGGGTGAACCGGTCGGACTTCACGTCCGACGCCTTCAGTGTGTCGACCTTGCCCGCCTTGACGTAGTCGTTCAGCGCGCCGCCGCCCCAGCTGAAGAAGATGTCCGGAGCCTGGTTCGCGCCGAAGGCGACGCACAACTTCTGCTTGTAGTCGTCGTTGGCGAACAGCCTCAGGGTGATCTTCTCGTCCGGGTGGTCCTTGTTGTAGGCGTCGACGGACTCCTTCAGGATCGTCTGGTCGTTGAGCGCCCACATCGTCAGGCCCTTCGCCGACGAGGTCGTGGACGGCCCAGACGTCCCGCACGCCGCGAGGCCCAGGGCCGCCGACGCGGTGACCGCGAACGCAACGGCGCCTCGAATTCTGGGAGTTCCGAGAATTCCGCTGACAGGGATTCCCCGCATGGTGTGCCTCTCTTCTCTCGGCATGCCATTGGCATGGGTGAGGCAGGCGAACCGGAAACCGCCACGAAAAGGTTTCGGATGCCCCACCGCGGGTGGCCTGCCTGCTGACCGGGACCCTGACACGACATTCACACCGGAGACAAGGACGGGAATTCCTCGGTTACGAAACACTTTCGCGCGCCGCGCGGAAATGCCGAGCAGGATGACCGCCCGCCAGCGAGCGGAACCCCAGAGGGGGCGTCCGACGAAGGGCATGCGGACATCAGAGGGCTCGTCACAGGCCGACGTCGCCGGGCACCCGGATGACCCGGGCGGCGATGCCGTCGAGTTTCGGCCGAGCAACGTCACCGGCTCGGGATGCCGGGATACCAACGTCAATGACGGTGGGGCCGGGCTGGGCACGCTCCGACGGGACGAGACAGGGCACGTCCGTGGTCACGACGTCGCACGGCGTGCATGCCACGCACGGCGTCATGATCCTTGACCAGCTCCTTTCTGACTGCTCCTGAGCAGACCGGATGTCGAATCCGACGGCATACAGCGCCTCCACCGTAGAGCAGCAGATATGTGCTTTCCGTCGCCGATCCCCGTCCCTGATGGCGGCGTCCCTGTGGCCAAGGTAGTCACGCCCTTCTCGCCGACTCGTTGAGGGTTGTGTCGATCGACGACCGGCGGAAGTCGGTGCACCAGACATCGATCACGTCACCGTGGTCGTTGATGACGAGGTACTCGGGCCACCGGTCAAATGCCGAGCACGGATGCGAGATCCCGAACTCGACGACGTCCGTCACCTCAAGATTCCATGCGTCGGAGAGCACGGTGTGGTGGTCGTACAGCGCGCTGACGTGTCCGCGGACATCGGACTTGTCCTGTCCGGCGGCCGTGCTGGCGGACAGAAGGATCGGTGCCTCGGTGTCGTAGGGAAGGTCGCGCTTCCCGGCTCCGATCACCGCGGTGCCGTCCTCGGCGGCGGACACGACGACCGCGCGCACGGCCAGGGCCGGGACGAGGCCGGGAATCGGGCTCACGCGGGCGTAGACACCGTGATCGTGCGTGACATAGCAACCCGACCTGAGCAACCGGATGGTGCCCGGAACGTCGTCGTCCGTCGGGAGGAAATCGACGACACGGTCGGGAAAGGCCGATCCGCCCATCGAGTACACGGGGCGGTCGGTCTCGAAGAGTCCGGCGACGTCGAGGTAGACGTCGCGGACCCGGCGGCAGTGTTCGTCCACGGCCGCAAGCGTTTCGTCGGTCCTCGTGTTCGGGGCGACGCCTTCGTACCCGGCGACTCCCACGAGCCGGAGTCCGGGAGCTGCTCGGACAAGCTCCGCTGCGCGGCGGGCCTGCTCCGGGTCGCGGATACCTGTGCGGCCACCCGGGGTGCCGATGTCCAGCAGCACTTCAAGAGCGGGGCCGTGCGCGCCGAAAACCTGTTTCGCTGCGGCGATCCCGGCCGCGGAGTCGACGAAGCACCGGATCTTCCGTTCCCGCTCGGCGGTGAGCCAGGCCCGAAGTCGTGCCAGTCCGAACGGGTCGACGATCTGGTTCGCGATGAGGACGGTGTCGTGTCCCCAGCCGAGCACGGTCGCGACCTGGTCGACGGTGGCAACGGTGACGCCGACGGCGCCGGCCGCGATCTGTCGTTCGATGATGGGAGCGGACATCGTCGTCTTGACGTGGGGGGCAAGCGCGACGTCATGGGTGTCGCACCAGTCGGCCATGACGCGGATGTTGTGATCGAGGGCGGCGGCGTCGAGACGCAGTTGGGGGTATGCGGCGGAAATCACGGCTGTTCCTTCAGGTGGATGCTCGGCAGGGCGCCAGCGCCAGTGGAGGGACTCACGGCTCACAGCGCGCTCGGTGCCCGGGCCGGGACGTGCTCCTTGCGGGCGGCGTTTCGCGACGACATCCGGTAGCCGCCGATGAGAACCGCTGCCCAGACCGGCAGGGCGTACAAGGCGATGCGTTGGCCCTCGTCGAACGCGAGGAGAACCGTCAGGGCTGCGAGGAAGGCGAGAGTGGCCCAGCACAGGGCCTTGGCGTAAGGGAGCCGGAACGTACTCGCGGGTGCCTCACCGCGTTCGACGCGACGCCGGTAGACGAGGTGACATACGACGATCACACCCCAGCTCCAGATTCCTCCCAGGGTGGCGACCGACGAGATGTACGAGAACGCCTTCTCCGGGACGATCGCGTTGACCGCGACGCCGACGAGCATCAGAGTGCCGGAGGCGATGATGGCGGCCGCAGGCACGTGACCGCGGCTGGTCTTCTCGAACACCTTGGGCGCGAGCCCGTCCGCGGCGAGCTTCTTGAGCAGGCGTCCGTTGCTGTACAGCCCGGCGCTGCACGCCGACAGAGCGGAGGCGAGGACGACGAAGTTCATGACGCCGGCGGCCGCGGGAAGTCCGATCTGGGAGAAGCTCTTGACGAACGGGCTCTCGTCCGCGCTGAACTGATCCCAGGGGAACAGCGACATCAGCACGATCAGGGTGCCGACGTAGAAGATGCCGATACGCCAGGGCACGGAGTTGATCGCCTTCGGTATCACGGTCTCCCGGTTCCTGGTCTCGGCCGCGGTCATGCCGATGAGTTCCACGCCCTGGTAGGAGAAGACCACGATCTGGAAGGCCAGCAGGACCGCGAGCAGCCCGTGCGGGGCGATGCCTCCGTACTTCCAGAGGTTCTCGATCCCGCCTGCCTGGCCGGCTTCGCCGACGTTGAAGACCAGCGCGAAGATGCCGCCACCGATCAGGGCAAGGATGGTGACGATCTTGATCGACGCGAACCAGAATTCCGCCTCCCCGAAGAATCCGACCTTGGCCAGGTTCAATCCGACGAGTGCGAGCAGAGCGATCAGTGCCGTGAGGTATTGCGGCATCGACGGGAACCAGAACTTGACGAAGACCCCGGCCGCGGTGAGCTCGGCCATCCCGATGATGGTCCACGTGATCCAGTAACCCCAACCGGTGACGAAGCCGTATGCAGGGCCCAAGAACTCGCGGGCGTACTCGGCGAAGCTCCCAGCGACGGGCCGGTACATCAGCAGCTCGCCGAGGGCACGCATGATGATGAAGATGAACACACCGGTGACCGCGTAGACGCCGATCAGGGCCGGCCCGGCGTAGGAGATGCCTTTCCCGGATCCGAGGAAGAGCCCGACTCCGATGGCGCCGCCGATCGCGATCATGCGAATGTGCCGCTTGGTGAGTCCTTCCGCGAGGCCGTCCTCGTTCGCCCCTGCGGGGGAGCTGTCGACTGTCATGATGTGTCCTTGTTCGAGATCAGTGTTCGGATATGGATGTCTGGTCGGCGGGGACAGCCCTGGCAGACCGCGCCGGGCGTCGCTCGGTCGGGTCCGGCTGGGTAAAGGGGTCAGGCAACCTCGACGATGAGTTCGACTTCGACGGGGGCGTTGAGTGGCAGTTCGGCGACGCCGACAGCCGAGCGCGCGTGTGTACCGGCATCGCCGAAAACGCTTGCAAGCAGATTCGAGGCACCGTTGACGACGTCGGGCTGGCCGGCGAAGTCGTCCGCGGAAGCGACGAACCCGGTCACCTTCACCACCCGTACGACCGAGTCGAGGCCGATGAGGGCATCGATCGCAGCAAGTGCATTCAGAGTGCAGATTTCCGCTGCCCTCGACGCGTCCGTCACCGAAACCTCGCGGCCGACCTTTCCCGGTCGTTCGATCGATCCCCGCACCAACGGCAACTGGCCAGAGGTGTAGACCAGGTCACCGGTCCGTACCGCCGGAACATAGATGCCGATCGGCGTGGCCGTCGACGGCAGTTCGAACCCGAGCTCGGCGAGGTTGTCCGCCCGTGACGACATGGACGACGTGGAGACAGTTCGCCGCGCGTGGTCGGATGCACCGTTGGTGGATGGTGTCGAGAACATGTAAACGCTGCCCTGCTTTCGGGGGTGGGGGTGTCGATGGGCATCAGGGTGCAGTGCGTCACCACGACGTGCATCGTGCGGCTGCACCAATCACAACCGAGGTGTGGTGTGGATTCACGAACGACGTACTGTTGGGGCAGCAGGCAGCGAGCGAAGGGTGCCGATCATGACCAGCCCTGGAGCCAGGCTCGACAACGTCGTGAGCAGGCTCGCCGGCACTCTGCTGCAGGTTCTTGCGGGGATCGTCGACGGAACTACGTTGATCACCGACGTCGTCGTCGACGATCCACGGGAACAGGCCCCGGCTCGCCCTGGGGCCATGCTTCTGTGTACCGCCGCCGACGTCCGAGATCTGCCGGCCTTGCTCGATCGTGCGGTCACACGCCAGGCGCCCGCCCTCGTGGTACGTGCGCCGCTGGATCTCGAGCCGGAGCTGCGTGCTCGCATCGATCGCAGCGGTGTGGTCCTGCTCGGCCTCGCCGGCGGAGCGACGTGGGCACAGTTGGTCGTTCTGCTCCGCTCGCTGCTCTCCAGCAGTAGGAGCGGTGAGGAACTGCTGGCCGGAATGCCCGCGGAAGACTCGTTCGCCCTGGCCAACGCGATCGGATCACTACTCGACGCGCCGATCACCATCGAAGATCGCGACTCACAGATTCTGGCGTTCTCCGATCGCCAGAACGAGGCTGATCAAACGCGGATCGAGACGATTCTCGGACGGGTCGTCCCTCAACACGCCCGCCTCGCGCAGGAACGAGCCGGCGTCTTCAAGCGGCTCTACGCCGGCGAGAAACCGATCTTCATCGACACACCGCAGATCGAAGGAGTGCCAGGTCTTCCGCGCGTGGCGATAGCCGTACGCGCAGGTGACCAAGTACTCGGTTCGATCTGGGCGGCTGTCCCCGGGCCCTTGAGCGACGAGAAGGAGCAAGTACTCGTCGATGCCGCGAAAGTTGTCGCGCTGCAGCTGCTGCGGCACCGCATCGGTACAGACATCGACCGGCAGATTCGCGCGGACCTCATCGCAACCGCATTGACGGGAGGCGCGCCGGCCTCGGGCGCGATCGAGCGTCTTGGGCTTGCGCACCGGACCGTCACCGTGCTCGGTCTGTCCCTTCCGAATGGAAACTCGGCCGACGAGGCGGCCGCCGCGCAAACGCAACGGCAGACCTTGGAACGGATCACCGACTCCTTCGCGTTTCACCTGTCCGTCGCGGTCCCCGGCGCGGTCGCCGCATTGGTCGGCGACGTGTGTTATGCGATCGTGCCGGCGCCGATCCGGAAAGGAAGAGAAAACGTCACGGCCATGGCCCAGCGGGTTTCGAACGATTTCCTCGACCGTGCACGGGACAGACCTGGAGGAGTGGCGATCGGCATCGGCCGCGAAGTCTCGTCATCCGATCCGGCCGGCCTCGCTCGCTCGAGGCACGATGCGGACAGAACCCTACGTGTCCTGCGCCAGGAACCAGCCGGCCGAGTGGCGATGGTCGCCAACGTCCAAGTCGACGCACTCTTGCTGGAGATCGGTGACCGACTGCGCAACGAGGGTGGGCTGCTGGACGGCCCCATCGCCCGGCTGCGTCACCACGATCGAGAACACGGAACCTCGATGACGGAAACCGTGGCCCTGTGGCTCGACCACCTCGGCAACACCCTGAACGCATCTGCGGCTATGGATGTACACCCCAACACATTCAGATACCGCCTTCGCCGGGCGGCAGAAATCGCACAACTGAACCTGGACGATCCCAACGAACGCTTTGCGGCGATGCTCGAGTTCCGGCTCACTCGGCAACGACCGTCCGCGGAAAGCGGCTGACCCGCCGGCGCGAGCGCGATCGCCGTACCGGCGGAGCCGATGAGGGTCGGCGCTCACCGGGACGTCACCGTGCACCGGGCATCCGGCCTGTACGTTGACTCAATCAGCCGGGCGAATGCGGGTATCCGGTCAGAGCGGCAGACGGCCAGGAGCGGGGCAGTCGGGTCGGAGCCGTCGCGGGGCTGGGAGAGCGCGAAGACCACCGTGTCATGGCCGGCGGCGGCCTCGGCCACCTTGCCGGGCACGGAGGCGTCGAGAACCAGCGGGGTCAGGGCCGGGTGCTCGGGCAGGGCGGCGGCCGAGCCGTAGCAGGTCTCGGCTGTCACCGCATGGCCGCGGCTCAGCGCCTCCGCGACGAGGCGGGAGCCGATCACGCCCGTGGCCGCCGATCAAAAGGATCTCCACAGGGGTACTCCTGTTCGTTTCCGGATGCGTCTCAGGTGGGGAATGGCTGAAGGGGAGGGCGAGGCTGACCGGTCACGCTCGCGCGGGGCCCTGCACCGTGCCGCGCGCGGAGTGGGCCAGCAGCTTGGTCACGAGCTCGCGCAGGATCAGCCGCTCGACGGGGGTGAGCGGCTCCATCAGGTCGGTGGTGACCTGCGGGACGTGCGCGGCGAGGGCACGTTCCAGCAGTTCGCGACCCTTTGGAGTGGCTTCCAGCAGCGCGGCCCGACGGTCGTCGGGGTGGGGGTGGCGGGCGAGCAGCCCAGTTTCCTCCATGCGCGCGATCAGACGGGTCAGCCCACCCGAGGTGAACGACAGGTCTTCGGCCAGGCGGGCACTGGTGATCCGGTTCTCCCGGTGCCGGGCCAGACGAAGGAGCACCTCGAACTCGGAACCGCCCAGTCCGGCGGCCTCACGGATGGTGCGCTCGGCCCGTCCTCCGATCGCATCCGTCAGCCGCAGGATGTCGCCGTACAGGACGACTGTCTCGTCGTTCAGCAGCTCACTCATAAAGCTGACGATACAGCTACCTTGCGGCTCCCTAAGAGACACAAAAGGGAGGAATTATGCCATGCTGCCAAAGTTGAAGACTGGAATAAAGCTGCTGACGCAGGTATCTTCTCCACCGACCATTGCACTGAAGCACCGCTCTGAAGGGGAACAGTCATGCCGGTCGGATGACGTCAGGTACTCGCCGCAGGTTCGCTCACGGCCGCCGGGGTCGCGCTGGGCGCCGGAACGGGATACGCCGCGCGGTCAGGTGAGGAGACCCAGGGTCTGAAACAGCTGTACCGCGAGGCGAAGGCGGAGGGCGGCACCCTCACTGTCTACGCGGGCGGCGACACCGCCACCCAGCAGGACGGCAACAAGGCCGCCTTCGAGAAGGCGTTCCCCGGCATCACGCTGAACATAGTGGTGGACTACAGCAAGTTCCACGACGCCCGCATCGACAACCAGCTCGCCACCGGCTCCCTCGTCCCGGACGTCGTACAGCTGCAGACCCTTCAGGACTTCTCCCGCTGGAAGAAGGAAGGGTTCCTGCTTCCGTACAAGCCCGCCGGATTCTCCCGCGTCCACCCGGCCTTCAAGGACCCCGACGGCACCTGGACCGGCATATTCGTCGACGCCTTCTCGACCATCTACAACGTCGACAAGGCAGGTGGGAAGGCACCTGCCTCGGCCCGGGACCTCCTCGCCCCCCGGTGGAAGGGGAAGATCGTCTCGACGTACCCGAACGACGACGACGCGGTGCTGTACCTGTACAAGCTCATCGTCGACAAGTACGGCTGGGAGTGGCTGCGGCGGTTCGTCGGCCAGGACGTGGCCTGGGTGCGCGGTACGCAGGAACCCGCCGACCGGGTCGAGGCGGGCACCGCGGCCGTCGCACTGGGCACGGACGGCATGCTGAGCCCGGCGGCGGGCGTGAAGACTCGCTTCGTCGTCCCGAAACACGACCCGTTCATGGCCTGGGCCCAGCGCGCCGCCATCTTCCGGCACGCGAAGCGTCCCGCTGCCGCGAAGCTGTACTTGAACTGGTGGCTGTCGAAAAAGACCCAGTCCGACTTCTATATGTGGTCGGTACGCACCGACGTCCAGCCCCACGCGGGCTACCGCCCCATCTGGGAGTACCGCAACGCCCACCTCGACGGCTTCGAGGGCTTCATGGCGGACCGGAGCCTCGTCGAGCGCTTCAGGCAGCAGCTCACTCTCTACGTCGGCGAGGTGACGGGGGCGCCCTCCCCTGGGTGGCTCGGTCTGCACCCGGGACGCGGGAGTGTCTGATCAACGGCCCTGTCTCACATTCGGTGGTGACGGAGGGTTGCCAAGGTCGTTGACATTCACGTGCGAGATGTCAACGACCTTGTAGATGCGGTGTTCTCGGGGCTGACACCACTGGTCTTCAAGGACTTGACCGACGAGGGCGAGCGGATCCTGGTGCGAACACGGACGCCGGCGGACATGGGGTGTCGCCGAGGTAAGGCCACCCCCGCCAATAGTTGCTCTTGCGGTTGCAAGACATCGCGACCCGCCACCCGTTCGGTCGAGTGTCGTTGGTGGTGATGCCTGTCGTCTGTACCGGGTGGATGGTGACCCTCGATCGGCCGGACCGCTTGTCCGCGGTTCAAGAGGCTGATCACCGCGCATGAGCTGCATCTGTTCTTCACTCCGATGAGCATCGGCTCGCGTTGCTGCTGGCTCTGAAGTCGTATCAGCGGATGGGGCACTCCCCGAAGCCGGAGGAGTATCCGGACATGGTCGTCGACTTCGTGCGCCGCGCGGTCGAATTGCCGGAGGGCACGATGCCGTCGTGGGGGGGGCGGACCGGGCCGCCGAGCGCCAGCGTACGGAGGTGCGCCGACGGGTGGGCGTTGGCCTCCCGCAGTCGGCTCGCCGATGCCCGAGGTCTGAAGGCCGACGCGGGCTCGGCACCCATCACCGGCACCTCCGGCAAGAGGCACCACGTCGCACGCCGCAGGGGCATGACCAGCTCCAACAGCCCGGAGAACATGGTGCCCAACCGTCGCTTGCTCGATCAGGCGAATTCAACTCGGCCTTTTGCTCTAACTGACAGTAACTTCGCCGTGCAGGTCCTGCTGCGGCAAGTCACCGACGCACGCCACCAGTTGGAGCTGGTCTGGGCCGCCGGCGGCTACACCGGCTGCCTCGCCGAGTACTGCCTGGCCATGCTCGCGCTGGTCCTGGCGATCGTCAAACGCAGCGACGACATGCGCGGCTTCGTGGTCCTGCCCAAGCGGTGGATCGTCGAGCGGTTCTTCGCCCACCTGATGCGCACCCGCCACCTGGCCCGTGACTACGAGCACCGCACCACCAGCTCCGAGCCGATGATCTGCTGGTCGATGACCCTGCTCATGACCCGCCGTCCGGCCTGGCCAGGCCCTGGGCCAGGGTGAACCGGCCCGGCTGCCGCTCGGCCAGCCAGCCCCGCGCGACCAGGCGTTTCGCCTTCGACCGCAATGCCTCCACCTTGGCCGGCACCGCGTCAAGGCCGAATGCTACGGCCATCCCCTGGCAGGTCAGCGGCCCTTGACGGAGCCGATGCCGGTCCGTGAGGGCCTGAAGGACGGACTGATAGTTCATCGACAGTACCGACCAGGCCAGCCGATCACGCCACACCGGCACCTGCGACTTCGGCCTCGCCGCCTGCCCGGGCGCCGAGCGCGTGTCCACGTCCCGTGGGCCGGAGACGGCCTCCTCATCAACGACGTTGCCGCCGTCCGGAGCCAGGACCGTGCTTACTCGCCTGCGGGCGATCACCCACTCCTGCCATTCCTGCTCGGCGTCAGCCAGTTCGGCCTGGATGCGATCGACTTCCTCACGCAGCCTGTCGACCCGACGGCGAGCTCGTGCTGTTCCAGCAGTCTGACGACCGACGGCATCCGCAACCTCCCGGGGAGCGACGACATGACACGCCATCACTCCCGCCGAATCACCGACCCTATGCCTGACCAGCGAAAACACTGACCTCAGACTCGGCAACGACAACAGCCACCAAGCACCACCTGATCCGCGACTGCAACGGCACCCCGACCAAGGTCGTTACCTCCGCAAGCCGGGCCGTCCGCGCAGGCGTCCCAACGCCCGGCTCGGCGAGGAGGGCTACGACAGCAACCCCAACCGGCGCGAGTTACGTGGGCGACGCATCCTCCCGGTGATCTCCCCGCAAGGGTGCCCCGAACATCAAGGCCCCGGGCAAACTCCGCTACGTCGTCGAGCAGACCTTCTCGCTGCTGCACCGCTTCAAGCGCCTGGCCGTCTGCTGGGAAAGACGCCTCGGCCTGCACGAGGCCCTCGTCCCCCTTGCCTGCGGCCTCATCTGATGGAGACGCCGAAGAAGGTCCGCCCGTGATCGTGTCACGAGCTCTATGCGCGGCCAGGTGACGACAATCAGGACGTGAGAAGCCGGGCCTTCTCGTCCGTGTGAAAAGCGGCCGTCGTCTCGCGCAGCCGCAGCTGTAGCTGGGCCAGGAGCATCTGATCGGCGTCATGGAAGTCCAGACCTGACACCTCCCTGATCCGGCGCAGCCGGTATCGCAAGGTGTTGACGTGCACCCGCAGTCGGGCAGCAGCGTCCTCGGTCAGACATCCCGCGGCCAGGTAGGCCGCGAGGGTCTCGGTGAGGACGCCGTCTGGGCCGTCGTGCTCGACGAGCCGGCGCAGCGGACCGGTGGTCGGCGGCAGGCCGAGCGACTGGGCGACGTCGCCGAGGCGGTCGAGCAGCACCTGGAGTGCCGTCTCGTCGAGGGTGGCCACGGCGGGCGCCGAGCCCCCGGCACCGCGCAGGGCGCGCAGCACGGCGTCGGCCTGGGCCCGGACGGCGGGGACACGGCCGGGCTCGGCGGCGGGCCCGGCGACCGCGGCCAGATAGTCCCCTCCGGGCCCTCCCGGCGACCGGGCGACGAAGTCCGCGGCCAACGAGCGGGCCGCGGCCAGGATCTCGTCTCTGGACGGCTGCGGCCAGGCCACCAGCACGTACACCGCACGGTCGCCGCGCACGGCCACCGCCGAGGGCCGCACTGCGGTGAGGTAGAGCGTCAGGGCGTCCTCCAGTCTGCGAAGGCCGGCGGCTGAGACGGCGGCCTCTGCGGGGGCGGTGTCCGAGGCAGCGTCCGAGGCGATGTCCCGTGGGCGCAAGCCCACGGCGATCAGGCACAGCGCCCCGGTGTGCAGCTGTAGCTCACGGACCGCGCCCTCCCCGGCCGGGCCTCCGGCGAGCACTGCCGCGGCCAGTTCGCGGCGCTGCTGCCGGGCCCAGGTGGAGCCGTCGGAGCGGGTGTTGGCCAGATGCAGGGCGACGACCGGGGCGAACAGTTCGAGCCATCGGGTGTGTTCTTCCGGCAGCGGGGCGGTGACGACTGCCCAGACGTAACCGAGGACTTCGGAGTTGGCACGTACGGCAATCGCCACCCGGGGCAGGAGGCCCGGTTCGTACGATTCGATGTACACCGGCGCGGTGGAGGAGTGCAGCCGGTCGAAGGCGCCCTGCTCCGCGAGCTTGTGCAGTCGGCTCGGATGCACCGCGCGGCTGAGGATCGTCTCCACCCTTGATTCGTCCGTGTCGTCCTGTCCTGCCGACCAGGCCAGCACCGCCGAGGCCGCGTCCTCGATGGTGACCGGGGCCTGGATCATCGCGCTGACCGTGTTGGCCAGCGCGAACAGGTCGCTGGTGGCGCCCGCGGGCTCCCACTGCGCCCGCGAGTGGTCCAGCAGGCGCTGCCGCAGGATCGTCGCGACGTGCATCCAGGAGGCGTCCGGGTTGACCTCGACGACCGGCACCGGGCAGTCGGCGGTCTCGGCGGGGAGCGGTCCCTTCACTGCGAGGCCACGCGCACCGGCGCGCTGCGCGGCGCTGCCGAGGGTGAGCAGCTCTGCCCCCCGGGTCACGCCCACGCACAGCACCAAGCACCCCGCCTCCATTCCCTCCGCGTCGGCCGGGTCGTGAATGGCCACCCCGGCGAGGGGCTGGTCAGCGCCGCCCGGACCGACGGCGAGCCGCAGCAGGGGCTCGCCGATGTCCTGGACGAGGCGGTGCAGGGTAGGGGCTTGCTCCATGGCGCCACCCTAGCCGGATTGTCGTGGGCACCCACTCGACGACCTCAGGTTTGACGCTCAGCACAAAACCTCGTGGGACATGATCCGGCAGGCTACAGCCCATGGTCGTGAACACGGAGGTACGGGAGCTGACCGGCGTCGAGGAACTGCTGGCGGCGACCGACCTGATCACCGAGGTATGGCAGGCGGAGATTCCGCCGGTGCCGTTTCCCTTCATGCGGGCACTCAGCCAAGCCGGGGCACAGGTGCTCGGCGGCCTCGTCGACGGGCGGCTCGCCGGTGTGGCGGTGGGCTTCCTCGGCTCAGATCCGGACGGGACCCTGCTGCACTCGCATGTGGTCGGCGTCGGTAAGGAGTGGCGGAGCACGGGTGTGGGCCGGGCGATCAAGCTCGGCCAGCGCGACTGGTGCCTGGAGCGCGGCATCAAGCGGATGGCCTGGACCTTCGATCCGCTGCGGACCGCCAACGCCTCCTTCAACCTGGCCGGCCTCGGCGCCACGGGCGTCTCCTACCACGCGGACTTCTACGGGCAGATGAACGATGCCTTCAACCGCGGGATACCGACGGACCGAGTCCTCGTGCACTGGGATCTGGCGGCCGCCGAGCCCGGCCGCTCGCCCACTCCGGCCCGTTCCGACAGCCCCCTGTTGGATATCGGTGAGGCGGGAGGGCCGGTGCGCCGGGCCATGGATCCCCGGCCCGCCGAGGAGGTGCGGCTGCGCGTCCCGGCGCTGCTGCCTGATGACGTTTCCCTGGTCCTGGACTGGCGCCTCGCTCTGCGCAAGGCGATGCGGCCGCTGCTGCGGTCCGGATACCGATGGACGGGAGCCGACCGGAACGGCACCTACGTCCTCACCACTCCCCTTGACCTGAAGATCACGACGAGCCCGAGGAACCAATGAACCTGAAGATCGAAGCTGTCGAACTGCGGCGGGTCGCCATCCCGCTGGCGTCCCCGTTCCGCACCTCGTTCAGCACCCAGACCGAGCGCGACGTGCTGCTGGTGCGGGTGATCACCGACCAGGCCGAGGGCTGGGCCGAGTGCGTCGCGATCGCCGACCCGCTGTACTCGAGCGAGTTCACCGACGGTGCGCAGCGGGTTGTCGCGGACCATCTGCTGCCGCGCCTGTTCGCCGCGGACCGGCTCAACGCCGATCTGGTGGCCCCGCTGATGGAGCCGGTACGCGGGCACCGGATGGCCAAAGCAGCGGTGGAGACGGCTGTGCTCGACGCCCAGTTGAAGGCCGCCGGAGTTCCGCTGAGCCGCCACCTGGGGGCGACCGCGACGCATGTCGACTCCGGCGTTTCGGTGAGCATCTACGACGCCGTACCGGAGCTGCTCGACGCGGTGGCGGGCTACCTGGACGCCGGATACCGCCGGCTCAAGCTCAAGATCGAGCCGGGCTGGGACATCGAACCGGTCGCCGCGGTGCGGGAGAGATTCGGCGACGACGTGCTCCTCCAGGTGGACGCCAACTCCGCCTACACCCGCTCCGACGCCCGCCACCTCGCGCTCCTCGACGCGTTCGGGCTCCTCCTGATCGAGCAGCCACTCGACGAGGAGGACATCGCCGGCCACGCCCAGCTCGCCCGCGTCGTGCGGACCCCGATATGTCTCGACGAGTCGGTCGTCTCCGCCCAGGCCGCGTACGAGGCGATCCGCACCGGCGCCTGCGGAATCGTCAACATCAAACCCGGCCGGGTCGGCGGCTACCTCGAAGCGCGCCGCGTGCACGACGTCTGCGCGGCAGCCGGCATCCCCGTCTGGGCCGGCGGCATGCTGGAGACCGGCATCGGCCGGGCGGCCAACCTCGCCCTGGGCGGCCTGCCCAACTTCACCCTGCCCTCGGACATCTCGGCCTCCGACCGCTACTTCGAGCAGGACCTGACCGAGCCGATCACGATGACCGAGGACGGCCGCATCGAAATCCCCACCGGGCCCGGCATCGGCGTCGCCCCGATCCCCGAAGTACTGGCGGAACTCACGGTCACCACACAGGTGCTCAAGCCGTGACCCTCCTGGACGAACTGACAGCGCGCACCGAGGAGATGGCCCGGGCAACCCTAGACCTGTGCCTGGTGGAGTCGCCGTCCGAGGACTTCGGGCGACTGGCCCAGGTCGCGGAGCATACCGCCGAGCTGGGCACCCGCCTGCTCGGCCGCGCGCCCGAGCGGCTCACCGAGCAGGACCGGCCGGCGCTGTACTGGGAGCCGGCACCGGGTGGCGTGCTGCTGCTCGGCCACCTCGACACGGTGTGGCCGGTCGGCACCCTGGCCCGCTGGCCGAAGCCGTTGCGCACTCGAACCACCCTCAGTTGCCCCGGCGTCTTCGACATGAAGGCCGGGGTCGTGCAGGGCCTGTACGCGATGGCGGCGCTCGGCTCCCCCGCGGGCTGCGGCATGCTGCTGACCACCGACGAGGAGATCGGCTCACCCGTCTCCCGACCACTGATCGAAAAGGTTGCCGCCCGTGCCGGGGCGGTTCTGGTGCTGGAGGCCAGCGCGGACGGCGCGCTCAAGACCGGCCGCAAGGGCGTAAGCCAGTATGTGGTGCGGGTCCTGGGGCGGGCCGCGCACGCCGGCCTGGAACCCGAGAAGGGCGTGAACGCGCTCCTGGAGCTCGCCGAACAGGCCCGCACCGTCGCCTCGTTCGGTTCCGGCGGGCTCACCGTCACTCCCACTCTCGCCGCCGCGGGCACCACGACCAACACCGTCCCGGCCGAGGCCCACTTCCACGTGGACGCCCGCGCCGGCACCCGCGCCGAGCAGGACGCCCTGCATGCCCGGATGGCCGCACTGTCCCCGGTGCTGCCCAGTGCCTCGGTCACCGTCGAGGGCGGCCCCAACCGCCCGCCGATGGAGGCGGGCCAGGCCTTGCCCCTGCTGGATGTCGCGCGCCTCGCCGCCAGGGACCTCGGTCTCGGAGACATCCGCGCGGTCAGTGTCGGCGGCGCGTCCGACGGCAACTTCACGGCCGGGATCGGCATCCCCACTCTCGACGGCCTCGGCGCGGTCGGCGCACACGCGCACGCCGAAGGCGAGTACGCCGTCATCGCCGAAATGCCCCGCCGGGCGGCCCTCGTCGCCGGCCTCGTCGCCCGCCTGCTGCCACCTGTGTGACGTCGCCGCAGCCCTGGCGTCCATCCCTCGGCCCGGAAACCGGCGACGTCGAGGCTCTCGAGCCTCGGCGCACCACGCACCATAGGTACGGACGAAGCGCCGGACCGCCCGCGGCGTGTGGCCGGACGCACCCCGGTGTCCAACAACAGGCCGACCTGCCTACCCGCGGCGTCATCCAGGCCGACACCTGGTATCTCGCACTGCGCAAGGCCGGCCCGGCTTACGTCGTCGCGCTCAAGCCGCACCGCGGCACCTGGGCTCGCGCCGACCAGCCGCACACCCTCATCGAAGCGGCCCACGCCCTGACCTGGCGCGATGCCAAGCATCCAGGCGACCGGGCACCCGTTGAGCGTCACTTCCGCGACGGGCGCTCAGACCTGGTGGGCCGCCGATGTCCGCCTCGGCGGCCACAGCCCCGGCTCACCCTGCCGACTGATGGTGGCCACCACCGACCCGGCCACCCTGCCGGAAGAGGCCACCTGGTACCCGGCCACCAACTGCCCCACCCCGACGCACCCCGTACAGCCGGCGGCCCGGACCCACCCCCCGGCCTCCAGACCCTGATCGACGCGGTCACCACCGGACACGGCATTGACGTCCGCCACCGCATTCAACGAACTACCGCTAGCGGACGCCGCCCTGCCGCAACGGTGTGCAGGCCGCGATGGGCACCGGTGCCACTGCCCGGCCGGAACCACGAGCAGTTGCCGCAGAGCCCGACCGCTGGACCGCTGCCTACCCCCAGGCGGCTGCCCCGGACCAAGGAAGCTCCGGACCATTCCCGGACCACGTTGCCACCCGCCCGCCGACAGCGCACCGTCACCGCAGATCAGCGTGGGTACTGCTCGTGTACCACCAAGAGACGAAGAACCTCCTCGTGTCGTACTCGCCGAAGAAACTGGGCTTCTTCCAAACGCCAAAAAAGGGCGCCTGAACAGGCACTTCACCAGTGTCCGGGCACGGTGCCCGGCTCGTCCGGGACGGCGGCGAGTTCCACTTCATCGACACCGGCTTCCGTGAGCTCCAGGAAGGCGAGAACGTGAATACGACGTCACCAGGGCAAGAAGGGCCCCCGGCGGACAACATCACCCCCGCCTGAACGGCATGCGTCTACACGGCACCCGCTCGGCGACACCGCTGGGCGGGTGCGTGCGTTCTGGAGCTGACCTCCCGGCAGAGCACCAGCTGCTCCCGGCACCTCAGTACGGCGGCCGTCGTGTGGCGAGGGCGATGTCGCCAGGGTCGTGCCACTTACAGTCCCCGCCTGGGCTGCCCGCCCGACACGCGGGTGCGCGTTGGGCGGGCAGCTGTGGCTTGACGCGCCACCGGTCGGTGTCACGAACCGCTCCGGCAGGAAACCGGTCCGGTCGATGCCCTGACGGGATTCATCGCCAGCCCCGCTCAGGACCAGGCACGACGGCGTAAGCCGTCTTCCCCCGTCACGGTCAAGCTGTCGCGTCCCCGGCCGGCGTGTGCGGGTCCGCGGTCCACGACGCCAGGAAGAGCAGCCCGTCATGGGACGGGGTCCCGGGAGCGGCGGTCGCGGTCACCAGCTTCTGTGCGGGGTCGGCTGTGCAGGTCAGGCTGTCCCAGTCGAGGGTGAGGTCGCCGACGAGCGGGTGGCGCAGCCTCTTGGTGCCCATCCGCAGGCCGGTCATCTGCCGGCCTGCCCACCACAGCCGGAAGTCGGCGTCGGCCACCGAGAGCTCGCCGACGAGTGCGGCCAGACCTGGGCCGCCAGGGTGCTTGGCAGCCTCCAGGCGCAGGTGGGCGACGCAGATCCGAGCGTTGGTCCGCCAGTCGAGGTAAAGCTCCCGAAAGGCGGGGTCGGTGAAGAGCAGCCGTGCGTAGTTGCGTTTCTTCTCGGGGACCTGGTCGAAGTCGGTCAGCAGAGCGGCTGCCAAAGCGTTCCAGGCCAGGATGTCCAGCTGCCGGCCCAGAACGAGCGCGGGAGTCGCTGTCAGCTCGTCCAGGATGCGCCTGAGCCGCGGATGGACCTTCTGCGCCGGTCGGCGGCGCGGTTCACGCTCGCCGATCGCAGCCAGCTCGAACAGGTGGTCACGCTGGTCGTCGTCGAGGTGCAGGACACGGACGAGGGCGGTGAGCGTCGGCCTCGACACAGGGGCGCGCCCCTGCTCCAGCCGGGCGTAGGAGTGGGTGCTGATGCCCGCGAGTCGGGCGACCTCCTCACGGCGCAGCCCCGGCACCCTTCGGGGCGCCCCGGACTCGGGGAGGCCCACGGTCCGCGGGCTGAGTTGGGCTCGGCACTCCTTGAGGAATTCCCCCAGTTCACTCACATGTTCCTTGCTGTACATAGCAGCCAGTGTCGCAGCATTCACCGGAGGAATGAGGGGGAGATTTTTCTCCCGGGGTCCGGTGGTCACCCCGTCTTTCCCGACTCCGGGCGGATCAGACCGTCAGGTCAGTCGGTCTGACCGGCGGCCCGTGCGGCCAGGTCACGTAGCCCGTCGTACGACGGTGTGCCGGGCTCCGCCGTCCAGACGACGAGTTCCTGATCGGGAGCGCCACCGCACGTCAAGGTGTCCCAGTCGAGGACGAGTTCACCGACGACGGGATGGTGGAACCTCTTCATGCCCAACCTGCGCGACGGCACCTGACGGCTTCCCCACCACTTCCCGAAGTCCCGGTCCTCCACGGAGAGTTCGCCGACCAGACTGGTCAGCCGCGGATCGTCCGGGTGCTTGGCGGCCGTCATGCGCAGATGGGACACACAGCCACGGGCGACCGCACGCCAGTCCGCATACAGCGTCCGCATGGCTGGATCGGTGAACAGGATGCGGACGCAGTTCCGCTTGTCTTCCGGCACCTTCGCGAAGTCGGTGAGCAGGGCGGCGGCAAGCGGGTTCCACGCCAGGATGTCCATGCGGCGGCCGAGCACCACGCCGGGACTCGCGTTGAGATCGTCGAGCAGGCGGCGCAACTGCGGGTGCGCCTTCTGCGCGGCCGGGCGGCGGTGCCGTGCTCTCTGTCGGCCGGCCAGCTCGAACAGGTGGTCACGCTGGTGATCATCCAGATGCAGGACATGCGCGAGAGCGGCCAGTACTGACGGGTCCGGCGGCTGGATGCGGCCCTGCTCCAGCCGGGTGTAGTAGTCGGTGCCGATGGCGGCGAGCAGGGCGACCTCTTCCCTGCGCAGGCCCGGCACCCGTCGGCCTCCGGTGTCGGGCAGGCCGACGGTGCGCGGGCTCAACGCGGCCCTGCGTGCCTTGAGGAATTCTCCCAGCTCGTTCAGACGCGCGTCGCTGGTCATGACAGCCAGTGTTGCATCGCTCGGTCTCCGGCAGGGGGGTAAGGATTCCTCCCCTGGATAAGCGATTCCCAGGATGGAATTCTCCCCTTTGCGGGTTCCTGGGAAGGTGGCAGGGTCGATGGCGCGTCCGGCGACCAGAATCTTTCTGTCGCGAGCATTGACTCGAACAAGCGAAAAGTCCAACCCCTGGGAGAAATTACTTTCCGGATTCCGAACGTCACCGGGGTTCCGTATTTCCCCGTGACATGCGGCGGAGGCGAGTGATCGACGAGAGGACATCGGACCAGCTTCCGCAGGTGCCACGAGTACCACCGCAGTGCGCGAGGGCGGGCGAACACGCCTCCCCCCGCCCCCGCCGAGCTCGCCTCGCTCTTCGGTGAGCGCCCCGACCAACCCCCGGTCGAAGGCCGGGCAGCCTGAATCCCCCCACACAACGCACGCAAGGAGCACCACCGCATGTCCGAACGGAAGAAGTTCGCGCCGCCGGCCATCCAGGAGTTCGCCCCCAAGCTCGCGGAGGTGACCGACACGGTCCTCTTCGGCGACATCTGGGAGCGGCCGGACCTGTCCCCCCGCGACCGCAGCCTGGTCACCGTCACCGCTCTCGCCGCCCTGTACCGAAACGACCAGCTCAGCTTCCACCTCGGCAAGGCACTGGAGAACGGCGTGACCAAGGACGAACTGGTCGAGGCCATCACCCATCTGGCCTTCTACGCCGGATGGCCCAACGCCATGACCGCGATGACCCAGCTCAAGGAGATCGTGGACAAGGCCGACCAGTCCGGCTGAGGCTCCTCCGCCCGCACGCACCCCACCTCGCGGGCTCTCCCCCACACACCGCCGCCGCACGGCCCGGCGGCAGCAGCACACCCGAGGGATGTCACACCATGGAACTGCTGAAACAGCCTCCGACCATGAAGCTTCCGGCCGCGTGGTTCACCGGCGACGCCTACGCCGACGTGATCCACCGCGGCGAGGACCCCTCCCGCATACGGGCCAACATGGTCCGGTTCACTCCCGGAGCCCGCACCGCCTGGCACTCCCACGGCCTGGGACAGACCCTCTACATCGTCGAGGGCATCGCCCTGGTGCAGTCCCGTGGCGGCGACATCATCGAGGCCCATCCCGGCGACGTCATCCACACACCCCCGGGTGAGGAGCACTGGCACGGTGCCGCTCCCGACCAGTTCATGGTCCACCTCGCTCTGTGGGAGACGGACGACACCACCTGGCTCGAACACGTCCCGGACGACGACTACAACGGCCCGCGCGTCAGCACCCGCACCCGTCCCTGACGCCACGACAGAGCTGAGAAGGCATCATGCGAGCAACCATCCTGCACGCACCCGGTGACATCCGGGTGGAGAACGCCCCAGAACCGAAGATCACGGCACCGACGGACGCGATCATCCGCACCGTCGCCACCTGCGTGTGCGGCTCCGACCTGTGGAGCTACCGGGGCATCAACCCGGTCCCCCAGCCGCAGCCGATCGGCCACGAGTACGTCGGCATCGTCGAAGAGGTCGGCAGCGACGTCTCGAGCGTCAGGCCGGGCCAGTTCGTCATCGGCTCCTTCATCGCCTCCGACAACACCTGCCCGAACTGCCAGGCCGGCTACCAGACCAACTGTCAGCACCGTGACTTCCCCAACGGCTGCCAGGCCGAGTACATCCGCATCCCCCTCGCCGACGGCACCCTGGTCACCACCCCGGAACAGCCGACCGACGAACTGATCCCGGACCTGCTGACCCTCTCCGACGTCATGGGCACCGGCTGGTACGCCGCCAAGGCCGCCGAGGTGAAGCCCGGTTCGATCGCCGTGGTCGTCGGTGACGGCGCGGTCGGCCTGTCCGGCGTCATCGCCGCCAAGGAGCTGGGCGCCGAGCGCATCATCGCCATGAGCCGGCACGAGTCCCGGCAGAAGCTCGCCCTGGAGTTCGGCGCCACCGACATCGTCACCGAACGCGGCGAGGAAGGCGTCGCCCGCGTGAAGGAACTGACGAACGGCATCGGCGCTGACTCGGTCCTCGAGTGCGTCGGCACACAGGAGTCGATGCACCAGGCCCTGCAGTCCACCCGCCCGGGTGGCAATGTCGGATTCGTCGGCATGCCGCACGACGTGCAGATCGACGGCCAGCAGCTCTTCTTCTCCCACGTCGGTCTGCGCGGCGGCCCCGCCCCCGTGCGCGCCTACCTTCCCGACCTGATCGACCGCGTCCTCAGCGGCCGTATCAACCCGGGCAAGGTCTTCGACCTCACCCTGCCCCTGGACGAGGTCGCAGAAGGTTACAAGGCCATGGACGAACGCCGCGCCATCAAGACGCTGCTGCGTCCCTGACCTGAAGCCCGGGGGTGGTGGGCGCCCAATCAGCCGCGCCCACCAACCCCCGGCACCACCGAGCGCCACCGGCCGCTTGCCGTAGGAGCCGCCGAGCAGAACGGACCGACAGTCATGACCAGCGAGGCGATCGCCACCGTCGAGGCGTACTTCGAGGCCTTCGGCACGCGCGACATGGAGCGCGTCCTCTCCCACTTCACACCCGATGCGAACTGGACGATCCCGGGCGATCCCGGCCTGACCCCCTGGGCCGGGAGCCGCACCGGACCGGAGGAGATCCGGCAGTCCCTCACCGCGTTCTTCGCCGCCGTCGAGCCACTCACCTTCGAGCTGGGGACCATGGTGGAGACCGACGGACGGGTCCTGGCACCGGGCCGGTACGCCTCCCGGTTCCATCCCTCGGGACAGGTACTCGAAAGCGAGATGATTTTGCGCTTCACCGTCGCCGACGGACTGATCACCGACTACCGCGTCTTCGAGGACTCGCTCGGCATCACCCGCACCCACCTCGGTGAGCCGCTCACCACCACTCCCGCCTGACCACGGGTCTTCCGGCACCGTCCACGACAGCGGCGCCTGCCCCACGCCCTGCCCGGCCCCAGGAGTTCCCGCATGTCCGCCCCGCCCGCCGCCTCCTCACCGACCGTCGAAGGCGCCCCGCGCCGCGGTCCCGCCCCTGTCTTCGCGCTCTCGGCCGCTCTGCTCGGCTTCTTCGTCATCACCCTCGACGCCTCGGTCGTCAACGTCGCTCTGCCTGACATCCGCAGCGATCTCGGCGGCGACATGAGCGGCCTGCAGTGGGTGATGGACGGCTACACGCTGATGTTTGCGGCGCTGCTGCTGTCCGCGGGGTCCCTGAGCGACCGGGCCGGAGCACGGCGCGCCTTCGGGATCGGTCTGGCGGTGTTCGTGGCCTCCTCGACGGCCTGCGGCCTGGCGCCCGACCTGGTGACACTGGTCGTCGCCCGCATGGTGCAGGGATTGGGGGCGGCGACGATGACACCGTCGTCCCTGGCGCTGATCCGCGAGGCCTGCGACGACCCGGTCAAGCGGGGCCGGGCGATCGCGCTGTGGACCATCGGCGGCGCCGTGGCCGCGGCCGCCGGGCCCGTCGCGGGCGGTTCGCTGGCCCTCGTCAGCTGGCGAATGATCTTCTTCATCAACCTGCCGGTCGGTCTGGTCGCGCTGTTGCTGCTGCTGCGGTTGGCGCACTCGCCGCGACGTGACGTGCCGTTCGACTGGATCGGACAGATCGCGGCGGTACTGGCCATGGGCGCGCTGACCTTCGCGGTGATCGAGGCCGGCGCCGAGGGTCTCGGCGGCCCCCGGGTGCTCGTGTCGCTGGCGATCACCGTCCTTGCGCTGGTCGTCTTCGTCGCCGCTCAGGCTCGCGGAACGCAGCCGATGGTTCCGCTGGACCTGTTCCGCTCCCGCACCGTGGTGATCGCCTCGGGTACCGGCTTCGCGTTCATAGGCGGCTTCCAGGGAATGGTGTTCGTCTACAGCCTCTACTACCAGCAGCAGCGCGGGCTGTCCTCCTTGGCCACGGGGCTGGCCTTCGTACCGATGCGTCGATCCCATGGTGGCGGCACGTTCCACGACCCTGCGGCTGGTACCCAGATGACCATGACGATCCCGGTGGAAGCCGCCGAGCCGCCGCTGTCAGCCAGTCCCGCACAGGAGCAAGTGTCATGATCGGTCTCGAACTCGTCGTCGTCCTGGGTGCGGCCGTGCTGGTGGGCAACGTCCTGGGGCAGCGCTTCCGTGTCGCGCCGCCCATCGTGCTCCTGGTCGTGGGTGCCCTCATCGGCCTCGTCCCGGCCGTCCGGCAAACCCAACTCCCGCCCGAAGTGGTGTTGTTGCTCTTCCTTCCGGTGCTGCTGTACTGGGAGAGCCTGACCACGTCGATGCGGGAGATCCGTTCGAACCTGCGCGGCATCGTCCTGCTCAGCACGGTCCTGGTGATCCTCACCGCAGGCGCCGTGGCGGTCGCCGGGCACGCGCTCGGACTGCCGTGGGGGCCGGCGTGGGCCCTGGGCGCGGCCGTGGCTCCCACCGACGCCACGGCGGTCAGCGCCCTGGCCGGCTCCCTGCCGCGCCGTCAGATCACCGTCCTGCGTGCGGAAAGCCTCGTCAACGACGGCACCGCACTGGTCATCTACGGCCTGGCGGTCGGTATCACCGTCGGCGAGGAGCACCTGACCCTGCCGCACGTCGGAGCGCTGTTCCTGCTGGCCTACGGCGGAGGGACCGCGGTCGGCGTGGCGGTCGCCTGGGTCAACATGAACCTGCGGCGCCGACTGGACGACCCCCTGCTCGGCAATCTCGTCATGCTCCTTGCCCCGTTCACGGCATATCTGCTGGCCGAACAGATTCACGCCTCCGGTGTCCTCGCGGTCGTCGTGAGCGGACTGATCATGGCCCAGGTGGCGCCGAGCCTCATCCGCGCCGATCACCGCCGCCAGGCACTGGCCTTCTGGCCGCTGGCCACGTTCATCATCAACGGCGCCCTGTTCGTCCTGGTCGGAGTGGAACTGCAGTACGCGCTGCGCCACCTGAGCCGGTCCGACCTCCAACATGCCCTGATCGCGATCGGGGCAGTCAGCGTGGTCCTGGTCGCGGTCCGGTTCGCGTTCCTGTTCTCCTCCGCCTATCTGATCCGCGCGATCGACCGGCGCCCCGAGCAGCGCCTGCGGAGAATGAGCGACCGGGCACGAGTGGTCAGCGGCTTGGCGGGCTTCCGGGGCGCTGTATCGCTGGCCGTGGCGCTCTCCGTACCGGAGACCCTCGACTCCGGCGCGCCCTTTCCCGACCGCGCCTTCATCGTCTTCGTCACCTCCGGCGTCATCGTGGTGACCCTCGTGGTGCAGGGACTGCTGCTGCCGGGCGTGGTGCGCTGGGCCCGGCTGCCACGCGACACCTCCGTCGACGAGGAGCACGTCCTCGCCGAGACCACGGCGACCGAGGAAGCCATCAAGGCGCTGCCCCGGCTAGCCGCCGAACAGGGCACCGCTCCGAAGGTCGTGGAGTGGCTGCGCCAGGAGTACGAGGCCAACCTGGCGACCGTACGGGCAAGGGGCGCGGGAACCGACGACGATCCGGCCCTGCTCCACAACCGCCACTACACCGACCTCCGCCTCGCTCTCATCGCCACGAAGCGTGCGACCGTCGTCCGCCTGCGCGACGAGTCGCGGATCGACGACACCGTGCTCCGCCGTCTCCAGGCAGCCCTGGACAACGAAGAGGTCCGGCTGGCCGGAGGCGAGCAGGTGGAGTAGGCCGCTTGCGGTATACGCCCTGACGACGCGCGCCCCACGAGAAGGAATCCCGCTGCCATGTCCTCCGGCCTCATCGATGTCCACGCCCACCTCCTGCCCGACTTCTACGTCCAGCAGGCAACAGCGGCCGGCCACGCCCACCCCGACGGCATGGGCGGCTGGCCCACGTGGTCCGTGCAAGCCCACCTCGACCTGATGAACCGCAACAGCATCGACACCGCGATGCTCTCCATGTCCTCCCCCGGTGTGCACTTCGGCGACGACAAGGCGGCCTGCCTCCTGGCCCGGCGCGTCAACGAATACACCGCCGAACTGACCCGGAACCACCCGGGCCGCTTCGGCAACTTCGTGTCACTGCCCCTGCCGGACGTCGACGGCACACTGGAGGAGATCGCCTTCGCCTTCGACGAACTCGCCGCCGACGGCGTGGCCCTGATGACGCACACCCACGGTGTGTACCTGGGCGACCAGCGCCTCGAACCGGTCTTCGCGGAACTCGACCGCCGCCGCGCCGTGGTCTTCCTGCACCCCACCTCACCCGCGTGCTGGGAACAGTCGGCGCTCGGGCGACCGCGGCCGATGGTCGAGTACATCTTCGACACCGCCCGCACCGTCACCGACCTGGTGATGGCAGGCGTCCTGACGCGTCACCCGAACATGCGGGTGATCGTCCCGCACTGCGGCGGCGCGATTCCCGTCCTGGCCGACCGCATCAACGAGTTCATGAAGCTGTTCCTGCCTTCGCAGAAGTCGCCCTCCCCCGACGCCGTCAAGCAACTCCGCGGCCTGTACTACGACATGGCGGGTACAGCCTTCCCGCGCCAGGTCCCCGCACTGGTGAACCTCGTCGACCCTGACCGCGTGCTCTTCGGCAGCGACTACTGCTGGACGCCTCCCCCGCTGGCCGACGCCCACATCGCGGCGATCGACGCGGCCGAACCACCGGTGGAGGGGGCCACCTGGCGTTCCCTGACGACAGCCAACGCCCGGCGCCTGTTCCCGCCGACGGCGCGGTGAACCGCAGTAAGCGGGCCCTCAGCGCGACCACGCGAATGGAAGGCAACCTGCGACAACACCGAATGCGGCGGCGGCCTGCCTATGGCCTGAAGCCCACCCACCGGCATTGACAGCACCGAGTTGGCAGCAACGAGGAGGAAGAATGCACACCCGAACGCTCGGACGCGACCTGCATGTCTCCGCCATCGGTCTCGGCGTCATGGGAATGTCCCAGAGCTACGGCCCCAATCCCGGCGATCGAAGCGACATGATCGCCGTACTGCGTGGCGCCGTCGAGCGCGGAGTCACGTTCTTCGACACCGCGGAGGTGTACGGCCCCTACGTCAACGAAGAGCTTCTGGGAGAAGCCCTCGCCCCGGTGCGAGACCAGACGGTGATCACCACCAAGTTCGGATTCCGCATCGAGAACGGCGCCCCCGCCGGACTCAACAGCCGGCCCGAGCAGATCCGAGCCGTCGCCACGGCCTCCCTCAAACGGCTCAGGGTCGAAACGCTCGACCTTTTCTACCAGCACCGCGTCGATCCGGACGTGCCGATCGAAGACGTCGCCGGAGCCGTGGGGGAACTCGTACAGGAAGGCAAGGTGCGCTGTTTCGGGCTTTCCGAGGCCAGTGCGCAGACCATTCGCCGCGCCCACGCGGTCCACCCGGTGACGGCAGTGCAGAGTGAGTACTCGCTGTGGACCCGGGACCCCGAACACGAGGTTCTGCCGACCTGCTCGGAACTCGGCATCGGATTCGTACCCTTCAGCCCGCTCGGCAAGGGGTTCCTGACCGGGACGGTGGACGCCACGACGCCGTTCACCGCCGACGACGTCCGCACGAACATCCCGCGGTTCACAGCCGAGAACCGGGCAGCGAACCAAGCGCTCGTCGACCACGTCACCCTGCTCGCGCAGGCCAAGGACGCCACACCGGGCCAGGTCGCGCTCGCCTGGCTGCTCGCCCAGCATCCGTCGGTCGTTCCGATCCCCGGAACCCGGCGCACCGCACGCATCGAGGAGAACATCGGCGCCACCCAACTACCGCTCTCCGCCGACGAACTCGCCGACCTCAACGGACTCGTCGGCCGCGTCGGAGTACAGGGAAACCGCTACAACGAGCACCACATGTCCCTGGTCGACAAGTAGCTCGGCGAATCCATTTCGCCCAGCGGTCTTTCCTGCACCGCTGGAACGCGCTCCCATCTCCCACCACCCTCCTTCCCCCTTCCCGCGACGACTGAGGAACTCCGTCATGCGCATCGACACGCACGCTCACGTCTACCCCAGCGACTACCTGGACTTCCTGGCCGACTCGGGCGTCACGACCACCGGCGGCCAGCGCGGGCTCGGGGCCGACGACACCGACAAGGAACTCGAGGCCCGCTTCTCCCTGATGGAACGGGCCGGTGTGGATCGGCAGGTGATCTCGGCCTCACCGCTGACGGGCGCACTGCCAAATCCGGAGCGGGCCGCCGCAGCCGCACGCATGATCAACGACCGGTACGTCGACCTGGTGGACCGCCACCCCGATCGCTTCCTGGCCTTCGTCGTGCTCCCTCTGCCGCACGTCGACGCGGCCTTGGCCGAACTCGACCGCGTCCTCGACGCGCCGGGGGTGGTGGGCGTGGCCCTGACCACCTCGGCCGCGGGCCGGGCGCTGACCGACCCGGCCTTCGCACCGGTGTGGCAGGAACTCAACCGCCGCGGCACCGTGATGTACCTCCACCCCGCCGGCGACGGCGTCGCCTCCCCGCAGATCACCGACCACCACCTCACCTGGATGGTCGGCGCGCCCGTGGAGGACACCGTCGTAGCGGCCCAGCTCATCACCCGTGGGTTCGTGACGCGCTACCCCCGTGTGCGCATCCTCAACTCCCACTTCGGCGGCGCGTTGCCCATGCTGCTGGAGCGGTGGGACAACCTCGCCCACTTCGAGGCACCTGACGCCCCCCTTCCGCCGAGCCAGGCGGCGCGCCGGATGTGGTACGACACCGTCGCCCACAGTTCCCAGGCAGCGCTGCGGGCCGCGGTCCAGGCGGTCGGTGCGGACCGGCTCGTCCTCGGCAGCGACTTCCCGTACCAGGGCGGCGAGCACTACCTCGACACCGTCGCCTACATCGAGCGGGCCGGTCTCGACGCGGCGGACACCCGAGGCATCCTGGCCGGCAACGCCGAGGCGCTTCTTGGACTGGCCTGATCCTGGGGGCTGTCGAACGCATCCGGGGCCGACAGGACAGCGGTGGTCGGATGTCAGGACGGGATGGGGGTGGGACCGACGGACGCCGGCGGTCCCACCCCCATCCCGTGGAGCAGGAAGCACCGCCCCTGGTCGGCCGGCCCCTGCGCGACGCCGACGCGAACCAGCGCACGGTGTTGTACCGCGGTACCACTTGATAGACCAGCCAGGCGCGCCGTACCGACACCCCCTACGCCAAGGTTCCCGCGCTCACCGCGCTCTTCTGGGTCGTGTCGCCGGCCAGGCTCCCGCGCCGCGCCGGCCGCACGCGCCCTCGCCGTCTCCGGAGTGGGCGACACTCACTGGATGCACGGCTCGGCGTCCTTCGTGACCGCGCCCTGCTCATCACCGCCGCTCCGGGGGGGTCGATGGAGTCAGCGGGAGGCCGGAGGCCTGCCGGCTCCGGGGCCGTCTGCCTGCGGCAGGCGCAGGGTGAACGTTGCTCCCTTGCCCAGCCCGTCGGATTCCGCGGTGATGTCTCCGCCGTGGGCTCGGGCGATGCCCCGGGCGATGGTCAGGCCGATGCCACTGCCACCGGCAGCAGCAGGTCGACCGAGACGCTCGAGGCGTTCGAAGCGGTGGAAGACGCGTTCGAGGTCGTGTGCGGCGATGCCGATGCCGTCGTCCCTGACACGGACGATGACGTGGCGTGCGGGAGCAGGTTCGGTGTGCACGGACAGCGCCACATGCCCGTGCGGATCGCATGCGGCCAGTGCGTTGCCCAGCAGGTTCACCAGGATCTGAGTGATCCGGTCCGGGTCGCAGAACGTGCCGACGGGTGTGCCTGCGTCCACGGTCAGGGCTACCGTCTGGTCGTCGTACTGGGGGCGCAGCCGCTCGGCCGTGGCCTGGGCCAGCGTGGCCACGTCGGTGGGCCTGCGGTGCAGATCGAAGGCCGCCTCCTCCGACCGGGACAGGCTGGAGAGGTCGTCCGCCAAGCGCTCCAGCCGGTGAAGGTCGTCGGCGAGGGAGGCGAACATCGCCTCATCGGGGACGAAGATGCCGTCGGCCGCACCCTCGATCTGGCCGCGGAGGATGGTGATGGGGGTGCGCATCTCGTGGGCGACCTCGGAGATGAGCCGGGCGCGGCGGCGTTGGGTGTCAGCGAGGGCTGCCGCCAGCGTGTTGACGTCCTGGACCAGCGCTGCCAGGCCCGGCTCGCTGGGGAGTTCGAGGACGTCGTCGTAGTGTCCCTCGGCGAGCCGACGCGTGGCGGCGCGCACCCTGTCGAGGGGACGCAGCAGAAACCGGCTCAGGGCGAGGGACGCCGGGAAAGCCGCGGCCCCTCCGAACAACAGGCCGATCCGCAGGACCACGTCGCCCTCGATGTCGTCAAAACCGAGCCACACCTCGATCAGCGCGCTGATCGCCGCCATGGCCGCCAGAGCCAGGAGGAGGACCATGACGTGCGAGAGCACCAGCCGGTCACGCAGCGACATCCGCTGCTGGATTCGGCGCAGCCGCGCACGAAATCGGCCGTAGGCCGGGAAGCCGGAGAACGGCATGGACAGGTGTCCTTCCTGGCCGCCGGCTAGGCGGGGCGCCCGACGAACCGGTAGCCGATGGTGCGGACGGTGCCTACGAACCGAGGTGCGCTCGCCTCGTCGCCCAGCGCGCGCCGCAGAGTACGGATGTGCACGTCCACGACGCGCTCGTCGCCGAAGAAGTCCTCGCCCCACACCTGGGCCAGCAGGCCGCGCCGGGTGAAGACCCGCCCGGGGACACGCGCCATGGCGAACAACAGATCGAAGTCGAGAGCGGACAGCTCCACCGTCCGGTCGGCATCGACCTGCACGGTCCGCGTCACGCGATCGACAGTCAGTCCGTCGAAGCGCAGCACGCCGTCCTCGTGATCCGCCTCGGACCGGCTGTCGGTGCGCCGCAGGATGGCCCGCACCCGTAGTGCCAGTTCGCGAGGGCTGAACGGCTTGGTGACGTAGTCGTCGCTGCCGGTGGTGAAGCCGATCAGCCGGTCGACCTCCTCGTCGCGGGCGGTGAGCATGATCACCGGGATCTGGCTCGCCTCCCGGATGCGGCGCAGGACCTGGAAACCGTCCAGGCCCGGAAGCATCACGTCCAGTACCACGAGGTCCGGTCGGTCACGGGTGACCGACCGCAGGGCGGACGGTCCGTCCGCGGCTTCGACGACGTGGAACCCGTCCGCCTCCAGGTAGCCGCGCACGGTCATGCGGATCTTGGGCTCGTCATCGACGACCAGAACGCGCCGCGTGCTCATCGTGCTCGCTTTCCATCGCCGAGGTAGGAAGAGGGAGGGGGAAGCAGTCATGGCCGCGGGACACCGGCGGCATGGAGGCAGCGGGCCTCGAATGCAGCCAGCGTACGGTGTCTGCAGTGGCCGGCGACGCTTTGTGGGCCGGCCTCACCCAGTGAGCGCCGCCCGGTCCGGTTGGCTTCCCGTCCTCCGTGACGCGTTCGCCCGGCCGGCCGACGCCGCTCCCCGTCGATGGTCTTCCCCGTCGGCCGACGCCGGCCTTTGCACAGAGCCCGTCCGCGCTCGCGCCCCTTGCCGGGCGGCGGGCGGCAGGCCGGGCCTGCGTACGGTCGCGGGTCAGCGAGAGCCGGAGCGGCGTATACGCGCCTTCAGCTTCGGGAACTGCTCAAGGGCGTTGTTCCGCTCCAGAGCGATCCGCTGGCGCCGGCTGTAGATCTCGTCGACGGTCGGTTCGGGGTCGCCTGTCTTGAGATTCGGCAGGCTGCCCTTGAGGAAGGGCATCGTCTCGACGTTGTCGGCCGCGTAGAGATGGCGGGTCGCCGGCCAGTCACTGCCGAACATGATGTGGCTGTCGGGCACCAGTGACGACAGCGGCTGCAACTGCGCGGCGGTGAACGCCTGTGCGTTGTCGAAGTACATCCGCTTCATGTAGTCGAGGGGGCCTTCGGGCAGCACCTCGTTGAACGGCGGGAAGGCCGAGTGCCGGGTCGCGAGCCGGAAGGCCAGGAACGGCAGTGCCCCGCCGCTGTGGGTGAAGTGCCAGCGGATGTTCGGGTAGTCCCGCAGGACACCGTTGTAGATCAGGCTCGTCATCGCTCGGGTCGCGTCGAAGTTGTACTCGAAGACGTTGTTCCCGGCCGGGATGTCGGGGCCGAAGCACAGCTTGGGAGCCGGGTTGTTCTCCGGCCCCGTCGGGTGGACGTAGACGTAGGCACCGCGGTCGTTGAGGATCTCGTACAGAGGCGCGAACGAAGGGTCCCCCAGGTAGGTGCCCTTGTAGTTGGTGAGCAGGCAGATGCCGTCGAGATCCAGTTCGCCGAGCGCGCGGTCCACCTCGGCCACCGAGCCCTCGATGTCGGGCATCGGGGTGACCGCGAAGATCCCGAACCGGTCACCTCGGGTCTGCACGAGGTCGCGGGCGTAGTCGTTGACCGCGCGGGCGGTGGCGCGCCGGTCGTCGACCGGACCGACGGTCACTTGGAGGTCGCCGAACGACAGGACGCTGGCCTGGATCCGGTACTGATCCATGAAGGCCACGTGCCGCTCGACCGACCAGGGACCGTACGCCCCGGTAATGGCGCCGAGGAGGCCGTAGCGCTTGAGGTAGTCGTTGTACACGTCGGGCGAGTAGTGCGCGTGGGTGTCAATACGCCAGTTCCCCTTCGGCAATCCCTGGCCGGACGGTGCCGCCTCCCCAGCCATGGCAGCCGGCATCGCGGCCGCCGCCGCCCCGACAAGCGCCGCGGCCGATGCCCCTTCGATCATCCTTCGACGTGAGATATTCCGTCGCAGGTTCATTTCAAGTTCCTCTCTTCGTTCTGTGTGCGAGTCAGTTCATGTGTGCGTGCGTCGCCGGGCAGGCAGGGCCTGCGCGGAAGGGCGATGGCCCCCGCGATGGTGGAGACCGCTCTCTCCCCGGGCCGGCGTGCACGCGGTCCGGCCACCCGGGGAGCGTGAGCGGCCAAGTCGCTTTTCGGCCCGGGCGGTTGCCGCCGAGAGATCGGTCCGACGCTCAGGCGTGGGAACCCACAGCACCGACGTGGCCGCGTAGGCCGGCGTTCACCGGTCGGCTAGTGGAGCGGACCCGCGAGCAACACCGTCGCTGCCCCCACCGAGGTGAACAGGCGGGCGGTTCCTTCATGCAGTGCGTCATCGCCGAGCTCCGACAGCGGTGTGCCGACCGCGGCAGTCAGGTGCCGCACAGCAGGGTGGTCGACGTTGTCCACCGGCGGGACGAGGAGTACGCGCATGACCGCCAGACAACAGCCGCCTCATAAAGCACGTACCACTCAGCACATGAAGCCTCTATGAAGCCGATCGCCGCACCGGCGACCGCTCCTTCGAGAGCGGACGGCGAGGCTCACTCGGCAGAGGCGGCGATGACGGGTCGTCAGGAGCCGCGTCCAGCTGCCTGAACGCGGTTGTTCCCCTCCGTCAGGAGCGTTCGGTGGGACTACTACCGGGAGTCCCGCTGGCCGTCGGCAGGCTGCAGTGTGGTGAGCCATTGGGTGACGGTGGTGTCGATGAAGGCATCGGTGACGTGGCCGCGGTCGAGGAAGAGGCGGGCGAGGACGGGTCCGTAGAGGAGGGTGAACTGGTCGTCGTTGATCTGGATGCCGGAGGGCTCCAGGAGTTTGTTGAAGCCGGTGTGGCGGTCTTCGCCGATGCGGAGGAGTGCGCGGGCGCTGTCGGGGTCGTGGTCGGCCTGCGCGGTGACGGCCAAGGCCGCGGCTCGTACGGCGGGCACACTGACGCCGGCGCGCAGGCTCTTGAGCCAGGCGGTGGCCACGGCTCGTACGTCGCTGCCCGGTTGGGGGTAGGTGCCGAGGTCGGGGCCTTCGAGGACGAGGTCGAAGAGCAGCGCGGCCCTGGTGGGCCAGTGCCGGTAGAGGGTCTGGCGGGTGACGTCGGACCGCTCGGCCAGCAGGGCGTAGGTCAGTCCGGCCGGTCCGACCTCGGGCAGCAGTTCTCGCGCGACCGCCAGCACGCGGTTGCGGGTGCGCTGTACGCGCGGGTTGCCCGGTGTCGGCTGACGGCGGTGGAGGGGCTGCTTCATGCCACCACCTTACCCGCACATCATACGGCGTGTGTGATTGACGTCACAGGCAGCAATCATACGTACCGTGTGATAGACCTGAGGAAGCAATCACACGCACTGGATGATTCTCGTGTGTCGGCGCATCCGAAAGGCAGACCCTCATGTCACCCCGCAACCTCACCGCACCCACCTACGCCCGCACCCGCCTCGGCTCCGGCCCCGGCCTGCTCCTCGCCCACGGCGCCGGCAGCAGCCTGGCCGGCACCTACGGCCCCGTCCTGGAAGCCCTCGCCGCCCGCCACACCCTCGTCGGCATCGACTACCCCGGCAGCGGCGACACCCCCCGCTCCACCACCCCGCTGTCCGTCGACGACCTCGCCGACCAACTCGTCGCCGCCGCCGACGCCGAGGGCCTCGACCGCTTCGCCGTGTCCGGCTACTCCCTCGGCGGCCCGGTCGCCATCCGCACCGCCACCCGCCACCCCGAACGCGTCACCGCACTCGTCCTGACCGCCGCCTTCCCCCACCGCGACAACCGGCTCGCCCTCGCCTCCTCCATCCAGAGCAAGATCGCCGCGTCCGGCGACCGCGACCTGCTCGCCGCATTCCAGCTCATGATGGCCCTCGGCACCCAGGCACTGGAGTCCATGCCCGCCGAGCAGCTCCAGCAGACCCTCGGCTACCTCGCCGCCAGCACGGTCGACGGCAGCGCCGAGCAGACCGACCTCGTCGGCCAGATCGACGTCCGCGACGACCTCGCCGGCATCACCGTCCCCACCCTGGTCATCTCGACCACCGACGACCGCCTCGTCTCCAGCAACCTGCACCGCCGGCTCGCCGAGACCATCCCCGGCGCCCAACTCGCCGAAATCGCCACCGGCCACCTGCCGATGCTGGAACGGACCGAGGAATGGCTCCACCTCATGACCGACTTCCTCGACAAGCACCACGCCTGAAGACACACCACGAGCGGTACCACAGGGGCCTGGCCCCTCACCCGGACCGCTCCCTGATCACAGCTCACCACACGCGCGTATATGGAGTAACCATGCTCAGTTTCGGCCGGCTCGACGAGTCCACCCACTTCCACGACCAGCAGAAGGAGGAGGCCGGCCCGGTCACCATCATCAACACCTTTGTCGCCCCGGAGGGCAACGAGGACGAGGTGGTGGCCGCCTGGAAGGACGACGCGGAGTACATGCAGAGGTCGGGGAGCCTCCTCTCGGTGCAGCTGTACCGGGGCATAGCCGGCAGCCGGCTTTTCACCAACGTCGCAGTCTGGAAGTCCACCGAGCACCTCCGTGCAGCGCTCGGCACGCCGGAGTTCGCCTCGCATCTGGCGAACTACCCTGCCGGCACCGTGGCCTACCCGCACCTCTACCAGAAGTTCGCCGTAGAGGGCGTCTGCGACGGGGAATGACGACCGCCACCCGAGTCCGGGCTGCCCATCCGCGTCCGCCGACCGACCGGCTGGTGTTCGACGTACTCGGCCTGGTCCGCACGGAGAGACACTCAGCGGCAGGACGTAGGAGAGGACGCCTGTCGCTGGTCACCGGGACGGCGTACATCCCGCTGCCTGCCGGTCCGACGGCCGGGACACGGGGCGACGGCGACGGCGGTACCTGGAGCTGCTCCCCAGGTACCGCCGGAAGGCCGGCGCCGTCACACCGCCTCGACGGAGTCCGCCTCGCCACGGACGACCTCCCGCAGACGCTTCTTGTCGATCTTGCCGACCTTCGTCAGCGGCAACTCGTCCACGACCAGCAGGTCTTCGGGGAGTTTGTAGCGCGCCACCTGCATCGCGGTGAGGGCGGCACGCACCGATTCGAGGCTCAGGTGAGTGCCCGGCTCGACGACCACGACAGCGCACACCCGCTCCCCCAGGTCGGGGTCGGCCTTCGCGACGGCCGCGACGCGGGCGACACCGGGCAGGCAGTAGATGAGGTTCTCGACCTCCTCGGCGGAGATCTTCTCGCCGCCCCGGTTGATGAGGTCCTTGTCTCGTCCTTCGACGACGAGATTGCCCGACGGGTGCAGCCGGACGACGTCGCCGGTGCGGTACCAGCCGTCGGGGGTGAACGCTCGGGCGTTGTGCTCGGCGGCCCGGTAGTAGCCGCGTGGGGTGTACGGGCCGCGGGTGAGCAGGGCGCCCATCTCGCCGGGCGGGACCGGGTTGTCGGAGGCGTCGGCTACGAGGATCTCGTCGTCCGGGCACATGGGGCGACCCTGCGTCTCGATCTTGATGTGGTCGAGGTCATCGGGGCGCGTGTAGTTCAGCAGCCCCTCCGCCATGCCGAACACCTGCTGGAGCGTGCCACCGAGCACGGGTTCGGCGCGGCGGGCGACCTCCGGCGCGAGGCGTGCGCCCCCCACCTGCAACAGCCGTAGTGCGGGCGGGGCGGGGTGGCGGCCGGAGGCCACCGCATCGATCCAGCGCTGGACGACGGCTGGTACGGCGGCGGTGACCGTCACGCCCTCGGCGGCCATCAGCGGCAGCACCTTGGCGGGATCCGGGGTGCGGGCCAGGACGACCCGGCCGCCGTTCATGAGGGTGCCCAGGATGCCGGGGCAGGCCAGGGGGAAGTTGTGTCCGGCGGGCAGGGCCACCAGGTAGACGGAGTCGGCGTCGAGACCGCAGACCTCGGCGCTGCGGCGGGCGTTGTACTCGTAGTCGTCATGTGTGCGGGTGATGAGCTTCGGCAGTCCGGTCGTGCCGCCGGAGAGCAGGAAGACGGCGATGTCGCCGCTGTCCGGAGCGATGTCGTCGAGCCGGGCCCGCGCGCCGGCCGGGTCGTCGGCCGGTTCGGCCAGGGCGCGCAGGTCCGTGGCGTCGGTACCGGCAGTGCCACCAGCGACGAGCAACAACCGTACGCTCGGAGTGTCTTCGGCGACCTCCCGCCCCAGGGCCTGGTGGTCGAAGTCGCCGAGTCGGTCCGGTACGGCGATCGAGGTGACCTCGGCATGGGCGGCCAGGTAGCGCAGTTCGTGACCGCGGTGCGCGGGCATCGCCATCACGGGAGCGATTCCGGCCCGCAGACAGGCGAGGGTGAGTGTGACGAACTCCCAGCTGTTGGGCAGTTGGAGGAGCATCGCGTCACCGGGTTTGAGGCCACCGTCCAACAGGCGGCATGCCAGTCCGTCAGCTCTGTCGACGAGTTGGCGGTATGTCAGACGTGTGTCGCCGTCCACTACGGCCACTGTGTCGCCGTAGGTCTCCGCCCATTCGTGCAGGTACGAGCCGAGCGGCCTGCCACGCCAGTACCCGGCCTCGCGGTAGCGGTCGGCCGCCTCCTCGGGCCAGGGCACGAATCCCTCAAGCGTCATCGGATCCTCCTTGATCCCGGGGGTCTCGCAGCAGCACTACGGCGTCGAGCCCGACGACGTCGCCGTCGGGCAGGACGCGCAAGGGGTTGATCTCGCACTCGGCCACGGCGTCGTCGGCGGCGAGGGAGGCCAGGGCGAGCAGCACGTGGGTGAGTCGCGCGCGGTCGACCGGGGCGGCGCCGCGCGCGCCGAGGAACAGCTGGCGGGTGGCGAGCTCGTCGAGCATCGCGTGGGCCTCGTTCTCGGACAGAGGCGCGAGGCGCAGGGAGACATCGCCGAGGATTTCGGCGGCCGTTCCTCCGGCACCCAGAGCCAGCACGGGGCCGAAGACCGGGTCCCGACGTACGCCGACGATGAGTTCGGGACCCGCGGGGGCCATCTGCTCCACCAGCAGAGCGGGGCTCGCGGGCATGCGGGCGAGGGCTTCGTCGAGCTCGTCGTGCGTGCGGATGCCGACCTGGACCCCGCCCACTTCCGTCTTGTGCAGGATGTCCGCGTCGAGGATCTTCACGACGACCGAGCCGCCGAGCTCGTCGAGAGCCGCGTGTGCTTCGGCGAGGTCGGCGCACACGCGGCGTACGGGCGTACGGATGCCCAGGTCCGCGAGGACGCTCTTGGCGGTGTGCTCGTCGACCGGGCCCAGTGGGGGCAGGGTGGGTGCATCGGAGCTGGTGACGACGGTGGCTCCGAGGCGGGCGCGCGCAGCCGCGTCCTCGACGAGCGCGCGCACCATGGTCGATCCGGCGGCCGGCGTGGGCGCGCAGGGAATGCCGGCGTCGCCGAGTTCACGGCGGGTCCGCCGGGCCTGTTCCACGGGTCCGCCGACGACGGCGACGAGCGGGGTGGCCGTACGGGCGGCGGTCAGCGCGGCCGGGAGGTCCACGGTGGTGGGTTCCAACAGCCCGTAGACGGCGGTGACGTCGATACCAGGATCCTCCGAGACCCGCTCCACGATCTGCGTGATCGTGGGTGAGGGCCGACCGGTGTCGACGGGGTTGTTCAGATAGGTGAGGGCCGGGAGCAGGTCGCGCAGCTCCTTCACCGTCCGTTCGACGAGCGGAGGAACCTGGATGCCGTGGGAGCGCAGGTCGTCCGTGAGCAGCAGTCCGGGTCCGGCCTGGGCGGTGACCAGGCCGACGCCTGCACGGGGATGCGCGGGGAGTCGTACACGGCTGAGCGCGGTGACGGCGTCGACGAGGTCGCGTTCGTCGTCGACGAGGCAGGCTCCGGCCTGGCGCAGGGCAGTCCTGGTCACGCGCCAGGAGGTGGCCAGGGCGCCGGTGTGCGAGCGGGCGAAGTCACCGATGTCGCTGCGGCCCACGACCAGGGCCACGACGGGTACCCGATCGGTCAGGCGGCGTACGGCCTCGGTGAGGCGGCGGCCTTCCGCGGCGGTCTCCACGTGCAGGGCGACGGCCCTTACGACGTCGTCCTCGGCAAGGTGGCCCAGGACGTCGCCCTGGGTGACGTCCAGGCTGTTGCCCAGCCCGACCCCCAGACGCAGGCCCACGCCGGCCTCGGCCAGGGCGAACGCCAGCGCGTGGTTCACGCCGCCGCTCGCGGCCACGACCGCCACCGGACCCGGTTCCAGGTCGGCCACGCCCGGGACGAAACTCGCGGTGAGCTGTCGGTGGGGGGCGAGGAATCCTGAGGTGTTCGGCCCGAGGACGCGGATGCCGGTGTCCCGCACCACCTCGGCCAACGCCCGCTGGTGCAGCGCACCGTCGGCGCCGGCTTCCGCGAACCCGCCGGCGCACACGAGTGTGGCGCGGGCGCCGACGGCTGCCGCCTCGCGCAGTGCGTCGGCGGTCACGGCGGCCGGGATGCAGGAGACGACCAGGTCGGGCGTGATGCCGTGGCTTGCAGCGGCCTCACCGACGGTGGGGAAGAAGCCCCGATCGGGGTCCGGGCGGCCGGAGTTGACCTTCATCACCGGCCCTGGGAAGGAAGCCAAGGAGTCGGCCATCGCCGCGCCGAGCTTCCCTGGCGTGGCCGATGCGCCGAGCACGGCGATGGCGCGGGGTGCGAACAGCGCGTCCAGGGCGGTCACTTGGTGCCTCCGACGAGGTCGGCCCGGCCGGAGAGGACGAGCGTGGTCGCGGTGTCGTCGTCGTACGCGCCGACGATCGCGGCGGGCAGGCTGTGCACGAGCCGGGCCTCCTCCGCGACCAGTACGCGGGTCAGCGCCGTACCGCCGCGGACACCGACGAGCAGGGCGCCCGCCTGTGCCGTCTCACGCACCTCATCAAGGGCGAGCGGCAGGCCCTCCTCGGTGTCCGGGGCGTCGATCCATACGCCCGCCTCCGACGACTGACCTCTGAAGGGGACCATCGGGATGCCGGTGCCGTCGGTCCCGGTCAGGACGTCGTCGTCGGCCGTCACCCGCCGGGTCGGAAGGCGGTAAGACCCGCACCGGAAAGGCGTCTTCAGGGGCCCCGCATCGTGACGGCCCCGCCACCATCCGTCGACGCGGTCCACGTACAACGCGTCGCGCACGGCGAGTTTGCCCCGCGGGATGCTGCGGGTGAGGAAGTGGAAGGCGAACTGCGTCGGGTCGTCGAGCGTACGGACGTAGCGGCCGAAGTGCTCCCACCAGGACAGGCTGGGCCGCGCCGAGTTCTGGATCTTCTCCACCTCGGGGCGGCGGCGCTCCTCGTAGATCTCCAGTGCCTCCGGCACGCTGTGCGACGCCTCCCCCAGGGCCTCGGCCAGCGCGACCGCATCCTCCATGGCCATCTTGGTGCCGGACCCGACCGAGAAGTGCGCGGTGTGCGCGGCGTCGCCCAGCAGCACCCACTTGCCTCGTCGCCACGAACGGGCCCTGCGGGTGGCGAAGTTGGCCCAGCGGGAGTTGTTGCCGACCAGTGGGTGCCCGTCGATCTGCTCGCGGAACAGGTTTTCCAAGTAGCCCTTGGTCTTCTCGTCGCTCATGCCCGGCGGGGTCGACGGATCGAAGGCGTCGAGACCGGCCCTGGTCCAGGAGTCCGCGTCGGTCTCGACGATGAAGGTGCTCAGCGAGTCACTGATCGGATAGGCGTGGGCGGCGAAAACACCGTGGGGGCCGTCCTCGTGGACGAAAGTGAGCCCGTCGAACGCGTAGGTCGTGCCGAACCAGATGAACTTCGCGCTCGCCACGTCTGCGGTCGGTCCGAAGTCGTCGGCGAACAGGGTGCGGAAGCGGCTGTTGGCGCCGTCGCACACCACGACGAGGTCGAAGTCGTCCAGCTCGGAAGGGTCGCGGACCTCGTGCTGGAAGCGCATCTGCACGCCCTCGGCGCGGGCTCGCTCCTGCAGCAGGCTCAGCAGCGTCTTGCGGACCACGGCCGCCATGCCCATTCCGCCCACGCGCTCCCGGGCGCCGTGCACGCGGACCTCGATGTCGTCCCAGTGCCGGCCGTGCTTCTCCAGCGCCTCGCTGAGGACGGGGTCGGCGGCGTCGATGGCGTCGAGTGTGGCGTCCGAGAAGACCACTCCGAAGCCGAACGTGTCGTCCGGGCGATTGCGTTCGAAGACCGCGACCTCGGCGTCGGGCCGGCTCCGCTTGAGCAGTGTGGCGAAGAACAGTCCTCCGGGCCCTGCGCCGATGCAGGCAACTTTCATCGTCTTTCCTTCGTGCTCACAGCCACGCGGGCAGCTTCGGCAGGAATCCCCCGCCGGTCGGGTACAGGGGGCCGGGCACAGGCCGCCCGGTCGCATAGGCGGCCAAGGTGGGCAGGTCACCGCTGACCACGACCGGCTCGACGCCGTCCGAGTCGCCCAGAAGCCAGGTGTGGGCACCGTCCTCGGACCGCAGCCGGACGGAGGGACAGTCCGGACGCCCCCGCAAGGAGGCGGTCACGTCGTCGACGAGAGCCGAGCACACGTCGTGCGGTACGTCGTCGAAACTGGTGTCGATGTTCAGGTCGACGGCGTGGACCCATACCTCGCGCACCCGCATCCAGGGCACCTGAGAGACGGGCACCTCACGTCCTCGCGCGGTGCGCACGGTCGCCGCCCAGCACTCGTCGGGCAGCGCGGCGAGCTCCTCGGCGAGACGGCCGTCGGCCGCGAGCAGCTCGGCACGCAGCTTTTCGGCCGGCTGCCGGGCGCCCTCCTCGATCTCCCGCGCACGCTGGTCGCCACTTGCGTACATGGGCGTCTCGACACCTGTACGCGCCCAGATCAGCAGGTTGCCGAGGGCGTCGGCGTTGCGGGCGACATGGGCGACGACGTGGGCCCGGCTCCAGCCCGGCAGGCACGAGGTCCTGGTGAATCCCGGATCGGTCAGCCGGTGCACGGCGGCTTCGAACGCCGCCGTGCCCTTGGTCACCCGCCCCAGCATCGCGGCCGGGCGTTCGCTCACCGTGTCTCCCGACGGCAGGTGTTGCGGATCTCGCCGATCCCCTCGATCCGGGTGACGAGGAGTGTTCCGTCCTGCAGATAGCGTGCGGGCTTGCGGGCGTGGCCGACCCCGCCCGGAGTGCCGGTGGCGATCACGTCGCCGGGTACGAGGGTGACGACCTCGGACAGGTACGCGACGAGCGCGGCCGGGTCGAAGACGAGGTCACCGGTGTCGGCCTTCTGAACCGTGTCGCCGTCGACCTCGCATGTCAGGCTCAGGCCCTGTGCGCAGACCGCGGGGTCGTCGGCGGTCACCAGCCACGGCCCGATGGGCGTGGTGGCCTCGAAGTTCTTGCCCTGGTCCCACTGGGTGGTGCGGTACTGCCAGTCGCGGGCGGTGAGATCGTTGAGCACGGTGTACCCGGCGATCGCGGCCCGCGCCTGCTCCGTGTCGGCGTGCCGGACCTCGGCACCGATGACGACGCCGAGCTCGGCCTCCCAGTCCATCTGCGTGGACGCGGCGGGCAAGATCAGGTCGTCGTACGCGCCGACCAGCACCCGCGCGAACTTGGAGAACAGCGTCGGGTGCGAGGGGAGTTCGCGGCCCATCTCCAGAATGTGGGTGCGGTAGTTGAGACCGACGCACACGACCTTCTCCGGGGCGACGACCACGGGGGCGTAGTCCAGGGCGCCTTCGTACGTCTCACCGTCGGCGTCCGCGGCACGCGTCGCCCAGTCACTGTGGCGCAGGAACGCCACCAGGTCGCTCTCGCCGAGGTCGACGGCCTTGTCGTCGTCGATGCGGACGGCGCGCGTGGTGCCGTTGACCCGGATGGTGGCGAGCTTCACTTGTGTTCTCCTCGGGAGGTACGGGCGAGACCGAGGGCCTCGTAGACGGGCTCGTCGCTGAAGCGGAAGAGGTCGACCTGGGTGCGGGCGGACAGCGAGACCTCGCACCAGGACGGGACGACGAACAGGTCGCCCTTGGCGATCTCGAAGACCCTGTCGCCGACCTGCGCGACCGCCTCGCCCTCGAACACCTGCCAGACCGCGGAGCCGACCGTGCGCACCGGGGTGGTCCGGGCGCCGGCCCTCAGGCGGCGCATCTCGGTGCGGATCGTGACCAGGGCGTCCTTGCCGGTGGTGGGGTTCGAGAAGCGGACTCCGGCGTGCCCGGGCTCGAGCACGCCGGGGACGCCTTCGTCCTCCAGTTCCAGCTGGGCGGTCAGAGCGGCATCGGTGTGCTCCCAGCGGTACGCGTTCAGCGGGGAGTTGGGCTGGTCGGGCCGGCTGATCGGGCGCAGTCCGGGGTGGCCCCACAGTCGCTGGCCGCGTGAGCGCTCGGGGGTTTCGCGCGTGGAGAGCTCGTCGGGGCCGAACTCGAAGAAGCCGGCGTCCAGTTTGGATACGAGCGGGATGTCCAGGCCGTCGAGCCAGGCCATCGGCTCATCGGTGACGTTCTGGTGCTCGTGGAACGCCCAGCTCGGCGTGAGCAGCAGGTCACCCCGTCGCATCGCCACCGCGTCGCCGTCGACGTTGGTCCACACGCCTTCGCCTTCGACTATGAACCGGAAGGCACCCTGGCTGTGCCGGTGCGAGGGGGCGACTTCGCGCGGGCCCAGGTACTGGATGGCGGTCCACAGCGTCGGGGTGGCGTAAGGCAGGCCCGGAAGGCCGGGGTTGGAGAGGGCCATGGCGCGGCGCTCGCCGCCACGGCCCACCGGCACGAGTTCTCCGGAGCGCTGTGCGATGGGCAGCAGCTCCGCCCATCGCCACAGGTGCGGTAGCGCCGCGGGCTGCGGCGACATCGGCATCAGGCCGTCCACCTGCGTCCACAGCGGGATCAGGCCCGCGTCCTCGAAATCCGCGTACAGCTCGTCGAGCAGCTTGCGCTCGGTCTGTTCGCTGGTGGTGTCGGTCATGGAAACCTCCACGTTCGTGTCGTACGGCGACCGCCGGAAGAAGCGCGCATCGTTCCGCGCCGTCCCTGACGCTACGCCGCGATTTCCCCTCATCGGAATCCATGAGGGGTAGAATTCCTCTATGGAGAATTCAGGCAGTCCTTCGCCGAGCCCCTCGCCGAGCCCTTCGTATCCGGTGAGCGCCGCCGGCAACGCCCTGCGCGTCGTACGGCTGCTGCACGAGCTCGACGAGCTTCGGGTGATGGACGTCGCCGAACGGCTCGGCGTCGCGCGCTCGACCGCGCACCGGATCCTCGCGATGCTCGTCTTCGAGGGTTTCGCCGTGCAGGACCGCCACAAGGTGTACCGGCCGGGGCCGGCTCTGCGGGCGATCAGGGGAAGCCAGGCGCCCCCTCCTCCGGACCTGATCACCATCGCCCATCCCCACCTGCAACGGCTGGCGGACGCCGTCCGGGAGACGACCCACCTGATGGTGCTCGAGGGCAACGGCAGCCGCTTCCTCGACGGCGTGGAAGGCCCGCAGGCACTGCGCGTCAGCTACCGCACCGGCACACTCCTGCCCGCCCACGTGACCTCGGGCGGCAAGGCCCTGCTCGCCGCGCTGCCGACTGACCGGCTCCGGGCCCTCTACCCCAACGGGCTCCCTGAGGACCGGGCCGAAGCACCCAAGGACTTCGAGAGCCTGATGAAGGAGCTGGTGTCCGTGCGCCGCCACGGCTACGCCCTCAATTTCCAGGAGAGCGAGCGCGGAGTGCACGCCGTCGGCGTGTGTGTGCGCGACCGTACGGGTGCCGCCGTAGCCGCCGTGGTCGTGGCGGCTCCGTCCGTCCGGTGCACCCGCGCACGGCTCGCTGAACTGTCCCAACCCCTGCTCGCGACAGCGCGGGACATCGGTCAGGGTCTGTGAACGGCGGCGGCGCACGCCACCTCGACCCACAGGGTGGCGCGCGCCGTAGCAGTCGTCGAGGAATGCCGCACGACCTCCGCGAAGGGACCCCGGTGAACGCGCAGTCGCAGTCTCGGACGATCTCTGGTCACAGCCTCAGAACGCGCTCGGCGTTGCCGTGCGCGATGCTCGCGAGGTCGGCCGGCGCGTACGGTGCCGAACGCAGGAACGCCACCGCCTCGGCGCTGGACTCGAACGGGTAGTCGATGGAGAACAGCACCCGGTCGACACCGACGGCATGGACGGCTCCCAGCAGCGCGGCATGGGACATGACTCCGCTGGTGGTGGCGTACACGTTGTTCCGCAGGTAGTACGAAGGCTGGTGCCGCACCCTCTTCTCAACCGGGACTTGGACGGGGTAGCGGCTGTCGAGCCGAGCCATCTGGAACGGCAGCAGCTCGCCCATGTGACCCAACATCACTGACGCGCCCGGGAACTCGTCGAACACGCCACCGTAGATCAGCCGGAGCGCATGGGCGCCCACCGTCGCGGTCCAGCCCCAGGACGGCCCGACCAGCAGGGGATACCCGTCGAAGACACGCCAGTTGTCGGCCGGAATGACAGCCGGATGCAGATACAGCGTCACGCCGAGGCGCTCCAGCTCGGCCCATACGGGCCTGAACTGCGGCTCGTCCAGGTAGTGCCCCCGTACATGGTCGTTGTACAACACGCCCTTGAGCCCGAGCTCCTTCACCGCTCGACGCAGCTCCACGACCGCGGCCTTCGGGTCCTGCAGCGGAAGCACCGCGAAGCCCGCGAACCGGTTCGGATGACTGGCGACCACCTTGGCCAGATAGTCGTTGACCCGCCGCGCCACGGCCACCGCCTCCGCCGGATCCTCGATCACTTCGAGACCCGGCGTGGAGTACGAGAGGACCTGTATGTCGACGCCATTGGCGTCCATGTCCGCCAGCCGCAGTTCGGTCACGTCGTCCAGGCGCCGGAACCACTCCCGCTTGGTCTCTTCCGTTGCCTCCAAGCGCTGACGGATCGCTGCCTCCTGCCGGATGACTCCGGGAATGGAGAACGCTTCCTCCACGGCCACGATGCGCATCTTCTTCTCCTTTTTGGCGTTCCGATGGTCTTTCGAGCCGCCGACCGTCATGGAGTCACGGCTACCAGGGACTACCTCCGCGGCGAGCGCGGGTTGTCCCGCAGCCAGACCGCCGACCACGGCAGTTCCTCCGGCAGCGGCAGCAGTGGCGATGAATCTTCGCCGGGTGGACTTCGCAGGAGGCTCGGTACGGGGCTCAGCGGGCGGATCCATGGCTTGGAAGGAACGGTCGTCGGGCATGTCCACTCTCCCTCTGGGGCGCGCGGGTGATTGCCAGGGTCCTGCCGATGGCTGTTGCGCTCCGCGAGGGTGCGCGTCGTTCACGATCAGGCCGATGGCCCTTCGAGCCGCAGCCGTCGAAGGCATGGCGGCAGGCAGGGAGTGGGCTGGTGGTGACCGGCTCGCAGAGTTGACGGGCCGCGTCCGACGGCCGGGTCACACTCCGGAGCGCTCCTGGGTGACGTGGGGCTGCGACCCACTCCCTCTCTTGAACTGGAGCCAAGCTAGTTCTAGGATATTTTCCAGTCAAGGCCAGTGACGTAGCAGAGACAGACTCGGCCTTACCTCATGACTCATAGTCAAGAACCCGAGCGGTCTGTCCATCTGTACCGACCGCCACGGCCAGCCCACACACGGGCTACCCCGAATCGTCAGACTGGTCAGCTTCCTGGTCCGTCCCGCATGAGCCGCGTGGTCGGGGTCTGCTCGCGCAGGGTCTTCCCGGGGCGGGTGAGGTGCCGGCGGCTGTGCCGGGCCTGCGATGAGCCGCGTAACGATCTGAAGGAACGTGAGAGTGGAACAGACCATGATGGCGGTCCGCCTGTTCGAACATGGCGGGCCCGAGGTGCTCAAGTACATCGAGGCACAGATCCCCGACATCGGCCCCGACGACGTCTTGTTGCGCGTGCACGCCACGGCCGTAAACAGCTGGGACCTGCGCTACCGCTCGGGCAACCTGCCCCAGCCTCTGCCGGGACGGCCGGCCTGGCCCCTGCCGTTCCAGCTCGGCCGTGACGCGGCCGGTGAGATCGTCGCCACCGGCGAGAACGTCACCCGCTGGCGCACCGGCGACAGGGCGGTCCAGCTTCCGCACCCGCCCTGCCGCAACTGCGCCCTGTGCGTACGGGGACTCGAAAACCTGTGTGTCGACACCGCCTATCCCGGACACCAGGTCTTCGGCGGATACGCCCAGTACGTCGCACGCCGCCAGGACGCCGTCCTGCCCATCCCCGACGGCGTCGACTACGAGACGGCCGCGGCCACCATGTGGACCTACACCACCCCGCTCAACTGCGCCCGGCAAGCGCCCGTCGGCCCCGGCGACACGGTGGTCATCACCGGCGCCAGCGGCGGAATGGCGATCGCCTGCGCACAACTGGCCAAGCTGAGCGGGGCCACCGTCATCGGCACCACAACCAAGCCGGACCGCGACGAAGCACTCCGCAAGCTCGGCTACGACCACATCGTGCACTCCACCGACCCCCGGATGCCGGCACAGGTTCGGGAGCTGACCCACGGCCTGGGCGCCGACGCCGTCTGGGACTGCGTCGGCGGCAACGACTTCTTCCAGCTCTCCCTTGCCTGCACACGCCTCGGCGGAACGGTCATCGTCCTTGGCACACCGACCGACCAGGGATCCCGCCTCGAACTGGACGCACTCGCCCTCATCGGCCAACAGGTCAAGATCGCCAGCGTGCGCGGCGCCACTCTGCGCGACCAACAACTGTGCCTGGAACTGCTGGCAGACAAAAAGATCACCCCGATCATCGACCGCGCCTACCCCCTCGAAGAAGCGGCCGAAGCCCACACCTACCTCGAAAGCCAACGACAGACCGGCAAAGTCATCCTCCTGCCCTGACGCCCGGCCAACCACCGAAGGGGTACGGATGCGGTCCGGGGCGGCGGTCTTCACGGGCCGCCCCGCCGCTGTTCGCTGCGTGACCCCGCCGGGGGCTTCGCGCACACCGTGCGCAGCCTGGCCTGAGCGGGACACAGGTCGTCAGGCGCAGGTACGGGGAACTCCGTACGGGCGTCGACCTGGAACTGACCGTAGACATGCTCGTCGGGACCCTGCTCCACGGTCTACGGCCCGTCGCCTCCCTGCGCTGACACCTGGCTCCGGCGCACCGCACGCAGTGGGAGCGCGAACCCGGCATGGTGGTGGAGTCCCTGTGCGGGGTGCCTCTCCCCTTCTTCAGAGACACCCCGCTGCGTCAAGAGGGCTCAGTCTCGCGCGGCGAACGCGGTGGCCGCTTCCTCGAAGGACGCGGGTTCACGGTCGAGCAGCATCCGCAGGACGTTGCTGTTGCCGCGCAGGCCGTGCCGGTCATAGTCCTGCCACATGGCGCGCATGTCCAAGGCTCGGGACGCGGAGTCGACCACTCCCGGCGGGAGCGGTGCGACCGCCCAGTCCACCGTCCTCGCCTCCAGATCCAGTCCTCGTGCACGCCCGGCGAAACGCACCGCCTCGGCCAACGTCAGGGCGGGTCAAGCGAGTTCGTAGGCAGCCGAACCGTGCCCCTGTTCGGAGAGCACTCTCATTCCGGCTTCCCCGAAGCCGCGCAAGTCGATGAACGAGAACTCGTTGTCGACGCCGAACGGCACCTCGACGGGGCCGGCCGGAGCCCTCCCCCACGTCGACAGGACGATCTGCGCGAACATCGAGGGCTGGAGGACCGTCCAGTTCAGCGGCGAGGCCCGCACGGCGGCTTCGGCGTACGCCTTGCGCAGGTGGTGGCGCAGCCCGGGGGTGTGCGGGTGGAGGACGGACAGGTACACGAACCGGCGGGCGCCCGCGTGCTCAGCCTCCTCAAGTGCCCTGATGGCGAGCAGTCTTCCTCCGGGTGGAACGCCGGCGGAATCATGAACACGAAGTCCGCGTCCTTCAGTGCCTGGCGGACTGTGTCCGGCGTCTCCAGGCCGGCCTCGACAACGTCGTCCACGCCCAGGGCAGCCACCCGTTCCCGCCCCGCCGGTCCGTGCACCACGGCCCGGACCCGGAACGGAGTTCGCAGCGCGGCCTCCAGCACGTACCTGCCGCAGAGCCCGGCCGCCCCGACCACTGCGGTCAGGGGGGTTCCTGGCTGCGTACGGCTTCTGATTCGGACACTTTCCCGGCCTCCTCCTGCTGTTGTGAGGCGGCTCCGCGGAGCCGGTGACAATTGTGCGTCGGGTCAGGGGTTGATCACGGTCATCCACATCGGGTCGTCGGCACGTTGCTCTATGGCGTCCATGGCCTTGAGCGCTTCGGTGAGCGGGAACCGATGGGTGATGAGCTCGTCGGCGGTGAGGGTGCCTGTCTCGAGCAGCCGCAGGACATCCGTCGTGTCCTCGCGCGTGCACGCGCGAGTGGTGACGAAGCGCCAGCAGTTCATCATCAGGACGATAGGGGGCAGCGACAGCGGGGTGGAGTTGGCACCCATGTGCACGAGTGTGCCGCCGGTGGCCATGCCGGCCATCGTCTGGCCGAGGGCGGGACCCTCCGGGATGAAGTCGATGACGGCGTGGGCTCCCTCGGGTGCCAGCCGGCGCAGCCTGCGGGTGAGAGTGCCGTCGGTCGACCAGTCCTCAGGGAGTTCGTCGAGTGCGACGATGTCGGCCGGTATGCCGCCGGCGAGCCCCGCGACGCGCTGGAGACGCTCTGTGTCGCGGCCTACGAGGATGAGACGGGCGACTCCGAAGTGCTCCGCGAGTCTGACCGTCGCGGTTCCCATGGTGCCGGTCGCGGCGGTCACCACGAGAGTGGCCCGTTCCGGAAGGTCGGCGCACTTGAGTGCGCGTACGGCGTTGGCCAGATCCTGGACCTTGGCCGCGACGTCGAAGCTGACGGAGTCCGGCAGGGAATCGATCAGCCAGTGCGGGACACGGACGTACTCCGCGAGTCCGCCGTCGTGGTACTGCTCGTACAGGGGCATCGGAGCAGGCCCGAAGGCGGCGTGGCCGAGCATGGCCTGCTGGGCGCACATCATGTCCCGGCCGGTACGGCAGTAGTCGCACTCACGGCAGTTCAGCAGGGGGTGGACCCGCACCCGGTCGCCAACCGCGTGGCCGGTGACGTCGCGGCCGACGGCGGAGATGACGCCTGCGGCCTCGTGTCCCAGGGTGGTGGGCAGGTGCTTGATCGCCCCCATCTGGAGCAGGCGCATGATGCCCGGCGCCAGGCCGGCGGAGGCGACCTTCACGACCACGTCGAGCGGACCTGGCTCGGGGACGGGTATCTCGTCCAGTGCGAGTGCTTCGGCGCCTTGGTGCGCTCGCAGGGCAAGCATCGTGGCCATCAGTGGACCTCCACGGTGAGGCTCGGAAGTTGTTCGGGGGTGTAGGCGTTCGCCGTCCGTGCGGTCTCGGCGACCTGGTGCAGTTCCTGGTGCGAGAGGAGACTGACGTAGTCACCGGGCTCGGTCACCACGCTGGCGTGGGAGATGCCGAGCGGGATACGCACGAAGTCGCCCGGCTCGAGGTCGAGGATGCCGCGCTGGGTGATCAGCGTGCGGTGGCCGTGGGCCTGGTACTGGATCTCGTCGGCGTCGAGGGTGCGCCGGTAGCGGCGCTGTCCGCCAGGGGTGGTGGTGACCATGCCGAGGCGGATGCGATCGGTCGTGTACAGCCAGGTGACGTCCTGACCGGGATCGGCCCGGAGCACCGCCATCCGCTGGTCCTCCTGGTGCACCTGCTCGAGCAGGAGCTGTTCGTCGACCCCGAAGACGGTGACGTCGTGGCCGGCCGCGGCCATGCACTGGGTAATCGCCTCGTTGGCCTCGCCGGGCTGCCAGCCGGGAAAGGGCGGGAACACGGCCCCCGACTCCCGCTGGGCCGGCGCCAGCTCGGTGACCGGTGCGGGGATGTAGAACAGCAGGTGGCTGTCCTCGCGGCCGTAGTTGTCGTGGGCGACCCCGCGGGGGATACGGGAGAACTCGCCGGACTGGAACTCGATCACGCCGAGTTCCGACATCAGGGTCCGCTCGCCGCCGATCTGGTAGGAGATCTCGTCGACGTCGCAGTTGCGGTGGTAGAACGGCTGCCGGCCGTCCATTTTCTGCCACTCGACACGGATCTCGTCGTTCTCGTAGACATCGCGCGGCCGGGCGAATGCCTCTGGCTCGTACTGCTGCGGGTAGTGCACCACGGTCAGCAGCGGGTGCTCCTGCCACAGTTTGACGGGCACCTTCGGGGGATGCGGCGGCGAGAGCAGCAGATCCTCGTCGCGGACGATACTGCGCAGCGGATGGTCGGAGCCCAGGGCCATGACGTCTTCAACGACACTCACGGGGACCTCCTTGTCCTTCGGTGAACGGCTGGATCAACTTGGGCGACATGGAGTGAATGTGTGCCTCCGCCTGCTGGCCGAAGCTCGTGGCAGTGGTCACCTCTTTCGGCCCCAGTACATCTCGATGCCCTTCCACTCCATCAGCTGAGGGCTGTCGACCTTGTCCCCGAACGCCTCGCGGATCTGCTCTCCGGAGTAGTAGGGGATGTCGTCCACGGGGACGTGCCCGAAGAGTTTGTCGAACCACTGCCGAAGGTGGACGTCGGAGTCGATACGGGAGAAGAACGTCGCTCCCTTCAGGACCGCTTCGGCCAGCACAATGCGCCGGCCGGGCTTCATCACCCGCAGCAGGTCCGCAGCCGTCTCAGGCCAGTCGTCACAGTGCTGTGTCGCCTGCAGCACGGCGACACAGTCGTATGCCTCGTCGTCCACCGAGTCCGTGTACGACCAGCGCCAGCAGCCGACCTGGCCGTTCCGCCCGGGAACCTTGCCCAGGACGGCGTTTCGTCCGTCCTTGATGATCTCCACGGTGTCGATGACGCCCTCCGGTCCCACCAGGGCCCGCATGTCCTCGACCCACCCGGCGGGAGCGATGCCCTCACCGATGAGCAGAACCCGGTCTCCGCGACGGAGTTCGAGGAGACCGTAGACGATCTCGGAGATCGGCCGCGCCAGCTCCTGCCAGATGTACGGCAGGCCACCGGCGATGGCCATGGCCATTTCCCACTTCGCCCGCAGCTTGACATCGTGGATCTCCGGGCCGAAGCGCTCCTCGTCCCACGGCTGGATGTACCCCCACGGGTCTCCGCCACCGAAGCTGTCCTTGGCTTCCGTACTCATGTCGTCATGTCCTCCGTTGACTGCCGGAATCGTGTGGTGAGGGCGGCATTTCACCGGCTGGAACGCCGCCGCCGCGCCCTGACCTCAGGGCGCCGATGCCTTCGACCTCGAAGCGCACCTCGGTGCCCCCGTCAATTGGTGAGGCGCAACGGCACCATCGGGCTGCCGCATATGGGCAGTCACGCGGATGGTCTGCCGTCTGCTAACAGGTCGATCCCGGCAGCGGGCCGGCCCAGAGCCAGGCAGTGGCTCCCGGTATCGCTGTGATCAGCGGGAGTCACCATGACACTCCCTCTCTCTTGAACCCAAGACGAGCGTAGCACCGCACACTATCGGTCAGAAGTCTTGTGTTTTTCCAGGTCTTCCATACAACGACATCCGCGTGTAATTCTGACCCGGGTTCAAGAGATGGGACCATGAGTGGTCCGACCCTTGCTCAGGAAGGCAGATCTTCAATGTCTGACCAGCACGAGAGAGCCGCATCCCGGCGCGTCCTGATCGTGGGAGCAGGGCCTGTGGGCCTCGCCCTCGCGACCGAGTTGGGGTGGCGTGGTGTACCGGTCACCGTGATCGAACAGGGCGACGGCCACGTGCCCTTTCCAGCAGGTGAAGCGATCTTTTCGCGCACCATGGAACATCTGCGCCGCTGGGGGTGCGCGGAAGAGGCACGCACGGAGTCGGCACCGCCCCCGGACTACCCGCATCGCACGGTGTTCGCCACCTCCGCCACGGGGCGCGTCCTCACCGACTTCGACTACGGGGTCACCAACAGGTCTCCGGGCGTGTACACCCAGCTGACGCCGGAGGGTCCCGCGTTCCTGTCCAAGTTCTCGTTCGTGCCGTTGCTCGCGCGCACCGCCGGCGAACTGCCGGGAGTCGAGATCAGGTACGGCACCCGCCTGGAGACCATGGAGCAGGACTCCGAGGGTGTCCTGGCCGTGGTGCGCGACGTGGCGAGCGGCGCCACCGAGACGCTGGCCGGCACGTATCTGGTGGCCTGCGACGGAGGCCGCAGCGGCATCCGTCGGGCACTCGGCATCGAGTTCGAGGGCATGTTCGCCCAGGGGCACAACTTCGCCGTGCACTTCCGTGCACCGCAGCTACTGGACCTGCTGCGGGAACGGCTGGGCGGGCCCGCGGTGCAGATCCACACACTGTCGTCGGCACGCAGGCCGTACATCACGGTCGTCAACGGCGTGGACGAGTGGCGGCTCTCGGTCTACCTGGACGAGGAGCCCGACCCCGATGACGCGGTCGCCTGGATACGCGAGGCCGCCGGTGCGCCGATCGACGTGGAGATCCTCGCAGCGCAGCCCTGGAGCGGACACTGCGTGGTGGCCCGCACCTACCGTGAGGGGCGGGTGTTCCTCGCGGGCGACGCGGCGCATCTGCTCTGGCCCAAGGGAGGCTTCGGCGCCAACACCGGGATCGGTGACGCCGTGGACCTCGGCTGGAAGCTCGCCGCGACACTCCAGGGATGGGGAGGCCCGGCGCTCCTGGACAGCTACGAGCAGGAGCGGCGGCCGATCGCCGTCCGCAACGTCACCGAAGCCTCCAGCAACTGGAAGGCCGACGCGCGGCTCGTCCCCGATCCGGCGCTCGACCGCATGGACGCGGAAGGCGAACGGCTGCGCCGTGAGCTGGGCGAGGAGATCCGCCGGTCCCGGGCCAAGGAGTTCCGCTGCACGGGTGTCCAGCTCGGATACCGCTACAGCGGCTCCCCGATCTGCGTGCCGGACGGCAGTCCGGAGCCGCCCGACGAGCCGGACGAGTACGTGCCGTCGACATGGCCCGGCTGCCGCGCACCGCACGTCTGGCTGCCCGACGGCAGTTCGGTGCTCGACCACTTCGGGCGCGGGTTCACGCTCGTGGTCTCGGGTTCCGCGGACCCGACGCCCCTGGTGGAGGCCGCCCGCCGGTGTGGTGTGCCGTTGACGGTGCTGCGCCTCGCCGACCCGGCCGCCGAGGAGCTGTACGAGCGGCCGCTGGTGCTCGTCCGCCCGGACGGTCACGTCGGCTGGCGGGGCAGGCAGGCTCCGGCGTATCCCGCCGCCATGCTCGACGTGCTGCGCGGGGCGGCACTTCCGCCCCGGGACGCGGAAGCGGCCGGTGCGAGGCGGGCGGTGTCAGCGGGAGTCGGGCCTCACCTCGTCTGAGGTACCGCGTTCAGCGCTTCCGCCCCTTGGCCGCCGTACTCCTGGCCACGACGGACTCCAACAGGAACCGGATCATCTCGTGGGCCGGTCTGTTCCAGTCGTTGGGCACGTGCGCCCCTTCGAAGACGGCGACCGCGACATCGCGGACGAGCTCGGCATCGATGCCGGAGGAGTCGTCGAGGCCGCGCTCGGCCAGGAACTCGTCGACCAGTCCGACGATCCACTTCAGGAAGGTGTTGTGGGCCTCGCGAACTGCCTCCGAATGGGGAAGCCGGTCGTGCATGGCCTGGTGCAGCGGCCGGGAGTAGCGCATGTCGGACAGCCCGCGCACCAGGCGGCTCAGTGGGTCGGCACCGGCCTGCTCCTCGTTCAGGATGCGGATCTCGCGACTGAGCATGCGGTTGATGACGGCGGCGAAGATGTGGTCCTTCGAGTCGAAGTACCAGTAGACGTTGCCCCGGGCCACGCCGGCGGCGGCACTGATGTCCGCCATCGTCGTCTTGTCGTAGCCCTTCGCCAGAAAGAGCTCGGTGGCCGCGGCTAGCAGATCACCCGTGCGCTCCTCCCGGGGGATCTGCTGGCGGTTCCGCGGCATCCCGACTCCTCCCGTGAGTTCACTCGTCTCCCGTGAGTGTAGACACCCGGCAGGCCGCCCCCTGTGCGGGAGGAAGGAGTGCCGTGCCCACCGGGCCCCGGCGAGGAGTCCCCGGAACCTTCGCCGCGGAAGTGGCGGCGCGTTCCACGCACGGCGACGGCGGACATCGGCGCGGCGGCAGGGGTCGCCCGGGGCAATGTCCACGGGTCCTACTCGTCGCGGTGATGGACTCGCCCTATCGGGCGTCGTACGAGCGACTCGGCCACTCGTCGGCTGTGCGGGAGACCCACGAGCGGTTCCTGCACCGGATGTGGTCGAGTTCGGTGGCGATGCGGGCCGTGCCGGCCGGGATGAGCAGGCTGGCCCGGTGGGATGCCAGGTGCGGTTCTTCGGCGATCTTGAAGTCGTCCGGGCCCCGGATACGGGCAGACCGCACCGCCGGCCAGGTCGGAGCGTTCGACGGTCTCCCGTGAGGGGACGCGTTTCGGTGTCCGCCGCCAAGGACCGGATGGCCCGATTGACCAAGCCCAGCGCGGCCGGTCGACGCTTGTTGCAGGCGGGCCCCGGGGGCGCCCTGCCTCCGCCTGAGAACTGCGCACTCGGACCTGCTCGTCGGCGCTCGGTTCCAAGGCCGACGGACGGCGTTCCTCCAGGCCGCCGCTCGTCGGTTCAGTCCGTTGTGGGCCGGGCGAGGCCGTGGTCGTAGGCGAAGATCACGGCCTGGATGCGGTCGCGGGCTCCGATCTTGGCCAGGACACGACCGACATGCGTCTTGACCGTGGACTCGGACAGCACGAACCGCGTGGCGATCTCCCCGTTGGTCCAGCCTTTGCCGACGGCCACGAGGATCTCGCGTTCACGGTCGGTCAGGGCGGTGAGCCTCGGGTCCTCGGCCGGGTCGGTTCTGTGGGAGGGGACGTACTGGGCGTACTCCTCGAGGAGGCGGCGGGTGAGCGCGGGCGCGATGACCGCGTCGCCCACGGCGACCGCGCGGATCCCGGCGAGGAGCTCCTCGGGGCGGGCGTCCTTGAGGAGGAAACCGCTCGCGCCGGCCCGCAGGGCGGCGTGGACGTACTCGTCGAGGTCGAACGTCGTGAGCACGAGGACGTGTGAGCGGCCGCCGGCGGCGACAATGCGGCGGGTGGCCTCGATGCCGTCCATGCCGGGCATGCGGACGTCCATCAGGACGACGTCCGGGCGCAGTTCGGCCGTCTTGCGGACGGCCTCGGCGCCGTGTCCGGCCTCACCGACGACGTCGGTCTCGGGGACGGAGTCCAGGAGCAGGTGGAAGCCGTAGCGTTGCAGCGGCTGGTCGTCCACGATGAGCACGGTGGTCATCGGTCACCGCCGCTTCCCGGCGTGAGGTCGAGGACGGCCTCGACGCTCCATCCTCCGCCGGCCGTCGGTCCCGCGCTGACATCGCCGCCGTACAAGGCCGCTCTCTCCCGCATGCCCACCAGGCCATGTCCTTCCTCGTTCGGCGGTCCGGGCGATGTGTCCGAGCCGGTGTCCTGGACCCGAAGGGTCAGCCGGCTGTCCTCGACGAGGATCGCCAGGTGTACCCGGGTGTCGGGTGCGGCGTGCTTCAGGGTGTTGGTGAGGGCTTCCTGGACGATGCGGTACACCGTCAGCTGCACCCCGCTGTCCAGGGCGTCGACGTCGCCGGAGGTCCGGTAGACAACTTCCAGTCCGGCGGCGCGCACCGTGGCGCACAGGGCGCCGAGGTCCAGGATGCCGGGCTGCGGGCTGAGCTCGGGCTCACCGGTTGGACCGCCACCGGCCTCGCGCAGCACGCCGAGCACGCGCCGCAGTTCGCCGAGGGCCTGTCGGCCGGTGTCGCCGATGAGCAGCAGGGCCTCCTTGCCTCGCTCGGGTTGGGTGTCCGTGGCGTAGGCTCCGGCGTCGGCGAGCGTGATGATGACGGACAGGTTGTGGCCGACGATGTCGTGCATCTCGCGGGCGACACGGGTGCGTTCGGTGGCCGTGGCCAGCCTGCTGCGCTGGTCGCGCTCGATCTCCAGCCGGGCCGCCCTCTCGCGCAGTCCGGCGAGCTGGGCGCGGCGGATCCGGACCATCATGCCAAGCGCGAGGGCCGCGGTCGCCGTGCTCAGCAGGAAGAAGAGTGCGTCCCCGACGGACACGACCGAGGACACGCGGACCGCGACCAGCACCATGGCGGCCGCCATGGCCGCACAGGCGTACGACAGCTGCCGCAGCCGCCCGTGCAGGGCCAGGCTGTACAGAGCCACGAAGAGGGCGATGTCCGCGCGCAGCGCGGCGCCCAGGGACCACTGCAGGACGAACACCGCGGCGATGAGGCCGAAGGCCACCGCGGGCTTGCGCCGCCGCCACAGCAGCGGCAGTACCAGGCCGGCCTGCAGGGCCAGCACTCCCACCACGGGCAGGTGGGTGAAGGCGACCCGCAACCGGCGCGGGCTGTCGCCGTCGTCCACACCGCCGTGAATCAGGTCGGGCAGGCAGAACATCAGGAAGACCAGGACGACGATGGCCGTGTCCAGCATCCAGGGACGTGTCCGGTCGGCCTGCCGCAGCCGCTGGCCGCCTCGGGAGAGCCGGGCGACCAGCGGTCCCATGCCGCTGATGTCTTCGGTGGTCACGGACGTCACCTGCCCATGATGCGGGCGTCAGACGTCACTGCGTACGAGCCGGTACGCCGCGCCGCCCAGCGCCAGCACCGTCCAGCAGAGGAAGACCAGCAGTCCCGCGCCCGGCGAGAGGGTCGTGGAGTCGTGGGTCAGGGCGAACATCGCTTCACCCGCGTTGGACGGCAGGTAGGGACTGATGTCGTTCTGCCAGGAACTGGGCAGCAGGGAGATGAGCCCCGGGATCAGCATGAACGTGGCGACCAGGACCGAGATCCCGCCGGCCACCGACCGCAGCAGTGCGCCAAGGGTTGCGCCGATCACCCCGACCAGGCCGAGGTACAGCCCTGCGCCGAGCAGACTCCGCAGGACACCCGCGTGGGAGAAGCTCATGTCCGCGGGCGTGCCCGAGACGATGCCGCTCCCGATCAGGAAGGTGACGAACGCACCCAGCGTCCCGACCGCCAGGGCGACCAGCCCGAACACGGCTGCCTTGGACCACAGCACGGGCAGTCGGCGGGGCACCGCCGCGAGCGTCGAGCGGATCATGCCGGTCGAGTACTCGCCCGCCGTGACCAGCACGCCGAGCACACCCAGGGCCAGCTGGGCGAAGTTCGTACCGAACAGGGACAGGCTGACGGTCGTCGAGTCGGCGAAGTCCGAGTCCAGGTTGCCGGAGTCGATTCCGGACTTGTAGCGGCTCGCGGCGATGAGACCGAAGGCGACCAGGAAGAGCAGGCCGAGGCCCAGGGTGATCCAGGTCGAGCGCAGGGACCACAGTTTGGCCCACTCGGAGGCCAGCACGCGTCGTCCGGTTACCCGGTAGACGGGTCGGGCGGGGGTGGTGCGCGGTTTCTCGGCGGTTGCGGTGAGAGTGCTCACGCGGGCCTCCCGGCGGCCTCGAGGGTCTCGATCCCCGTCGTGGTGCCGTGGTACTCCACGGCATCCCTGGTCAGGTCCATGAACGCCTCCTCCAGCGACACCGTCCGCGCGCTCAGCTCGAACAGCGCGATCCCGTGTTCGGCGGCCTTCAGTCCGATCTCGCGGGCGGTCAGACCGGTCACCTGGAGTTCCTCGGAGCCGATCCGGCCGGTGACGTCGACGCCCGGCCCGGCCAGCACGTCCCGCAGACGCGCCGGGTCCTGGGCCGCGACGTTCACCATGTCGCCGCCCGCCTTGCGGATGAGTTCCGCCACGGTCGTGTCGGCCAGTAGCCGGCCGCGTCCCACGATGATCAGGTGGTCCGCCACCAGGGCCATCTCGCTCATCAGGTGCGAGGACACGAACACCGTCCGGCCCTCGTCGGCGAGCCCCTTGAGCAGGTTGCGGATCCAGAGGACGCCCTCCGGGTCCAGCCCGTTGACCGGCTCGTCCAGCATCACCGTCTGCGGATCGCCCAGCAGTGCCGCGGCGATGCCGAGCCGCTGGCCCATTCCGAGAGAAAAGGCGCCGGCTCGCTTCTTCGCCACACTGCCCAGTCCGGCGAGGCCGATGACCTCGTCGACCCGGCTGCCTGGAATGCCGTGAGTCAGCGCGAGTGCCTTGAGGTGGTTGTACGCGGAGCGGCCCGGATGGATCGACTTCGCCTCCAGGAGAGCACCGACCTCCTGCAACGGCGCCTGGTGCCGGGCGTAGTGGTGACCGTTGACGGTGACGGAGCCGCTCGTCGGGGCGTCGAGGCCGACGATCATGCGCATGGTCGTGGACTTGCCCGCGCCGTTGGGCCCCAGGAAGCCGGTCACCGTGCCCGGCTTCACGACGAAGTCCAGCCCGTCGACAGCCGTCTTCTCGCCGTATTTCTTGGTCAACTGCCGTGCGTCGATCATGCGCGTTCTCTCTCTCGGGCTCCGGCGTCCGTCACTTCGACGCCGCACCGGCAACGCTAGGTGCCGAATCACCCCGATCCGGTGGTACCGGGAGGCTGACCTGCGCCGTACGCGTGGTACCGCGGTACTACGCACCCACCTCCGGTGCTTTCCGTGTTCGTCGGCTCCGCCGTGGTCACGGCAGGCACCCGGCCACCGCGGAACGCGACCCACCCGCGCCGCACCGGCGAGGCGGTTACGGTGCCCCGAAGACCGGGTCGTTCATTCCTCGTGTCCGGTCACCTCGAGGGACGGCGCCCAGCGCGGGATCTCGCCCCTCCCGGAGACCAGGCGGATGTTCTTGCTGTAGCCGTACTCGCGCAGGGTTTCCGCCGCGGTCTCCCGGCCGAAGCCGCTCGCACCGACACCGCCGAACGGCGCGCCCGTGAAGTTCCGGTTGTAGTTGTTCACGAAGACGAACCCGGTGTGCAGGGCGCGGCTGACCCGCAGCGCGCGCTCGGAATTCGGCGTGAACACCGCGGCGACCAGGCCGAAGTCGGTGCCGTTGGCGATCCTGACGGCTTCGTCCTCGTCGCGGAAGGGGATCATCGAGATGACCGGGCCGAAGATCTCCTCCTTCGCGATGCGCATGTCCGGGCTGACGCCGGTGAACAGCGTCGGTGCGACGTAGAAGCCGCCTGCCAGCTCCGGGTCGTCGGGGAGCGGCGCCTGTGCGGCGATCGTGGCCCCCTCCTGGACGCCGATGTCGATGTAGTCGAGCACCCGCTTGCGCTGGGCGGCGGACACCATCGGTCCGATGTGCGTGCCGGGGTCGGCGCCGTTGCCGACGCGCAGCCGCTTCACCGCGTTGCCGTAGCGGCGCGCGACCTCGTCGTAGATGTCGGCGTGCACCAGGACGCGGGACGCCGAAGTGCAGGCCTCACCCTGGTTGAAGAGACCTCCCTCGATCGCCCACGGCAGCGCCAGGTCGAGGTCCGCGTCCTCGAAGATGATGAACGGGTCCTTGCCGCCGAGCTCCATCAGGGTCGGGGTCAGGTTGTCGGCCGCCGTCTTGATGACGGAGACGCCGGTGGTGGGCGACCCGGTGAACGAGACCTTGCCGACGAGCGGGTGCCCCGCGAGCTGCGACCCGATCGGGCCGGTGCCCGGAATGATGTGCACCACGTCGTCGGGCAGGACGGACTGGATGATCTCCACCATGCGCAGGGCCGACAGCGGGGCCTGCTCCGGCGGCTTGATCACCACCGCGTTGCCGACGGCCAGCGCCGGGGCCAGCTTGCTCGCGGTGTGGATCGGCGGCCAGTTGAACGGCACTATCGCGCCGATGACGCCGTAGGGTTCGAGCACCGTGATGTCCAGCAGACTTCCGCCGTCGTTGACCTGGCCGGGCATGGAGTCGCACAGGCTCGCGAAGTACTCGAAGATCCCGATCGCCGCATTCACGTCCCAATTGCGCGCCTGGGAAAGGGGTTTGCCGTTGTCACTGCACTCCAGGACCGCGATCTCGTCGGCGTGCTCGCGCACCGCCTGGGCGACCTTCCGCAGCCAGCTGCCGCGTTCGCGGGCGGTGCGGGCCTTCCAGGAGAAGTGCGCGTCGTAGGCCGTCTGAACAGCCTGGTCGACTTCCTTGTCGCCTGCGCCCTGCACGACGGCGAGCGGCGCGCCGGTCGCGGGGTTGTCGACGGTGAACTGATCGGCGGCGTCCTCGGACGACCACCGGGTGCGGATCGCACGTTCGGTTTGTGACGACCTTGCCATGGTTCTGCTCCGTTCAGGGATGTGCTGCGGGGTGACGACTCGCTCGCCGGATGCGGCAGCGGTCGCTTGGCGATGGCCCCCCAGGGCATGAGAACGATCTGGCCGTTCGTGTCTCGGCGTTCCAGCGCTCGGAAGCCTTCTCGAAGTCCGCCGAGCCGGTGGACGCCTTCGCCGGGGATTTCCAGTTCCCAGGCGGCGATCAACCCGTCGTCGCCCCCACCGCGCGAACCGGCTTCTACTGACCGTCTTCGGCCAGGATCCTGTTGCGTACGCCGGCGAGGGCTCCCGCCATCGCGCCCGCGGGCCTGCCGAAGGTGGTCGCCGAGAACTGGGCGGGGCCGGTCTTGGCCGTGAAGGAGTGCGGGTAGGCGAACTCCCGGAGTCCTTCCTCGCCCTGCTTGCGTCCGTAGCCGCTGTCGCCGCGGCCGCCGAAAGGCACGGCGGGGTTGATGGAGAACACCAGGGCGTCGTTGATGCTGGTCATTCCGACGCGGAGTTGACGGGCGATGGCTTCGCCGCGGTCGCGGCTGAAGACGGCGCTGCCCAGTCCGTACCGCCCTGCGTTGATGTGCGCGATGGCCTCCTCCGCGTCGGTGACCTTGACGACGGCCAGCGTGGGCCCGAACGTCTCCTGCGTCACCGCCAGGGCGTCGGGGCTCACGCCGACGAGGATGGTGGGAGTGACATAGCGTTCCCCCACCGCGTCGATGCCACCGACAGTGGCTGTCGCGCCGCGATCGAGAGCGTCCTGGATGTGCTCCCGGATGATCGGGATCTGGGTGGGCAGGGGAACCGGCCCGATCTCCGCGTCGTCGTCGCTGCCGACGCGTACCTGCTTGGCGAGGTCGCTGATCTTCTCGACGAACTCGTCGTGAACCGACTCGGCGACGTAGGCCACTTCGAGGCTGATGCAGCCGTGGCCGGTGTTCTGGAGGGCGCCCCAGACCACGTGCCTGGCGGCTTCGTCCAGGTCGGCGTCCTCAGCCACGATGACGCCGTCCTTGCCGCCGAGTTCCAGCAGTACGGGGGTCAGGGTCTGCGCGCACTGGGCGGCCACCGTCTTGCCCGTGGTGACGCTGCCGGTGAACGCGAGCTTGTTCAGGCCGGCCTCGATGAGCGCTCCGCCGGTGGCCCCGAATCCGTTGAGGCACTGGAGGACGTTCGGGAAGTCGGGGACCGCACGCTGCCAGGTCCGGACGATCCACTCCCCGACGCCGGGCGTGATCTGGCTGGGCTTGAGGATTGCGGCGTTTCCGGCCGCGATCGCCTCGATCAGGATGGCCCCCGGCGTCAGGAGAGGGAAGTTCCACGGGCCGATGACACCGACGACGCCGTAGGGCTGGTATTCGACCCATGCTCGCTGGTTGGGCACGGTGGGGCTGGCGGGGAGCTCCCGGCGTCCCAGTACGCGCTCGGCGTTCTCGATGGCGTACTGCACGTGCTCCAGAATCCCGAGCACTTCGACGCGGGCGTCGTCGAGAGGCTTGCCGTTTTCGGTGTGGATGAGGGCGGCCCCCTCCTCGCCGCCTACGGCTATCTCCCGCCGCCACGCGCGCAGTCGCTCCGCCCGGCCCTCGAATCCGAGGTCCCACCAGGGCCCGGCGGACGAGCGTGCGGCAGCGACAGCCGCGACCGCCTCTTCCTTGCCGGCCACGGGGTACCGGGCGAACTCCGCCCCGGTGGCCTGATCGACGGTGACCACCTGGTTGCCGTCCTGGCCGATGGCTCCGTCACGCGTGATCGTCGAGGTGTTGTTGATCATGAAATTTCCCACTTTCTCGGGACCGCCGGCATCCGGGCAGCACCCTGCGGGTGGTGGCAGATGGGGGACACGGCCTTCGGCGCGATGATGGGCCGCCGCACAACAGCGGGGGCACGCCGACATGAATGACTTCTGCGAAGACTCGCGAGCCTGACAACACGCAGAATATCAATCGACTGCATTGTGTCAAGCGCTTGATGGCTTGCAAGATTCCTGTTACTCAGCAAGTCCCCCAGGAACGTCACAACGCCGCTGTCCTCATCGAGGTCGCAGCGGCGACAGTCACCCTCAAGCGACCCGAACCGGCCGAGCGGCGGGCGGACGTGCAGGGTCTCGGGCTCAGCCCGTGCTTGAGCGAGATCACCTGCGAGCCGGCGGCGGTGAACACGCACCGCGGTTTCTCATGTCGGGCACCATACGGTCCGGGGATTGCCGGTTCAGGCCAACGACCCGGAGCACCCCCGCCCAGTTCACCGACCACCGGATCGAGCACCGCCTCCCGCACCGCGGCCTCGCCCGGTTCGGCATCCACCCACCAACGGGAACTGCCACCATGTGCGCACATCGCACCGGCCGACCCGCGCGGGGAAGGCAGCCGCAGGCAGGCGGCTGGTGACACTCACCTACCGGCCGGCTGTCACTGCCCTAGTCTCGCGGCTCCGTGTAGCGAACCGCGGGTGTCGGCTGGTTGCCGCCCGTGACAAAGGCGGCCTCCGCGGCGAGCAAGGCGTCCAGGGCTGAGTCCTGGCCCTCCAGACCAGGGGCACAGACGGTCTCACCGAGGCGCAGCCCGGCCAGGCTGGCCGCTGCGACGTCCTCGGGCGACATCGCCCAGGGGATGCTGCGGCCGGCGCCGCTGTTCCACTCTGTTGCCACAACGCCGGGGCACACCACCTGGACGCGAACCGGGGTGTCGGCGAGCTCAGCGGCGAGGGTGCGCGTGAAGCCCAGGACGGCGGACTTCGCGGCGACATACAAGGTGCGCCGGGGTGCCCGCGAGTCAGCAAGGCCCGCACTGAACGCGAGGAGCGAGGCGACGGTGACGATCACACCATCGCCCGCCGCGAGCATTCCGGGGAGTGCGGCGTGGACCAGCCGGACGGGGGCGACGGCGTTGAGGGTGAGCAGGCGGTCGATATCGGCAGGGTCGACGTCGGCGAGCGGGGCGTAGCCGCCGGCACCGGCATTGCTGATCAGCATGCGCACGCCCCCGGCGGCCAGCCGGTCGGTGACAGCGGCGATGCCGTCATGGGCCATGAGGTCGGCGGGCAGCACCTCGACGGCTGCTCCTTGGGCGCGGAGTTCCTGGGCAAGATCGGCGAGCCGGTCGGCGCGTCGCGCGACCAGGACCAGGTCGTGATCGTCTGCCAGGAGACGGGCGTAGGCGGCGCCGATGCCGGAGGAGGCGCCAGTGATCAAAGCGATGGGGCGAGTCATGGAACCAGGGTTCATCAACCTCTAGGCACATGCCAAACACTTGACACCTCTGAAGTGTCGTATCCTTCTCGCGTGATACGCAATGATGAGGAGCCGGTCGGGCTCGGCGCACTCGACCGGGTGACCTGGGCATTGCGCCGCGCGGAGCTGGCGGTGCAGAGCCTCAAGGAGCAGCGGCTGCGTCCACTGGGCATGGTGGCGGCGCACTACACACTCCTGATCTCCGTGCACGACGAGCCGGGGCTGACCGGCGCCGAACTTGCCCGCCGCCTCAACGTGACCCCACAGGCCGTCGCCTCACTGGTGGCACGTCTGGAGGGCCGCGGCCAGCTGGAGAGACGTGAGCATGCACGCCACCGGCACATCCAGGAGCTGCACCTCACCGACGCCGGCCGGGAGGCGTTGCGCGCGGCCGACGCAGTGATCGCCGACATCGAGCGGCAGGTCACCGATGGTCTCGGCTCCGAGACAGCAAAACTGCGAGGACTGCTCGACCAAGTGACTGAGGCGGTTCGCGAGGTCTCGGCCCACGGTCCCGTCGACTGAGCGTCACCCAAGCCGGTGGCCTCCGAGGCGGCCCGCGGGGAGGACCGACGCCGTGGCTCGCCGACCGCACGCAGATCACGAGGATCAGGCGACGCACGCGCGGAGGTGTCGGATTCGACCTCCTTCGTCATCACACCCTCCCGCCTCGGGGGACATCCGGCGTCACCACCTGCTGCACGCCAGGCCCTTTCGCGCGATGCAGGACATCAGCCGCCCGGCTGGATCCAGATTGAGCCATGCACTTGAGGGCAATCAAGTAGCTTGACAGACGCCCAGGTGTCGTATCCTCATCGGGTGACAAAGGATGATGAACGGTCGATCCCTGCCGAGCACCTGACCCGGGTGACCTGGGCCCTGCGGCGGGCGGAGTGGGCCGTGCAGGCCCGGAAAGAGCAACGGCTGCGACCGCTGGGCATCGCGGCCGCGCAGTACACCCTGCTGATCTCCGTCCACACCGATCCCGGCCTGACCGGCGCGGAACTGGCCCGCCGCCTGAACGTCACTCCGCAAGCAGTGGCCTCCCAGGTGGCCCGCCTGGAGGAGCGGGGTCAACTGGAACGCCGAGCGCACCCGCGCCACCGTCACGTGCAGGAGCTGCACCTCACCGACGCCGGCCGCGACTCCCTGCGGGATGCCGAGGCCGTGATCGTGGACATCGAACAGCGGATCGCCGAGAAGCTCGGTCCGAAGAAGGCCGCACAACTGAGGGCACTGCTGGACGAGGTGGCCGACGTGGTCCGGGAGGCGTGAGCCGACGGGCCTGCCGACCTACTCCCCTGGAGATCAGCGCGGCTTCACGGGTGGTAGGCGCCTCGTGAGTCGGCTGTTGGCCGTCGGCCATTCAGCGCGTTCCCATACCGCCCTCGACGACGGATGCCTCGCGCCACGTCGCCGGGCGGGCTGGTGCACCGCGACGCGGCGGGAGCTTCGTCGGCCGCGCTTCGCACGGCCGGTCTGCGCTCCTCACCGCTCGGCGTCCACGTCCACGACCGCGCCCAGCTCATGGTGATCGCCGACCGGGACGGCCGCGCCCACCCCGGTGCGTGACCGACCGCTCACCACTCGGTGCGCCGGGGGCCTGCGGCTGCAGGAAGCGCTTGTGCGGGGGGTTACGACGCCGTCACCAGGCCGGGTAGAGGCTGCGCGGGAACGTGTATGGGGCCGGTGCTGTGTGAAAGAGGCCGACCCGTGGCGCGGTTGGTGTGGGCGATGATCTCCGACGTGATGGAGATCGCTGTCTCCTCGGGCGTAAGGGCTCCGATGTCCAGGCCGATCGGTGAGTGCAGACGCTCCAGTTGGTCCTGCGAGACGCCGGCTTCCCGGAGCAGGTCGACGCGACGCTCGTGGGTGCGTCGCGAGCCCATGGCGCCGACGTAGCCGACGGGAAGGGTCAGTGCCAGACACAGCAGGGGGATGTCGAACTTGGCGTCGTGAGTGAGGACGCACACGACGGTGCGGGCGTCGGTCTCGGTGGCCGCGAGGTAGCGGTGGGGCCACTCGGTGACGACCTCGTCGGCGTGCGGGAAGCGGGCCGGGGTGGCGAAGACCGGGCGGGCGTCGCAGACGGTCACCCGGTAGCCGAGGAAGCTCCCCGCCCGGCTGAGGGCGGCGGCGAAGTCGACGGCGCCGAAGATCAGCATACGGGGGCGGGACGCGTGTACGTGGACCAGGACGGTGAACTTGCGTGGGCAGGTGCCGTTGTCCGGGTTCTCAGCTTCTCCCCCACCGCCGCCGACCTCGATCGAGGCGGTACGGCCCGCCCGCAGGAGTGCACGCGCATGCGCCACGACCGCCCGGTCCTCGCTCTCGACCCCGAGTGTGCCGTCGTGGGTGCCCTCGGCGGGGATGTGGAGCATACGGCCGACGAGTTCACCGGGACCGTCGACGACGTGGGCGACGGCCGACGGACGCCCCCCGATCACGGCATCGAGGGCAGCCGCGAGATGGGGTTGGGCGCCGGGCTCCACGCGCTGTACCAGGACACCGATCTCCCCGCCGCAGGTCAGGCCGGCGGCGAGGGCATCCGAGTCGGAGTACCCGAAGGAAACGCGTGCGGGGGCAGCGCGGTCTGCCAATACTTGGCGGGCCAGTTCGTACACCGCTGCTTCGACGCAGCCGCCGGATACGCCACCGACCGCGTTGCCGTCGGCGTCCACCGCCAGTGCGGTGCCGACCGGCAGGGGTGCGCTGCCTCTGACGTCGATGACGGTGGCGAGGGCGAACGGCCGGCCCTCGTGGCACCAGTCGTGCAGTGTGTCCGTGATGTTCAGCATGGGGGGCTTTCCGTGAGGTGGGGGTCAACGGGCCGTCGCCGCGCCCTAGGGGAGGAGACCGCGACGACGGCCCTGGCAACCCGGGTAGCCGCGTGTTGTGGGGTACACCGGCCGCCCGGGGGCTCAGAGCAGTGCTTCCGCGGTGATGGGCAGTTCGCGGATGCGGCGGCCGGTGGCGTTGAACACCGCGTTGGCGATGGCGGGCGCCACTCCGACGATGACGACCTCACCGAGTCCCTTGACGCCGATGGGGTCGGCTTCGTAGTCCTCCCCGTCGATGAAGATCGCCTTCAGGTCGTGGATGTCGGCGTGGCTCGGCACGAGGTAGTCGGCGAAGTTCGCGTTGACGATCCGGCCGTCGCGGTGATCGGTGACCGTGTGCTCAAGAAGGGCCTGGCCGATCCCGCCGGTCATGGCCCCGATGGCCTGGCTGTCGGCGAGCCTCGGGTTGACGATCCGGGCGGCGTCGTACACGCCGAGCATGCGCCGGACCCGGACCAGGCCGAGTCGGGCGTCGACGGCCACCTCGGCGAAGATCGCGGAGTAGGCGTAGAGAGAGAACCTCTCGGGTTCCGGCGCCCCGGCGTACGAACCCAGCACTTCGAGATGGGTCCGGTCATTGCGGGCCAGGAGCCGCTGGTACGTCTCCCCGCGGGTGGGCTCGCCCTTCGCATAAAGGCGGCCGCCTCGTACGACGATGTCGGCGGCGTCGACGCCGTACAGCGGTGATCCCTCGTCGTGGACCGCGAGCGTGATCGCCTGCCTGCGCAGCTTGTCGCAGCCGTCCTGGACGGCGGATCCTACACTGGCCATGGTCATCGAGCCTGCGTGGACGGGGGCTGGGGGCATGAGGGAGTCGCCGAGCCGGAAGGTCACCTGACGCATGGCCAGGCCGAGGGCGTCGGCGGCGACCTGGCTCATGGACGTGGCCGTGCCGGGGCCCATGTCGCTGGTCGAGGACTGCACCAGGGCGGTGCCATCGGCGTCGAGCCTGACCGAGGCCTGGGCCTGGCTGCGCGCGGTGTCGTAGACACCGGCGGCCATACCCATGCCGATGAGCCGGTCACCGTCACGCGTCGAGCGCGGTTTCGGGTTGCGCCGGTGCCAGCCGAACTCACGGGCACCCGTGAGGTAGCACTCGCGCAGGCGGCGGGTGGAGAACGGCAGGCCGCTGGACTCGTCGTCGGCCGGTTCGTTGCGCAGGCGCAGCTCGATCGGGTCCACGCCCAGTTCGTGGGCCAGTTCGTCCATGGCCGACTCGACGGGGTAGGTGCCGCTGGCGTAGCCGGGTCCGCGCATGAACCACGGCGTGCTCACGTCCAGCGGGACGTGGTCGTACGCCTGGCGGACGTTGGGCGTGCTGTAGAGCATCCGGCCCGGGACGAGAACGCTTTCGCTGTACGTCTCGTAGCGGGAGGACTCGGCGCGGACGTCGTGCGTCGACGCGGTCAGGCGGCCCCCTCGGTCGGCGCCCAGTCGTAGTCCGTACTCGTATGCGGGCCGGAATCCCACGGTGAAGTACATCTGCCTGCGGGTGAGGACTAGTTTTACGGGGCGTTTCACTTCGCGTGCGGCCATCGCCGCGATGACGGAGTGCACCCAGGTGCGGGCGGCGTTGCCGAAGGCTCCGCCGACGAACGGCGAGATGACGCGGATGTTGCCCGGAGGGATGCCGAACTCGCCGGACAGGGTGAACACGGCGCCCTGCACGTACTGGGTCTTCTCCCAGACGGTCAGCCGGTCGCCGTCCCAGTGGGCGACGATGCCGGCCGGTTCCATCGGGTTGTGGTGGTTGCGGGCCGTCCGGTACGCGCTCTCAAGCCGGACGGGGGCGGCGTCCAGGGCCCGGTCGGCATCGCCGCGTGCATAGGTCTGGGTTTCTCCGGCGGCGTCGGCGACGCTCAGGTCCGTCGAGGAGGTCTCGGCGGCGTAGGAGACCTTCACCAGGCTCGCCGCGTGCTGAGCGACCTCCAGCGTGGTCGCCACCGCGACCGCGACGGGCTGTCCGAAGAACTGGACCCGGTCGTCCTGGAAGGCGCGCAGCGGCTTGCCCGGCGGGAACCGCCCTTCGACGGGCGGCAGCTTGGGCGCGTTGAGGTGGCTGATCACCTTCAGGACGCCGGGCTGGGCTTCGGCGGCGCGGGTGTCGACGCCCGTGATCCGGCCGCGGCCGATGCTGCTTTCCACGATGACCGCGTGCACGACTCCGTCGGGATTGTTGTCGGCGGCGTACTTCGCTCCCCCGGTCACCCTCAGCCGTGCGTCGACCCGGGGCAGCCCCGCACCGACTGCTGCCTGCGGCTGGCTCATCTGATGCCTCCAACGGTGCGCAGCTGGCGCTCGACGGTGCGTTTGAGCAGCTCGGCCTTGAAGCCGTTGTGCGTGAGGGGGTGGGCTCCGTCGGCCGCGTGCTCGGCGGCCTCTGCCCACAGCCGGTCGGAGGGGCGTTCGCCGATGAGGTGGGCCTCGACGGCAGGCAGCTTCCACGGCACGGTGCCCACGCCGCCGGCGGCGACCTTCGCCTCGCGGATGATGCCGCTGCGGATGTGCATCGCGACCGCGGCCGAGGTGAGCGCGAACTCGTAGGACTGGCGGTCGCGCACCTTCAGGTAGCCGGACTTCAGCGGGCGCGCGTGGGCCGGGATTTCCACAGCGGTGATCAACTCTCCCTTTTGCAGGGCCTGTTCGCGGTTCGGCGTGCTGCCCGGCCGGAGCAGGAAGTCGCCGAAGGCGACACGGCGCTCCCCGTCCGGGCCCACCAGGTGCACCGTCGCCTCGAGTGCCGCGAAGGCCACGGCGACGTCGGAGGGGTGGGTGGCCACGCAGTGGTCGGAGGTGCCCAGGATCGCGTGGCCGCGGTTGTAGCCGTGCAGCGCGGCGCACCCGGAGCCGGGCTCGCGCTTGTTGCAGGCGGCGCTCACGTCACGGAAGTAGGCGCAGCGGGTGCGCTGCATGATGTTGCCGCCGATGGTGGCCATGTTCCGCAGCTGGGCCGAGGCGCTCAGCTCCAGCGCCTCGGAGATGACGGGGTACAGGACACGCACCCTGGCGTGGGCGGCGGCCTCGGCCATACGGACCAGGGCGCCGATGCGCAGGCCCCCGCGCGCGGTGACGGTGACCTCGCGCAGCGGCAGGGTGCTGATGTCGACCAGCGAGCCGGGGCGTTCGACGGTCTCCCGCATCAGGTCGACGAGCGTCGTGCCGCCGGCGATGTAACGCCCGCCGCGCCAACCAGCGTGGAGGGCCTCACGCAGGTCTGCGGCTTTGGTGTAGGTGAAGGGATACATGGAGAGCGGTCCTCACTTCCGGCCGGCGGCCTGCTCGACCGCCCGCTCGATCTTCACGTAGCAGCCGCAGCGGCAGAGGTTGCCGCTCATCCACTCCCGGATCTCCTCCGGTGAACCGGTGTGACCCTCCTGGATGCAACCGACGCCGGACACGATCTGGCCCGACGTGCAGAAGCCGCACTGGAAGGCGTCCTGATCGATGAACGCCTGCTGCAGTGGGTGAAGTCGGTCGCCCTTCGCCAGGCCCTCGATCGTGATGACCTCGGCGCCCTCCAGCCGCACCGCCAGCGTCAGACAGGAGTTGACCCGGCGTCCGTCGACCAGGACCGTACAGGCCCCGCAGGCACCGGCGTTGCAGCCCTTCTTCGAGCCGGTCAGGTCGAGGTGCTCGCGCAGCAGGTCCAGTAGCGAGGTGCGGTTGTCGACCGTGACGGTGCGCCGGACGCCGTTGACCGTCAGGGAGAGGCGGCTGCCTGGCGGACCCTCGGCACCCACCGCTCCCTCGGCGGCGAGCGCGGGCGGCGCCGCGATCAGGCCGCCTGCCACAGCGGCTCCTCCGACAACGGTGGTCGCGACGATGACGGTACGCCGGGTGGGTGGTGGTGTGGGGGTCGCACCAGGGGGAGTCGCGGCTTGGGGGGAACGTTCGGTGGACATGTCCACTCTCCCTCGGTGGGGGGGCCGGGTGGTGGTCAGGGCCGTATCGATGGCCGAGCCGCATCGCGAAGGCGCGTGCGGACTGCTGATGCCGCTGGCGTGACGGCAGGAGATGGGTGGTGGCGCTGGGCAGCAGGGCGGATTCGGCGCCCCGGTGGGTGTTGAGCGCGAACCCCTTGTCTTCCGGGCCCGGCACGTACACCCATTCCTCCGGGCGCAGCCCGGCGAAGTCTGCGGAGCGGCGCGAAGCCGCCCACTTTGGCGAGGCCCTCCCAGAACCGGACGTCACCGGCGGTCAGCAGGTCCGCCGCCGCTGTGTGGGCCCGGCGTCGCTTGATGGCCGGCCCGTTCGGCCGGGCCGCCGGGAGGAATGCGCGGCCGTCGGCCAAGGGCACGGCACAGGCGTGACCGTCGGCCGAAGAGCCGTCGGTGATCAGGGCCAGCGTTCGATGCACCTGCCCAGCATTAACTGCTTGATTCACATCAAGCAAGCCTAATTGCATCAAGCATCTTTACACTCACTCCTGTGGCTCGACGCCCGTGTCCACACCAGGGACCGCCGGCGAGGAGGGCTGTCGACCGCGTGCTGCACGCTGCCGCGCCCGTACTCAGGACGACACCGCGTTCGGCCGTAGGACCGATCCTGGGTAAACGGCCGGGCGAACTCCCACCGGGGGCCAAGGAGGGCCGACCGGCCAGGGCGGACCGGGCAGGGCGGACCGGGCTTGGAAGCACCTCAGCCCTCCGGTCCGGCGCGGAGGATTCACTGGACAAGGTGGTCAACGGCCACGGGACGCGCCGCTGCCCCCTCTCATGATGGGACGAAGCCGCACAGCGCACGTGACAGGGCCGTGCGCCGCGCCCCGGGCCCGGCTCCCCCGGCTGGGGAGGCGCGCCGCGGCGCTCAGCCCGGCGGTGGGAGCGACATGGCCGGCGGAGTGGCGGTGGGCCGCACCAACCAGGAGATCTGCGGCGAGCTCTACGTGTCCCTGGGCACGGTCAAGACCCACCCGGCCAACATCAAGGACAAGCTCGGCGTGCGCAACCGCGTGGAAATCGCCGCCTGGGCCTGGGAAACCGGGCTCGTACACGACCCCAGACACCGCCCGCCTGACGCGGAAGCCGGCCTCCAGGCCGACCCCGCCCGCACGCTGTCGGCCTGCGGGCCGAAGCGCGGCCACCGTCAGCGGCGGCCCACTCTCCCGGTGACAGCCGCCGTTGCCGTGGGCGGGCTCGCGTATGTGGCCGCACCGCGGCTGCTGAGCACGGAGTCGACCAGCGCCGGTCGGTTCCACGGGGAGCGTGAGCCGTGCGGAGGTCGAGAAGCAGGTCCGCGAGAACCACTCCCTGCCGCTCGTCCGGAAGACGCCGGAATCCGTGAGCTGCGCCCGGAGGTCTCAGGCCGCTACAGCGCGACTCGGTCGAGTGCACGGTGACGTCCGAAAACGGGAAGCAACAGCAGACCATGGTGTCCGTGACCAAGGCCGACGGACACAGCGTCTCGTACGACTACGCGGTGCCGGCGGACTGAAGTCGGCCCAAGCCCAAAGGTGTTGTCGGTGTCGTTGAGGTCGTCGACGGCATGAACAGGGCGTCTTCGGAGGGATCACCGATGTGGTCACCGTTCTCGCTGTCGGCGCAGTGGTACGGAGCCGCCATGCGGCATCTCTCCCTTGTGCGACGCACTGACGGGATTCCGGGCCGGCATGGCACGTGGGTCGGTCGGCCCGGCCGGGTCGGAGCCGGTCGTTGATCGCGGCGATCTGGACGTCGACCTCCGAGCGGGCGGTGAGTTTGCCCAAGCGGGTGGCGACGGCCCGGTTCCTCGGCCGCTTCGCGAGCAAGGTCACCTGTCCTGCCTCGCGCATAGAATCTGCTCATGGCCAAGAACCGCGCCGTGAAGCGAACCCTCAGCGCAGCCGCAGGCGAACACGGCCCCGGCAGGCAAACCGAGCCGGCAAAGAGCAGCGAGACTGCGGAACCGATCCGGTGGCTGAACGAGGAGGAACTCCACGCCTGGATGGCCCTGGTCGGCATGGTGACCAAGTTGCCCGCGGCAATGGATCGGCAGCTCCAGCAGGACGCCGGGCTCACCCACTTCGAGTACCAAGTCCTCGTGGGCCTGTCCCGGGCCCCCGAGCACACCCTTCGCATGAGCGAGCTGGCCGGCTTCACCGCGAGTCAGCTGCCGCGTCTCTCCCAGGTCGCCACCCGCATGGAGCGGCGCGGCTGGCTCACCCGCCGCCCTGATCCCACCGACGGCCGTTACACCCTGGCCGGCCTGACCGAGGCAGGGATGGTGAAGCTGGAGGCCAGCGCCCCTGGTCATGTCAGCGCGGTCCGCCGCCTCGTCTTCGACAGCCTCTCCCCCACGCAGGTGCGTCAGATGGGCCAGATTGCGCGGCGCATCATGCAGGCAGCGGGTAGCGCCGAACTCCACTGAGCCTTGAGGCCGTGACGCCTCGGTTCAGGCACGCGACATGACTTCACGCGTGAAGTACGTCACTCGACACATCGTTGCGCCATGAAGTGACGCCGGATATAACTTCATGCATGAAGTGATCGGGAGGGCACGGCGAACACGCCATCGCCCACCGTCCGCACCAGGCATCCAAGGTCGACGGCCACGTCATGCCCGTCGACGCGGGCAGGTCGCCGAGGAACGACTCCGAGATGCGTAAGCACGTCCCACACCAAGACGCGGGAGCAATGTCATGACAGAAGAGTCCGGCAACACCCTGGCCACGAGGCGCGGAATGATGGGGATGGCGGGGGCGGTCGCGGGCGGACTGGCGGTCAGCCAGATGGCTGCCGGCAGCGCCTCGGCCGCCACCGGCACCAGCGGATCGACCGCCACGCGGACGATCAGCCTGGCCCAGGCCCAGCGGCTCACCGAGGCCGCCATCCGCTACGTGCGCGCCCACTCGACCCTTCCACCCATGTATGTCCTGGTCGTCGACTCCGCCGGCGAAGCCAAGGCATCCCTTCGTATGGACAACAACAGCTCGGCGGCGGCCGCATTGGTCCCGCAGAAGGTACACACCGCACGCACCTACCGGGCCGCCACCGCCGACCTGGCCTCCAACATCAAGGACCCGGCCCAGATCGCCTCCCACGTCGCCAATGGCGCCAGCCTGCTGGCCGGCGGTCGACCGATCTTCGAGAACGGCCAGTTCATCGGCGCCCTCGCCGTCGGCGGAGGCACCCCGGCCCAGGACGACGAAGTCGCTCGCGCCGCACTGGCCGCACTCTGACTCCCTGCGGAACAGGCAAGCCATCTTCACCCCTGCACACCTCGTGCAGGACCGCCCGCCCCGTGGTCACCACGGCTGCGGATGCCCCGTCGGCCGGCGCATCCGCAGCCGCGCATCACCGGGACCCCCCGCGCCTGCCCGGCTGCAACCCGTGGCCGGCCGGCTCACCCCTCCCGGCCATCGTGCCCCCCATCTCAGCCGGCGCATCGCCGCCAGACTCACCACCACTGAACGCATCGGTCGGCCGGTTCAGGACCCTCTCGACGTTCACCGACTCTGCCGTTCGGCCCGGACCTCCTGAAGCCGCTCAGCCAACTCCTCGGCGAGCGTGCCCGGTTCACTCCGGCGAGTCGTGATCCGCTCGTCCACCCGGTACGGCTCGTCTTGGCGAACCAGCTCAACGGCGACCTGGAAACCGGCGTCCATTCAATGAGGACAACCGTTCCTGGAGCGCAGGACGCCCGTCAGGATCTGGAGTGGCCAGTTCATTGGCATCGACGACCCAGAGGAGTCCATCAATGCCTGCCACCGTGCCGGGTCCGCGCATTGCCATCGTCGGCGGTGGCATCGGCGGTCTCGCCGCGGGTGCCTTCCTGCACCAGGCGGGGTTCACAGCCACCCTCTACGAGCAGGCGCACGCACTCACCGAGGTCGGCGCCGGGCTCGTGATGGCTCCCAATGCCGTTCGGCTGCTGCGGCGTATCGGCGTCATGGCCCAGTTCCTCCGCCGGGCCGTGCCACTGGACTGGGGGTGGGAGTTCCGCCGCTGGACGGACGGCAACGTGCTCTCGGTCGAGAAACTGAGCGGCGTCTGTGAACGGCTCTACGGCGAGCGCACCTATGTCGTGCACCGGGCCGACCTGCTGGACTCGCTCAAGACGGCTGTGCCCAGTGAGCGGGTTCGCCTGGGCGCACGGTGCACGGCGGTCGACGTACGCAAGAACGTCGTACTGCTGCGTTTCGCCGACGGCAGCCAGGTCGAGGCGGACATCGTCATCGGCGCCGACGGCGTGCACTCCGTCGTCCGCGGCGCGGTGACCGAGCCCTCACCGCCGACGTATTCCGGTATCTGCGCCTTCCGCACGATCGTGCCCGCCCGAGCCGCGCCTGGCTTCGCTCTGCGCCGTGCCCAGACCCTCTGGCTGGGGCCCGGACGGCACTTCGTGCACTATCCGGTCGCCGGTGGGCAAGCCGTCAACGTCGTCGCCTTCGCCCCGGCCGGGAACTACACCGACGAATCCTGGAGTGCGACCGCCACCATCGAGGAGTTCCAAACCGAGTTCGCCGACTGGGACCCGCGGACGGCAGCTTCAATGTACAGATCGTCGAGTCGAGCCTTCAGGGCCTCAGCCTCGATAGGAGCGGACCAAGGTTCGTGCGGCGACAACCGTGGACCGCCTCACCCAAGCCCTCCCGGCCGATACGCAGCCCCGAGGCACGCCGTGGAGCAGCCTGAGCCAGCGGTTCAACTGGATGCTGGCGCACGGCGAGGACGACGACCCGCGATACGCGTATAACGCGGTGATCCGAAGGCTCTCCGGAGAAGTCGTCGGGACGCGGCTGATCACCATGGCGCAGTACGCGCTGGTGTTGAACATGGCCCACGGGTACCCGGGGCGCCCCTGACCCCGCCACGGCGACGCCCGTCCAGGCGAGCGGGCCTTCCTGCTCGGGCAACAATCGGCCCCCGCCCCGGTCACCCCGTGAACCCTGCCCGCCACCGAGACCGTGCGCCACACCCTCGCCCGGCACACCCTGGACGGCGCGCTGATCCGTGACGCGCTGCTCGAGCTGGTCATGCGACTCGGCACCGCCGTCGGACGTCCAGCTCGGCAGTGCGGGCCCCGGCCGCAGGGTGTGCACACGGTGAACGGGCCCGTCTCGTGGGGCGGCGGCGAACAGGATCCGCAGTCGGGCCATGGGCTCAGTACAGGCACGACCGGTCGTACCCGGCCCCCCATGCGAAGGTGCGGGCACTGGTCGAACAGGCCATCGCCACCCTCAAGTCCTGGCGGATCCTGCGCAAGCTCCACTGCTCGACCACCTGAATCACGAACCTCGTCCAGGCTGTCCTCACGCTCCATCTGGCCAGTTCAGACTGAGGATGGAAAAGACTCAAAAATTGATTTCCGAACGTCACCGGCATGCGATATTCCACCGATGCCATTCGGGGAGCTGGGGCACCAACGCACCGGCGAAGCGGACCGGGGTGGCTGACGTCTCAGGTAAACGCTCACCTATACCCGATCACCGCGACGGACGGTCTGTGAGGGGAGCCTGCGGCGCGGTAGAACTTTGACACGCCGATCCGGGTCGACTCCAACGAAATGCTTTCGGGTCGCATGCACTTCTCGATGTGCGGTCAGAGCCTCCCCATCAGGGAACGATTGCTTACCTGGCGAGCGGTATCCAGGGGAAGGATTCCTCCCCCTACCACGAGTAGACATGCTCTGAGCTTCGACAGATCATGATTTGAGGGTCGCCCGACGGCGAACCGAAGGCCGAAAGAGGGGCGCGCGCCGTGGTCGAAATCATTTCGTTCAGGAACAAGGAAGTGGAGATTGCTGGACATCTCCATCTGCCGGAAAACTTCAGCGAAGGAAAGAAGTATCCGGCACTCGTCGGAATTCATCCGGCAGGAGGCGTAAAGGAACAGACCATCGGCACCTACGCCAAGAGGCTTGCTGAGCACGGATTCGTCACTGTCGTCTACGACTCCTCCTATCAGGGAGCGAGCGGTGGCGAACCCCGCCTGCTGGAGGACCCGACAACTCGGGTCGAAGACGCTCGCTGTGCAGCCGACTTCCTCACCACTCTTCCGTTCGTGGACTCCGAGCGAATGGGGGTCTTCGGCATTTGCGCCGGCGGCGGCTACGCGATCAGCGTGGCCCAAACCGAACGTCGTTTCAAGGCAGTGGCTACGGTCAGCGCAGCTCCGATGGGTGAGGGTTCCAGGGGCTTCCTGGGGCATCTTTCCCCGGTGGCCGAGCAGATCGGCACGCTGGAAATGGTCGCCCAACAGCGCACGGCGGAAGCAAGGGGAGCAGAGCCGGCCTACGCCCCGTTCGTCCCGGAAACGCCGGAGGAGATCAACGAAACCACGCCGGACCTTTTGCGCGAAGGGTACGACTACTACAGGACGCCGCGAGGCCAGCACCCCAATTCGAAGGGCCGTTTCCTGCTGACCAGCATGGACAAGATGTTCGCCTTCTCGGCTTTCGACCAGATCCCGGAACTGCTGACCCAGCCGCTGCTCCTCATCGCAGGGAGCAAGGCGGACACAAAGGTGTTCAGCGACCAGGCCTACGAACTTTCCAAGGGGCCGAAGGAGTTGTTCGTCGTCGACGGCGCGACGCATATCGCACTCTACGACGTGCCTACGTACGTGGACCAGGCGATCCCCAAGATGGCGGAGTTCTTCGCCGTTCTTTAGTGGTTCACAACGCATCAGCTCCACGAGGATGCGGTACAGGCCACTCTGCAGGAACGGCCGCCGGACCGAAATCGCGTACGTGGAGAGCGGTAGGCAGGGGAAAATTCCTTCCCCCTCACAGCGCGCTCTTCCGGTGCAAAGCTTGGTCACACACCGCACAAAGACCCTCGAGGAGCCAGTTCACCATGTCCCATTCCGGTCGCCCCACGATCGCCGTTGCCTTTCATTCGGGCTACGGGCACACAGCTGTCGTCGCCGAAGCCGTGGCGCGTGGCGCAGCGGAAGCGGGCGCCGAGGTGGTCTCGATCTCCGTGGACACCATCACCGACGAGCAGTGGGCGCAGTTGGACGCCGCTGACGCGATCATCTTCGGTTCCCCCACGTACATGGGCACCGCCTCCGCGGCCTTCCACACGTTCGCCCAGGCCAGCACCAAGCGCTGGTACTCACAGTCCTGGGTGGACAAGCTCGCCGCGGGCTTCACCAACTCCGGTGCCAAGAGCGGCGACAAGTCGTCCACCTTGGGCTACTTCACCACCATGGCCGCCCAGCACGGAATGCACTGGATCAGCCTGGGTCTGCAGCCGGGCTGGGATTCCACCACGGGCAGCGAGGACGACATCAACCGGCTCGGCTTCTTCGTGGGCGCCGGCGCCCAGAGCCCGACCGACGCCGGTCCGGAAGCAGTCCACACGTCGGACATCGCCACCGCGGAGCACCTGGGAGCGCGGGTCGCTCGACAGGCTGCGGTCTTCCGGGCCGGACGGGCCGCTCTCGCCGCCTGATCACCAGACTTTCTTTCCGTATCCGATCCACCACCCCCCGCAAGGAGCAACCATGTCCGACTCCCCGAACCTCGCCCTCATCCGCCGACTGTACGAGTCCGGAATGTCCCCGGAGGTCACGAGCGAGGTCATGGCCCCCGACCTCGTCTGGGACATCACCCCCGGCTTCCCGAACAGCGGCGTCTACCACGGCTGGGCCAGCGCGGCGCAGGACTTCTTCGGCAGGACGATGCCGAACTACGAGTCCTTCGGCGCGGTGCCCGAGGAGTTCTACGCGGACGACGAGGGCCACGTCTTCGTGTTCGGGCACTACCACGCCGAGACCAAGACCGGGAACAAGGCCGACGTCCGGTTCATCCACCTGTGGACCGTCCGCGACGGCAAGGCCGTGAGCATGCGACAGGCCGCCGACAGCCACGTCCTCCAGGAAGCCCTCAAGGGCTGAAACCCCCACCACTTCATCAGGCCATCAGGAGCAAACCATGGCGAAGATCCTCTTCGTGATCACCGCGTCCGACCACTGGACACTGGCCGACGGAACCCGGCAGCCAGCAGGATTCTGGGCCGAGGAAGCAATCGGCCCGTACCAGGTCTTCAAGGAGGCCGGATACGAGATCGCGGCCGCGACACCCGGCGGTGTACCGCCCACGGCGGACGCGCTCAGCCTCACCGCGGACTTCAACGGCGGCGAGGAAGGCGCCGAGCGCATGCGGACCGCCCTGCGCGAGGCGACCGAGCTGGCCAACCCGATGCGCATCGAGGACGTGGCCATCGACGACTACGTGGCCGTGTTCTACCCCGGTGGCTGGGGCCCGATGGAGGACCTGCCCGACGACACCGCCTCCGGCAAGCTGCTCACCGACTGGCTCGCCTCGGGCAAGCCGGTGTCCCTGGTGTGCCACGGCCCCGCCGCCCTGCTGGCCACCATCGGTCCCGACGGGACGTCCCCGTTCACCGGCTACCGGCTGACCGGCCTCTCCAACGCCGAGGAGAAGTTGAACGGTCTCGCGGACCGCGCGAAGTGGCTGCTGCAGGACCGCCTCGTGGGCGAACTCGGCGCGGACTATCGCGAGACCGAGCCGTTCACCCAGCACGTCGAGGTCGACCGCACCCTGTTCACCGGCCAGAACCCGGGCTCGGCGGTTCCGCTGGCCCAGGAGCTGGTCAAGGCACTGAGCTGACACTCAGCTGCACCCGGTAGTGGACTCGGCGGCCCGGTACGTATTCCGGGCCGCCGAGTCCCCTACCCTCGTGCCCGGGCTGCCGCCCAACGTAGGCAAGATCTCTCCCCATCACAACGCCGGGCTTCTGTGCGAGGCTGCACATATGAACCGCAACCCCCATCTGAACGAGCTGGGTGAGTTTCTCAAGGCCCGCCGTGCCGAGCTCAGCCCCTCCGAGGTCGGACTCCGCGGAGGGCAACGACGACGCGTGAGCGGTCTGCGCCGTGAGGAAGTGGCCCTCCTCGCCGCGATCAGCACCGAGTACTACACGCGCATCGAGCAGGGCCGCCTCCAAGCGTCGGCCCCCCTGCTCGACGAGATCGCCCAGGTGCTCCGCCTGAACGACGACCAGCGCACCTACCTCTTCGACCTCGCGGCGAAAGAGCGGGCGCGCCCGTCCGCGTCACCCGAACGCCAGCAGGTGGACACACAGCTGCAGCGCATGCTGGACGATCTCACTGCCTCCCCCGCCTTCGTCATCGGCCGACGCACCGACATCCTCGGCTGGAACCAGCTCGCCGCCGCCCTGTGGACCGATTTCGGACACTACCCGGAACAGGAGCGCGTCTTCGTCCGGCTGCTGTTCACCGAACCCTGGATGCGCGAGCTGTACGCGGACTGGGAAGAGGTGACCCGGCTGGCCATCGCCCAGCTGCGCATGGAGAGCGCACGATACCCCGGCGACCAGCGCCTCACCGCCCTGGTCGAGGAACTCTCCGCCCGTGACGCACAGTTCCGGCAATGGTGGACCGAACACGACGTCGCGGCGCGGGGCAAGGGCACCAAGAAGCTTCATCACCCGGTGGTGGGCGAACTGACCCTCGACTGGAACACGCTCACCTGTGGCACGGACCCGGACCAGCACATCATCGTGTGGAACGCCGAACCCGGCTCCCCGTCCCACGACGCACTGCGCCTCCTGTCGTCCTGGGCCGCGGACCAGAAACGGACGGCGTCCGACACTGTCACCTGAGCCCTCTCCCTCGTGCGTCCGCAGGGGGAAGTCATTTCCCCGGCCAGGGCTGCCCTGCTGAACAGAATTTCGCCTGCACAGGCTCGAAAAAGTCAGCGGGCATTACTGAACGAGCACATCTCACCGGCCTGCCTCTCCTGCAGAGCCCCGACCGGCGGAGAAAACGGCCTCTCTCACGAGCAACTCGACTTCCCCGGCGCGATCGGCTCGGCCGCCGCCTCGGTGCTGTGGGCGACGGGCGGCTGGACGGCCGCGACCACCATCGGCATGCTCCTGAGCGGCTTCGTCGTCCACGCTGTCCGGACGCTCGGACCGTCGGGACCGCTCTTTCCGCCCTCGGAATGAGCCTGCCTCGGACTCCCCCACGTACGTGCTCTCATCGAGATGCCACAGCGCGACCGAGTTGAGCATCACGTCTCTCGCCGGTGCCGGTGTCATAGGGGGGAGGTATTCATCCCCCCTATAGCCGCATCCCAGCCAAGAACCTTCCCCTTTTCCCGGCACGTGCGAGGCGGAAATGTCGGACACCTCAACGACCGCATGCCGAGCAATGAGGTAATTCGATGAAGGCTGTAGGTTTCACGGAATTCGGCGGGCCTGAGGTGCTTCGGATCCTGGAGCTGCCCGCCCCCGAGGCCGGTCCGGGCGAGGTGCGCATCCGGGTGCACGCCGCGACCGTCAACGCGGTCGACGCCCTCCAGCGCAGCGGACCCGCCCGGTCGCCGGACGCCCAGCCGCCGTTCGTTCCCGGCATGGAAGCCGCCGGCGTCGTGGACCAGATCGGCCCGGGTACGGACACGGATCTGAGCGTCGGCGACCATGTGATGGCGATCGTCCTCCCCAGCGGCGCGCACGGCGCCTACGCCGAGCAGATCGCGGTCCCCGTGGACTCCGTCGTCCGCGCTCCCCGCGGCGCGACCGACGCGCAGGCCGCGTCGCTGCCGATGAACGGCCTGACCGCACGCCTGGCCCTGGACACGCTCGGCCTGGAACCCGGACAGACCGTCGCGATCACCGGAGCGGCCGGCGCGGTCGGCGGCTATGCCGTCCAGCTCGCCAAGGCGGACGGGCTGCGGGTGGTGGCCGACGCCTCGGAGCAGGACGAGACCCTGATCAAGGAACTCGGTGCCGACGCCGTACTCCGCCGCGGAGCCGAGTACCCGGACCGGGTACGCGCAGAGGTCCCTGACGGCGTCGACGGAGTCGTCGACGCCGCGTCACTCGGCGCTCTCACGGCTCGGGCGGTCCGGGACGGCGGCCGAGTGGTGACCCTGCGCGGCTTCGACGGACCCGGCGAACGAGGCATCGCCTTCGAGCCGATCGTCGTGTTCCGCTACGCCAGGGAGCGCGCCAAGCTCGACCGGCTCCGGCAGCAGGTGGAGGAGGGCCGCATCACGCTGCGGGTCGCGAAGACGTTCCCGGCGGAGCAGGGCGCCGAAGCGCACCGGCTCCTCGCCGCGGGCGGTGTGCGGGGCCGACTGGTGCTGACGTTCTGATCCGAGGCACGTATGGGCGCAGGGGCGGCGGCCCTCAACGCCGTCTCATGGCTGCGGCCGGGCTTCGTACGAAGCCCGGCCGCAGCCATGAGGGATCGGTCAGAGCCGGGCCACCGTTGGATCCTTCGTGAGGGGTCCCACCACACGCTGGTACCTGCACTGTCCGTGGCGCCGTCGGCCACGAACTTGCGGCCGCCACCGTTCACCCGGTTTCGGGGAGTCCGGATGTGCATTTTGATTCCGCACAGCTACCGTCAATCGCGCGGCCCGGCCGGACGAGGAGGAATCGACAGAGAAAACCCTTCCCTTTGTCCCATGTCGCGACGGGCGCCGGAACTGCCCGATATGAGAGTCCTGAAATACTTTGAGGCCGCAGTTCGGTCGAGGCTTGCGCAGCCCACGCTCCCGCGGGCCGGGGCGAGGCGTCGGGGGCAGATCCGGGCAGGCCCGGCGTCGTCGGCGACATCGAGATGAGCCTGTACTTCTTCGTGTTCGGCTTCGGGCTCGGCCTGGTCATGCAGGTGCTCGTGCTGATCGTGCAGAACGCGGTGTCGTACGAGGACCTGGGCGTCGCCACCGCGGGGGTCACGTTCTTCCGGTCGATCGGGGCCGCGTTCGGCGTCGCGGTCTTCGGCACGATCTTCACCAGCCGGCTCGACGACAAGCTGCGCGAGCCTTCGCGGGCACGGCGCAGCCGGAGGCGGCCTCCGCGCTCGAAGCCCGACCCGCGCTCCATATCCGAACTCCCGCCCGAACTGCGCCCGTCCGCGCTGCACGCCTACGCCACCTCGATCACCGACGTGTTCCTCTACGCGGCCCCGGTCGTCCTGCTCGCCTTCGTGCTGGCCTGGCTGTTCAAGGAGACCAGGCTGCGCAGCTCGGTCACCGCCCCCGACATGGCGCAGACCCTGAGCGTCCACCCCGTGCACCGCTCCTCGCGCGAGGAGGTGCAGCGGGCGCTGTCCGTGCTCGGATCGCGGGACGGGCGGCGCGGCATCTACGAGAAGATCACCGCCTCCGCCGGATACGACCTGCTGCCTGCGCATCAGCGACGACGGCGGCGGCCGACGCCGCCTGGCGGCCCACCGACACACCGTCGCACGGCCGTGACCTGCATAAATTCATGAGGTTCAGGACTTTGAAACCGCCCTGAGCAGGGCGTGGACAGCGGTGTGCAGAAGAAGGTGCTCTCCAGACGACCCCCTTTTCTCGCTGCAACCAAAGCACATCGGTACTCATCTCACATAGCTGTAACCGCCAAATGGCATCCAGAGAGTTGCGACGCGTTAGCCTCGAAGGTTCGTGACGGTCCACCGGTATACCCAGGAACTCAGCCCTTAAGGGGGGAAGGATTTTTCCCCAGGATAAGCCCTTCCCCTTTACACGGATTGCTGACCGTGCAAGCTTTTCATGTGCTTCTGGCCGGCGCGACAGTCATGCTCGGGCGGCGCGATGCGTGAGCCCGGTTGCAGCGGCACACCACCGACCCTCGTAATCCTTCAAGCGTGAGAAACGGGCTGCCGCATCTGCCCGAAACCGAGGACCTGTATCAAGGAACGGTGAAGTCGTGATCGGACCGGCGTCGCTGCAACGGGTCACCGGCGCTCACCCGCGCCTGCTGGACGCCGCTCTCGCCATCCTCGTGGGTGGTCTCGGCCTGCTGCCCCTGCTGTTCGGACGGTGGCCCGACGGCGTACACCCCTCGGGCGCCGGCGCCGTGGCCGCGGCGGCCGCGTTCCTGCTTGTGCTGGCCCGCCGCCGGGCACCGCTGCCCGTCCTGGCGCTGACCGTGCTCGGGGAGGTGGCTTTCACCGTCCTCGAGTCGTATCCGTCGCGGGTGCTGAAGACGGCCGCGTTGATCGCGGTCTACACCGTGGCCCGAACAGTCCGTCGGCGGATCGCCGTGATCGCCGTCTCGGGCACGGCCCTCGCCCTGTACTCCGTCATCACCTACTCGACGGATTCGGCCACCGGCCCGGAGGCCGGCGCCGTGTTCGCCTGGACCGGGATGTTCGCCGCCGTCGGCGCCACCGTACGCACCTGGCACGCCTACGCCGCCGCGATGGAGGAGCGAGCGCTGCGGGCGGAGGCGACCAAGGAAGAAGAGGCCCGCCGCCGGGTCGCCGAGGAGCGGCTGCGCATCGCGCGGGAACTCCATGACGTGATCGCCCACCACATCACCCTGATCACCATTCAGGCCGGGCTGGCCGATCGCTTCCTGCGAGGCCGGCCGGATCAGGCCGAGGTGGCGCTCGGCCACATCCGTGACGCCGGCCGCATGGTCCTGGACGAGCTGGGCCCGCTGCTGCACGTACTACGACAGTCCGACGACGAGCCGGACGAGGTCCAACCGACCGACCCCGTGCCCGGCCTGTCCCGCCTCGGAGCGCTCCTCGAATCGCTGGCCGCGGCCGGGCTGAGCGTCCGCCATCAGCAAATAGGCCACCCACGTCCCCTGCCGACCGCCATCGACCTGGCCGCCTACCGCGTCATCCAGGAAGGCTTGACCAACGCCCACAAACACGGCGCGACTGCCGAGACGGACCTGCTCCTCGACTACGGGCCCGACGATCTGTACATCCACATCACCAACCTGCCACACGTCGGCCCGTCCCCGGTGTCGACAGCGACGGGCTCCGGACACGGGCTGACGGGAATGCGCGAGCGCGCCCAGGCGGTCGGCGGCAGCCTGCTTGCCGGAGCAGACACCGACGGCCGCTTTCGCCTCGCCGTGCATCTGCCTCTGCCCGCGGTCGGCCCACCGACCGGCACCCGCGCATCAGATCGGTCCGGCACGGCCCTGCGCGCGAACTCCGCAGAGGGGAGGCAGGGATGACCATCCGCGTTCTGCTCGTCGATGACCAGGCCCTCGTCCGCACCAGCTTTCGCATGCTCATCGAGTGTGAGCCGGACTTGGAGGTCGTCGGAGAGGCTGCGACGGGCGAGGAGGCGGTCAGGCTGGCCCGCAGCACGTGCGCCGACGTCGTGCTGATGGACATCCGGATGCCCGACATGAACGGCCTCGCCGCCACGCGCGCCATTTCGGCGGACGAAGACCTCGCGGGCGTACGGGTGCTGATCCTGACGACCTTCGAAGCCGACGAGCACGTCTTCCAGGCGCTGCGTGCCGGGGCCAGCGGGTTCTTGGGTAAAAGCGTGGACCTCTCCTACCTCCTCGACGCCATCCGGCTGGTCGCCCGAGGAGAGGCGCTGCTGTCGCCCAGGGCGACCAAGGCACTCATCGCTCACTACCTCACCACACCCGACGTGACGAGCACTCCGGTGCCGGAGCTGTCGAGCCTGACCGAACGCGAGCGCCAAGTGCTCGGCCTCGTGGCCGGCGGCCTGTCCAACGACGCCATCGCCGAGCAGCTCCACATCTCGCCCTCGACAGCCAAGACCCACGTGAACCGCATCATGGCCAAGCTCGACGTCCGCGCCCGCGCCCAACTGGTCGTGATCGCCTACCAGACCGGCTACGCCCACCCCAGTGCATGACCCGACGGCAGGCGTACTGGCAAGTGCCCGACCGTGCTACCAACCGCCCCCAGGAGCGCATGTATCGGCGCCTCGGGGCCGGGTTCATCTCTCGGGGTCCGTCTGTATGAGGCCCACACACCAGGCCTTCCGGACGCAGCCCAGGTCCGCGTCCGGAAGAACCGCCACTACGACGGCACGACGCAACGGGGACAACTGCCGGAGACGGCGCACCAACGCCTCTCTGCGAAGCCCACCTCGATCACGCCGCTCCGGAGTCCGCACCGCGCAGATCCAACGGCGGCAGGGCATCAGGATTGAGCTCGGCAAGCACGCGGAGCAGCAAGGAATGAATTGCCGCCTGCTCGGCGGGGGCGAGGACCGCGAGCGCCTCCGTGTCCAGTCGCTCCACCAGCTCCCGCGCCCGATCGGCGAGCTTCGCGCCGCTGTCGGTGATGGTCAGCTGCACGGTTCTCCGGTTCGAAGGATGCTCGCGGCGCGCCAGAAGGCCGCGGTCGACCAGCGCGTTGACGGCGGCACCCATGGACTGGGGAGTCAAGCCGGTCCGACGCGCGATTTCCGCGGCGGAGGTTCCCGGCGTCCAGCCGACGTGCTGCAACGCGTTGTGCTGCGCCGCCGTGAGGTCGAGCGAACGCAACGCTCTCTCGAGCCGCGTTCCCATCACGTGGACCACCTGCCATGCCAGATAGCCCATGCGCGTGGACGGATCTGCGTACGTGCGGCTCACCAGCGACTCCGACAGTAAGGTGCCTGACATTTCTATGGTACAACTATAAGGCACCTTCTAATCAGAGATGGAGAACCTTCTCCCATGTCCACATCACCCACCACGTCCGCCGAGGCGCGGCCCGCACCCCATCACCACGCGATGGACGCCGCTCCAACGCCGCAAGGTGCCACCGGAGTGAAGGGAGTTCTGCTACCCGTCGCGATCGTGCTGGTCATCGGCTCGATCTTCGTCAGCGTGTTCCTGGCCGCCTTCCACGCCCCCCGGCCCCACGACCTTCCGGTCGCCGTCGTCGGGACGACCCAGCGACTCGAACAGGTCACCGGAGGGCTGGAGCTCGGGCTGTCCGGCGGCTTCGAGGTGAAGCGCTACGCGGACGAGAACACGGCCCGCCGCGCGCTGCAGGACCGCAAGGTGTACGCCGCTTATGTCACCGGCCCCGGGAAGTCCGCCACCCTGCTGTATGCCGGAGCCAACGGCCCTTCGGTGACCTCGACGGTCACCGGCGCCTTCTCCGGTGTCGCCAAGGCGAACAATGACCGGCTGACCGTGCGCGACCTCGTGCCGGCCTCGGCGGGCGACACCCGCGGCATGTCGGTGTTCTACGCCGGGTTCGGCGTCGTGCTGGCCGGATTCCTGTTCGGCATGATGACCTACCAGATGGCTCCGCGACTGGAGTACCGGTGGAGGTTGGCCAGCCTGGCCACTTTCAGCGTCCTCGCCGGCGTCCTCGTGGCGGCGATGGCCGGCAGCCTCGGCTTCGCGGCACTGCCCGGGCCCTTCCTGGGCATCGCAGGGATCATCGCCCTGATGGCCGCGGCCGTCGGCAGCGCGACCATGACGTTCATGCGCCTCTTCGGCCGCGCCGGGATGTCGCTGGCCGCCGTGGTCCTGCTGACCTTCGGCAACAGCACGAGCGGTGGCACGCTGCCCACCGCCTACCTGCCGGACTGGCTGCGTCCGCTCTCAGAGGTCCTCCCGGTGGGAGTCGGCGTACGAGCCGTCCAGGGCTTGTCCCACTTCAACAACGACGGTCTCACCGCGGGTATCGTCATCCTGGTGGCATGGATCCTCGTCGCCGCCGTGGTGCTCTTCTGGCTCGATGCCCGCGGATCCCGCCGCGCAGCCGTCGGCTGACCCGGCTCCTGCCCTGCCCCGTGCCCAGGCACCGTCCGTGGGGAACGGCAGTGATATTGGTCCATGGCACGGGGACGCAGCTCGGCTGCCCGGCGACGACCCGGCGAGCAACACACCTCGCTCTCGTAGACTGCGGCCCGTGACCGACGCCGCGTTCCCCACCACCGGATACCTCGCCTGGCAGTTCTCCCAGATCATCGCCGGACGGCTGGAGCGGGCACTGCGCGCGGAAGACCTCACACTGGCGCAGCACAACGCTCTGCAGCAGGCCCTCTGGACGCCGGGGGTGTCCGCCGCAGAGATCGCGCGCCGCTCGGGCATCACGGCCCAGTCCATGGGAGCCGCAGTGAGTCAGCTCGTCGAGAGAGGACTCCTACGACGCGAGCCGCACCCGACCAGCCGCCGCAGCGTGCGCCTGTTCGCGACCACCGAGGGAGAGGCGACTGCCGCTCGTGCCGCTTCGATCGCCCGGCGGATCGAACGGGAGACGACCTCACCACTCTCCCCGGACGACAAGGACAGCATTCACCGTCTGCTCTACCGTTTGGTCGAGGAACTGAACCCCGATGCCCTCGCCATCGACAGTCGCTCCTCGAACTAGCCCTGGAGCCCTGGCTGTCCAGCCGATGCCCCTGTCGGCTCCGCCGCGTCGATGGGAGCAGGAGACAAGAGACATGGCGAGACTGAGCGACGGAGAGCCATGAACCGTGCCGGAAGCCGTCCGCCGTCGAACGGCTCCGCCCGCGGGCGCCCCCGCAGCAAAGCCGTGGAACAGGCCATCCTGGAGGGGTGATGAACCTCCTGGAGGACGGCGTGCCACCGGGCGATCTCTCCGTCGAGCGGATGGCCCGCACAGCCGGCGTCGGCAAAGCGGCCATCTACCGCCGCTGGAGCGACAAAGAGGATCTGTTCGTCGACGTCATACGCGCTGCCGAGTCCGCCGTACCCGCGCTCCCCGGCAGCTCGATGCGGGACGACCTCGTCGTTCTGCTGGAGTCACTGCGGCAACGCAGCATGGTCGGCCGCTTGTCGGCGATCCTGCACAACGCGCACGCCCAGACGAGGAACAGCCCGAAGACATGGGCCGCCTACCATGCCGGCGTGATCACTCCCCGGCGTGACCTCGGACTGGCGATCCTCCGTCGAGGCCGGACGAACGGGGAACTTCGTACGGACGTCGACCTGGACCTGGCCGTCGAAATGTTCGTCGGTCCTCTGCTCATGCGCTCGTTCGCCGGCCCCGAGCCCGACCTCCCTGACGGACTGCCCGCGCAGATCGTCGACACCGTGCTCCACGGCATGGTTGCGCTTCAGGCAATCCGATACAGGTGTCACGCTTGATCTCCAGGTGCACCGCCCCGGCGGGGGCGACCGCGAGCCAATGGCACACCTCCTGGAACCACTTCCGGGTCAGGGGCTGCTCGAGATGCCTGTGATGGAGGAGATGATCCGGTCCTGAGATGTGGTCGGCACGTGGAAGAAGCCGTTGTTGTAGCCGAGCCGCAGCACCGCCGCCCGGTCCGCGACTGCCTTGACGTCTCCCATGTTGTGACTGATGAGGATCACCCCGATCCCCTGTTCGCGGAGCTCGTCGACCAGGTCGAGGACATGGCCCGCCTGCTGTGTGCCGAGTGCCGCGGTGGGCTCGTCGAGCAGGACGGCCTTCGGTTTGCCCAGGAGCGCTCGGGAGATCGCGACCGTCTGCCGCTGGCCCGCCGACAGCGTGGCGACGGGGGTGCGCACGTCGGGGACGTGAATGCCGAGTGCGTCCAGCTGTCGACGTGCCTCCGCACGCATGCTGCTCTTGTCCATGTGCCGGAAGAGGCGGCCGAGGACACCCGCGCGTATCCGCTCCCGGCCGAGGAAGAGGTTTTCGGCCACATCGAGGCCGTCACACAACGCCAGGTGCTGGTACACGGTCGCGATACCGAGGTTTTGGGCGACCTGAGGGGTCCTGATCTGCACCGCCCGGCCCTCCCACTCGATGACGCCGTCGTCGGCCGGTGCGACGCCCGCGATGACCCTGACGAGAGTGGACTTGCCGGCGCCGTTGTCCCCCAGAAGGGCGACGACCTCGCCGGGGTGGACTTCCAGCTCGACGTCTTTGAGGGCCTGCACGGCACCGAACCGCTTGGAGATGCCACGCAGTGCGAGCAGCGGCGAACCGGTCACGCGTACCTCGCCTCCTCCGTGCGACGGCGCTGAACGTACAGTCCTCGGCGGAAATCCGCCCCATGGTCAACGGTAGGTCAAAGCTCGCTTACATCGCCTTTCGGAATAATCTCGACACGTGAGGCAGAGGCAGGAATCGGCGGGCGTTGGACCAGCCGAAGGAGGGCGTGACCATGACGCACGACCATTCGGGCCGCGAGCGTGCATGTCAGTGGCGTTGCCGACGGGGAGCGGCGCTCCTCATGGCGGGTGGCCTTCTGCTCGGGGCCGCAGGATGCGGCGGCGGGCGAAGCGACAGCGGTGGCGCGGGGTCGGGGAAGGTCAAGATCGGCCTCGTGACCAAGACCGAGACCAATCCGTACTTCGTGACCCTACGCAAGGCCGCCGAGGCAGCGGCGAAGGAGAACGACGCAAAGCTCATCGCCCTGGCCGGCCGGTTCGACGGGGACAACGAGGGCCAGGTCGCCGCGATGGAGAATCTCATCTCCGGCGGCGTGAAGGGCATCCTCATCACCCCGTCGAACGGCACGGGGCTCCTGAGCACCATCGCGGAGGCCCGCCGACAGGGCATTGTGGTGATCGCGCTGGACTCCACCACCGAGCCGCCGAGCGCGACCGACGCCACCTACGCGACGGACAACGTCAAGGCGGGACGCCTCCAGGGTGCCTACCTCAGGGCTGCTCTCGCCGGCCGACCGCCCAAGGTGATCATGCTCGACGGCACGGACGACTCCACCGTCAGCGAGCAGCGTCACGAGGGGTTCCTCAAGGGCTTCGGCATCGCGAAGGACTCCCCGGCGATCCGCGGACAGGCGAACACCAATGGAGAACGCAATCCGGCACAGGCTGCGACGGAGAACCTCCTGGAGCGCACGAGCGACATCAACACGGTCTACACGATCAACGAGCCGGTGGCCGGCGGCGCATCCGCGGCCATGGCGGCCCGCGGCCTCACCCACCAGGTGACCATCGGCTCCATCGACGGTGGGTGCGACGGCGTCCGCGACGTCCGGTCCGGCAAGTACGCCGCCACGGTCATGCAGTTCCCGGACAGGATGGCTGTGCGAGGCGTCGACTCGGTCGTCGAGTACGCAAGGAGCGGGAGGAAGCCGCACCGAGTCTCGGACACGGGCACCGTCCTCATTACCGACAAGCCAGTGGACGGACTGGCGTCGCAGGACACGGACTGGGGTCTGAAGCATTGCTGGGGATGACGTACCGACGTCGAGCGGTCGAAGGGGATCAGGCTGACCGATGAGAACACCTACCACCGGACGCGCCGTCGACAACAAACGGCACGCCCGGCTCCGGGAGAGACTCCGGTACGCACTGCGCACGCCGACCGTCGGCCCTCTCGCCGCTCTGCTCCTTGCTGTGGTGGTCTTCTCGATCACCACGGATACGTTTCTGACGTTGCAGAACCTCTCGCTGGTGCTCCAGCAGTCCATCGTGATCGGCACTCTGGCACTGGGCCAGTCCCTGATCATCCTCACAGGCGGCATCGACCTCGCGAACGGCGCCATCGCGGTCCTCGGCACGATCGTCATGGCCAAACTTGCCTTCGAGGGCAGCGACCCCGGCGTGGCCCTGCTTCTCGGCCTGGCCGTGGCGACGTTCGTGGGACTGGTGAACGGCCTGCTCGTCGCCCGGCTGGGCTTGCCCCCCTTCATCGTGACCCTGGGCGCCTTGACCGTCGTCTTCGCGGTGAGCAGGCTCTACGCCGGTTCGCGCAGCTACCAGGTGACCTCCGATCTGCTCCTGTTCTGGGGAAACGGCATCCAGCTCGGAGCGATGCGCCTCACCTGGGGGACGTTCATGCTCATGGGCCTTTACGCGCTGTTTTGGTACGTACTCGCCAACACCGCCTGGGGCCCGCACGTCTACGCCGTCGGCGACGCACCTGAGTCCGCCCGCCTGACCGGCATCAACGTGTGGCGCACGGTCCTCTCGGTCTACGTCACCGCCGGATTCCTCTACGGCATCGCCGCCTGGCAGGCCCTCGGCCGGATCGCCAACGCCGACCCGAACGCCTACCAGACGGCCAATTTGGAGAGCATCACCGCCGTCGTGCTCGGCGGCACCAGCTTGTTCGGCGGCCGGGGCAGCATCATCGGCACGCTCATCGGAGCCCTCATCGTCAACGTGCTCCGCTCCGGTCTCACTCAGGCGGGCATCGACAGTCTCTACCAGGATGTCGCGACCGGGACCCTCGTCGTCGTCGCGGTCGGCGTCGACCAGGTTCTGCGGAGAAGCGGCTCACGCTGAGGCCAGTGGTCCCGTCCGCGCCTGCCGTTCGGCTTCTACCGGCCTTCCCAGCAGGTTTCGGCCGCGCCCTGATGCCGTCATCCGGGACGGCATCCGCCCTACGGCGCGTATCGAGTCGTCCGCGGCCATCAGCAGCCGTCGTTGCCGCTCATCCCGCCATGCGGTCGGCTCCGGTGCGGACAGTGGCACGGAAGACCTTGCGGTGGTCCCCCTCCGGACCTGGGTCAAGGTCCACAGGCCGTCGCCCGCCTGGGAGCCGCCTCCGGACGGGGCCTCGGAGTGCTGCGCGACCAGCGGCAGCAACCTCATACGTCGACCGAGCGGGGGTGACCACCGCCTCCGGCATTCCTCCGGCCCGGCTTCGACGGCGGTCGATGTCGCCGGCGACAGCATCGAATCGCTACGACCGCCTCGAAGTGGACCACTGGAGTCGGGGCATGAGGGCGTAGCACCAGTGCTGGGGAGGTCGCCATGTCGTCCGGGTCGCGGACCGGATTCGGTTTGGAGTTCCACGTCGAACGCGACCCGTACATGCTGTGCGTCGACATCTTCGTCGGCGGGCTCCATGTGAACACGTGGGACAACGCGTTCTATCCGCCGATGCTGGTCAGGAAACTCAAGGACGGGCTCGGTCGCTTTCGCACGCCCGTCGCGGCGCCGACGGGGTTCACCTCGCCGCTCAGGGCGTTCCGCCTTTCAGGAAGGTGCTCGTGGAAGCGCTGGAGGACGCCCTCGTCATCGCCGAACGCGAGTGGTCTGCCCGACTCGCCGCCGGCGAGGCCCCGTGAGACCCGCACCGCCGACCGGGTGGGTCGGACCAGGACACGGTGCCGGGACACGCGGCGCGGGGGCGAGGCAGATGGAACACGGCGTCGCCTTCAGCGAGGCCTGCCGGATCCGGACGGGGACCGCGAGGACCGGTGGGAGGTGGAGGTCGATGGCCTCCAGGGCCCGCCGCCGGCGCGCCGGTGTACACCTGGGCCGCGCGGTCGTCGGCGGCCTCGGCGTGGCGGGCGAGTGCTGGAGGCAGCCGTGAGAGCAGGTGCTCGGCCTTGCCGGTCCGGCAGTTCGCGGCCGCCGGAGGCAGACGGCCGGTTCTGCGGCCCGCGCCGGCCGGGTCAGAATGACCGCGGCTGACAGTGCCTCACGACGATGACGCGTACGGCGGACAGGAGATCTCCCCATGTCGATGATCCGGCTCACCGCGCCGCAAGGCTCCCTCACCCCGGAGGGCCGCAAGACGGTCCGGCGCGACCTGGCCGATGCGCTGCTGCGCTGCGAGGGGGCGCCCGACGCAGCTTTCTTCAGGGCCCAGTTGTGGAGCTACCTCGTCGAACTCCCGGAAGGGGCGCAGACCACCGCCGAGGACGACGCCGCGCGCTTCCTCGTCGACGTGACGGTCCCGCAGGCCGTGCTCTCCGAGGAGGGCAGGGAACGCCTCGTGGCCGAGGCCACCGGGATCGTGTTGTCCGCCGCCGGGCTCGTCGAGGCCGATGCGCCGCGGGTGTGGGTGCTCGTGCACGAGCAGCCCGACGGAACGTGGGGTGCGGGAGGCTCGATCGTCCGCCACGCCGATCTCGTGGCCCTCGCTCGCAAGCAGCGCACCGGGGAGTGACGCGGGCGGCCGAAGGACGACCGGATACCCTGCGCGAGACAGCAGCCCGGCCGAGTGGGGGAAGCGTGACCGACACCAGCGACACCCGGCCCGCCGAGGGCGAGGCGCAGGCTGCCCGGCAGAGCCGGCTGCACCGCCTGATGCGTCTCCTCCCCCTGATCGCCCCCGTCCTGCTGTGGACCGTGCCCTGCTGGGTCCTCCTCCACGCCGGACAGCACTGGCCGCTGACCGTCACGCTGGCCGGCACCGCGCTGTTCGTCCTCGGTCTCGTCGGCATGCCGCTCGCCATGGTGCGCGGCCACGGCCGGCGTCAGCAGGATCGGGCGGCGATCGTCGGCGACACCCTGCTGGGCACGAGCTGGGTGCTGTTCACCTGGTCCGTCCTGCTCGGCGTCTTCCTGCGGCTCGCCCTGACCGTGGCCGGCGTCGGCGAGGGTCAGGACCGGGCCCGGATCGTCACGTGGGCCGTCCTCGGCGTGGGCTCGACCCTGCTCGGCTGGGGGTACGCCGAGGCCCGGCGCGTGCCGCGGGTGCGCCGGCTCGACGTACGGCTTCCGCGGCTGGGCGCCGGGCTGGACGGCCTGCGCGTCGTCCTCGTCACCGACACCCACTACGGCCCGCTCGATCGCGCCCGCTGGTCGGCGCGGGTGTGCGAGACGGTGAACTCCCTGGAAGCCGACGTGGTCTGCCACACCGGCGACATCGCGGACGGCACGGCCGAGCGCCGCCGCGCCCAGGCACTCCCCCTCGGTACCGTGCGGGCCACCCGGGCGCGTGTCTACGTCACCGGCAACCACGAGTACTACAGCGCGGCCCAGGGCTGGGTCGACCTGATGGGCGAGCTGGGCTGGGAGCCGCTGCGCAACCGCCATCTGCTGGTCGAGCGCGGAGGCGACACCCTCGTGGTGGCGGGCGTGGACGACGTCACCGCCGAGTCCTCCGGCCTGGCAGGCCATCGCGCCCACCTCGCCGGAGCCCTGCAGGGCGCCGACCCCGAACTGCCCGTCCTGCTCCTGGCGCACCAGCCCGCGTTCGTCGACCGGGCGGCGGCAGCCGGTGTCGACCTCCAGCTCTCCGGCCACACCCACGGCGGCCAGATCTGGCCGTTCCACCACCTGGTCCGCCTCGACCAGCCCGCCCTCGCCGGCCTCAGCCGCCACGGTGCCCGCACCCTCCTCTACACCAGCCGCGGCACCGGCTTCTGGGGCCCGCCGTTCCGCGTCTTCGCCCCCAGCGAGATCACCCTGCTCGTGCTCCGTTCCCCGCAGCCGCCCGCCTCGCCGTAGCCATTCGGCGGACCGTCGATCCGGCCGGGGGCCGGTCCGGGGGCAGACGTGGACGAGTGGGACCGGGGTGGTCCCGGCCCCACTCCCTCGTGCGGACGTGTCACTGGAACTGGGTGAAGAACCTCCAGATCTCCGCCTTGGTCCAGGTGGTGACCCCGCTTTCGCCGGATGAGCCGTCCACCGGACCCGGCAGGTGGCCTCCGTCGAACGCGGCCCACTGGACCGGGTAGCCGGCACGGCAGCCCGAGTAGGCGGTGGTGATGTGCGTCCGGCTGCCCGGGGCGGGTTCGCGCGGGCTCTGGGCGGTGCAGCCGTTGTTGCGGACGAACCTGTCGCGCAGGGACCGTCCTTGCGCGATGTTGAGGACGGAGTCGCTGACGCCGTGGATTCCGAAGTAGGCGATGGGCTGGGTCCCGCCGCTGCACCCGCTGATCTCGGCGCCGGAGAAGACCGCGACGGCCCTGAAGACGTTCGCCCGGCTGCAGGCGAGGGAGTAGCTCATGCCGCCGCCCCAGCTGAATCCCGTGGCGAAACGCTGGGCCGGGTTGACACAGAGTCCGCCCTCGATGCGCCGGATCATGTCGTCGACGAACGTGACGTCCTCGTTGCCCGTGTTGGCCCAGCCGTTGCCGAGGCCCTGCGGGGCCACGAGGATCGCGGAGTTGTTCGACTGCTCCTGCTGGCCGTAGTAGGACCAGGCGCTCCCGCTCGTGCCGCCCGAGGCGACGTCGCCGGCGGTTCCGCCCCGCCAGTGGAACGCGAAGATCAGTCGGTAGCGGTGGCTGTTGTCGTAGTTGGCGGGAACCCTGAGGATGAAGCTGCGGCTCTTGCCGCCGCTCTGGATCGTGTACGTACCGCTCGCCAGGGTCGGTGCGCTGCCGCATGCGCCGCTGCCGCCGCCACCTCCACCGCCGTCGGACGACAGCTTGATCATCTGCCACTGCTGATTGGCGCCGCCCCAGTCGGCGTACTGGACGACGCTGCCTCCGTCGGCCGTGGAGGCGCCCTGGACCTCCACCGCCTTGCTGCTCGCGCGGCTGATCAGCCGTATGTGGCCCGCATCGGAGTCGGCCAGGCGGAACTGCTGGTTGGTTCCGTTGTGGTCGGTCCACTGCTGGATCGCGGCGCCGTCGGCGCTCGAGGCCCCGGCCACGTCGAGAACCTTGCCCGAGTGCCGGGCCTTGAGCCGGTAGAAGCCGCCGCCGGAGTCCACGAACTGCCACTGCTGGTCGGCCGCGTCGTTGCGCGTCCACTGGCTGACCCGCGCGCCGTCGGCGGTCGGCGCGCCGGTCACGTCCAGCGCCTTGCCGCTGTTGCGGTTGACCAGGACGTACCAGGCGTTGGTGTCCACCGTCGCCGCCTCGGCGGGCGCCGGATTCACCGCGGCGAGCGTGCCGATCGCGAGGGCCGCCGCGACCACGCCGGCGATCCTGGACCACCAGCGTTGCCTGTGCGGAGGGGCGGAGGTGTCCGCGCCGTCGGTCTTCATCGATTCACCCTTTCGGCCATGAGGGATCCCATCAGGTGCGGGTCCAGCGCTGGTTGCCGCTGTTGGAACAGGAGGAGAGCTGGATCAGGGTGCCGTTGGCGGTGCCGCCCGCGACGGTGTCGAGGCAGAGGCCGGACTGGACGCCGGCGATGGTTCCGTCGGAGTTGAGACGCCACTTCTGGTTGTCGCCGCCCCAGCAGCTGTAGATCTGCACCTTGACGCCGTTGCCGGTGCCGGCGGCGTCGAGGCACTTGTTGCCGTAGACCATGAGCTCGCCGGCGGCGGTGTACGCCCACTGCTGGTTGGTGCCGCCGTGGCAGTCCCAGAGCGCGAGTTGGGTGCCGTCGGCGGTGCTGGTGCCGGGCACGTCCAGGCAGCGGCCCGAGGCGACGCCCTTGATCGTTCCGGAACCCGAAGGAGGCGTGGAGGTACCGCCGTTGAGCGCGTCGAGGACGGCGGTGTAGGCGGGCTTCTTGCTGCCGTTGCCGTTGAACAGCAGCGGGGTGTCCTGCGATCGCCAGGAGTCGCTGTCGCGCACACCCCACACGGTGATGCCGAGGCAGCGCGAGACGGCCAGGCAGTCCTTGGTCACGTTGGCGTAGGTGGTGGACGAGGCGCCCTGGATGTCGAGTTCGGTGATGGCCACGTCTACGCCGAGCGCGGCGAAGTTCTGCAGGGTGGTGCGGAAGTTGCTGTTGTAGGGGCTGCCGCTGTTGAAGTGCGACTGGAAGCCGACGCAGTCGATCGGCACGCCGCGCTGCTTGAAGTCACGGACCATGGAGTACATGGCCTGGGTCTTGGCCCAGGTCCAGTTCTCGACGTTGTAGTCGTTGTAGCAGAGCTTGGCGGCCGGGTCGGCGGCGCGCGCGGTGCGGAAGGCGACCTCGATCCAGTCGTTGCCGGTGCGCTGCAGGTTGGAGTCGCGCCGCGCTCCCGAATTTCCGTCGGCGAAGGCCTCGTTCACGACGTCCCACTGGGCCATCTTGCCCTTGTAGTGGGCCAGCACGCCGTTGATGTGGCCGATCATCGCCTGGCGCAGCGCGCTGCCGCTGAGGCTCTGCATCCAGCCGGGCTGCTGGGAGTGCCAGGCCAGGGTGTGGCCGCGTACCTTCTTGCCGTTCTGCACCGCCCAGTTGTAGACGCGGTCACCGGCGGCGAAGTTGAACTGACCCCGCTGCGGCTCGGTGGCGTCGATCTTCATCTCGTTCTCGGCCGTGACCGAGTTGAACTCGCGGCTCGCGATCGACGTGTACGCCGAGTCGCCCAGCCGGCCCGAGGCGATGGCGGTGCCGAAGTAGCGGCCGCTCTGCGCCGCGGCGGCGCCGAGCGTGCTCTCGGCGGCGTGTGCGGTCGGCGGCACGGCCAGTGCGGCGACCACGGCGAGGACGCCTGCGACCAGCGCCAGCAGCAGGCCGCGGATCTTCCGGCGAACGGCGGGTCTGGGAAGGGCGTACGAACCCATGACGGTGCCTCCAAGGTAGGAATCACAAAACGACTGAACCGCAGGGGGACGCGTCGTCCGCTCCCCCTCGGCCGACGAAGGGCCGGAGTTCGGGCAGCACGGAGTCACCGGACACCGGTCCTGGGACCGGGACGATCTCGACCGGCACGTACGGCGCCCGGCCGGTCGTCGGCGGACGGACGGTGGGCGGAACGTGACGGGGTGGCGCGGTTCTGGTGCGCGGATCTGGTGTGCGGCCATGCAGGGAGCTGCCGTGCAGCACCGATTTGGTTCGACATCGCGAACAGCGACCGGCTCCTCAGGCTCGGATGATTGAGGTATTGACGATGACTCGTCAATACTCCCCGCAGAAAGTTTCCGTTTCCCGTCCGAAACTTCCGGAATCCCGCCGGACGGCCGGCCGCATCCTGGACAGCGGGGGCCTTCGGCCGGAGCGACAGCCTCCCGAGCCCGGAGGGGAGGCGCTGTTTGTGGACAGATCGGCGACAGACCTTGACCAATGAGCCGGGGATTCCTACCTTGTGGCGTCGAAGCTTCCGGGAATTCTTCGAAATGTTTCGGAATTCCATACGCCCGGCACGTCCGCTCCGTGGTTCATCGGGGGCACCTCACCCCCGTCCCCCGAAGGAGGCCTTCCTGTGCGGTTCCCCCACCCGTCCCCGGCCCACCTGAGACGGTTGCTCGCCGTCCTCGCGCCCCTGCTGCTCGTGGTCACCTTCCTCGGCGCCCAGCCCGCCGGCGCGGCGACCGTGGACCCCAACGCCTCGTACGTGCTGGTCAACCGCAACAGCGGCAAGGCCCTGGACGTCTACAACATGGCGACCGGCGACGGCGCCCGCATCACCCAGTGGACCAGGAACGATCAGAATCAGCAGCAGTGGCGGTTCGTCGATTCCGGGGGCGGCTACTACCGCATCGTGTCCCGCCACTCGGGCAAGGTCCTGGACGTCCAGAACCGGTCCACCGCGAACGGGGGCGCGATCGTCCAGTGGGCGGACCAGAACGCCACCAACCAGCAGTGGCGGCTGGCCGACAGCCCTGACGGCTACGTGCGGTTGATCGCACGCCACAGCGACAAGGCCCTCGAAGTGCAGGGCGCCTCCACCGCCGACAACGCGAACGTCGTCCAGTACGACGACTGGGGCGGCGCCAACCAGCAGTGGCAGCTCGTGAAGGTCGGCGCCGACAGCCCCGGCACGTGCGATCTTCCGTCGGGATACCGCTGGTCGTCCACGGGCGCCCTGGCGCAGCCCAGGTCGGGCTGGGTCTCGCTCAAGGACTTCACCGTCGTCCCCTACAACGGCAGGCAACTCGTCTACGCGACGACGCACGACACGGGGTCGAAATGGGGCTCGATGAACTTCGGCCTGTTCACCAACTGGTCGGAGATGGGCTCGGCCAGCCAGAACGCCATGTCGAACGCCACGGTCGCACCCACGCTCTTCTACTTCGCGCCGAAGAACATCTGGGTGCTCACCTACCAGTGGGGCGGGACCGCCTTCTCCTACCGGACGTCGAGCGACCCCACCAATCCCAATGGCTGGTCCGCCCAGCAGGTGCTCTTCTCCGGAAGCATCCCCGGTCCCGGAACGGGCCCCATCGACCAGACGCTCATCGGTGACGGGACGAACATGTATCTGTTCTACGCCGGTGACAACGGCAAGATCTACCGTGCCAGCATGCCCATCGGGAACTTCCCGGGCAGCTTCGGCTCGAACTCGACAGTGATCATGAGCGACACGACGAACAACCTGTTCGAAGCCCCGCAGGTCTACAAGCTGCAGGGCCAGAACCGCTACCTCATGATCGTCGAGGCGATCGGCTCGCAGGGCCGCTACTTCCGCTCGTTCACGGCCACCAGCCTGAACGGCTCATGGACGCCCCAGGCCGCGACCGAGAGCAGTCCCTTCGCCGGCAAGGCCAACAGCGGCGCCACGTGGACCAACGACATCAGCCATGGCGAACTGATCCGCACCGGCCCCGATCAGACCATGACCGTCGATCCCTGCCACCTCCAGTTGCTCTACCAGGGACGCAACCCCAACTCCGGTGGCGACTACGGTCTTTGGCCCTACCGTCCGGGGCTGCTGACACTGCAGCGCTGACGGTGCGACGCGAGTCCGGTTCCGACGGGAGCCGGCGTGGCGGGCTCGGCGAAAGGCCGGGCCCGCCGTCGTCACGCCACGAGGCCGGTGCTCGCACGGCGGGGAGGGCGGGGCCGGCCCGGGCGGGCAGCCGGTCCTCTTAAATTCGCATGCGCTCCTTCACCGCACCGGCTAGCGTGCGTGTTCGACGCCTTCCGATGCGCTGTGCCCCGGTTACTTCATATCTGACGCGCAACACCAACCCGGTGCCACTACTGATCTCGGAAGGCGTCACCCTTCTTCCCGGAACGTCTCCCAAGGGACCTTCTGCATGCCCCATTTCAACCGTCAGCGGGCCAAGTCCGAAGCCAGGAACGAGATCCAGGCGGAAATACCGGGCCTGACCGCAGGCGGAGCGACGTCGTCGCTCTCCACCCACGGCCGGTGGCTGCTCCCGCCGTCCACCGCCACGCGAAACCCGCGGCATCCTGCCGCCTTCCGGTCCCACCACCGCACCCATCAGGGCGGCGCCGGCTACGCCCGCACCCCGAAGGCGGAACTCTTCCTCCTGGCCATGGCCAACATGGTCGGCCACCACAGCTTCTACGAAGACGCCGTCGCCCGCGACCAGCGCTACGAGCAGCTGGTGCGCACGCTCGCCGTCAGCGACCCCGAGTGGACCCTCGGCCTGCTGGGCTGGCTGCGCTCCGAGGCCCACATGCGCACCGCCTCCCTCGTAGGCGCCGCCGAGTTCGTGCGGGCGAGGCTGGACGCGGGGGCCGCCGGCCACTCACGCCAGGCCGTTGCCGCCGTACTCCAACGTGCCGACGAACCGGGCGAGTTGCTGGCGTACTGGACCTCCCGGCACGGGCGGGCTGTCCCGCAGCCGCTCAAGCGCGGGATCGCCGACGCCGTACGGCGCCTCTACACCGCACGCGCGCTCCTCAAGTACGACACCGCCTCGCACACATACCGCTTCGGTGACGTCATCGAACTCACCCACCCCACCGCGGACCCCCGACGTCCCTGGCAGGGCGAGCTGTTCAGGCACGCCATCGACCGCCGCCACCGACCCGACCGCGCCCTGCCCCCGCCCGGGCAGACGCTGCTCGCCGCACACCGGGAGCTGATGACCGTGCCGGTCGGGGACCGGCGCGCCCTGGTGACCGGGCCGGACGGCGCGGAGCGGCTCAACGCGGCCGGGATGACCTGGGAGTCGGTGGCCGGATGGCTGCAGGGGCCGCTCGACGCGGCGGTGTGGGAAGCCCTGGTCCCCTCGATGGGACCGATGGCCCTCATACGCAATCTGCGCAACCTCGACCAGGCCGGCGTGAGCGACGAGGTCGCCGCCGCGGTGGCCTCCCGGATCTGCGACCCGGCCGAGGTGCGCCGCTCACGCCAGTTCCCGTTCCGCTACCTGGCCGCCCACCGCAACACGCCGTCACGCCGCTGGGAGGAGCCTCTGGAGGCGGCCCTCGGGCATTCCCTCGCCAACGTTCCCGGACTGGCGGGCCGCACGCTGGTCCTGGTGGACCGGTCGGGCTCGATGTTCGACCAGCCCGGCGAGCACAGCCGGCTCAACCGGGCCGATACGGCCGCCGTGTTCGGTACGGCGCTGGCGCTGCGGGCCGAGCAGGCGGACCTGGTGGAGTTCGGGACCGACAGCCGTCGCATCGCCCTCACCCCGGGAGAGTCCGTGCTGCGCGTCCTGGACCGCTTCCACAACCTCGGCGGCACCAACACGGGCGCGGCGCTCAGGCGGAACTACGACCGTCACGACCGGGTGGTGGTGGTGACCGACGAACAGACCGGGGCGAGCCAGTGGGCCGACCCGCTGCGGACGATCCCCTTCCACGTCCCCGTCTACACCTGGAACCTGGCGGGCTACGCCCCGGCCCATGCCCCGTCCGGCCCGCACCACCACACCTTCGGCGGTCTGAGCGACGCCGCGTTCCGGCTGATCCCGCTCATCGAGGCCGGCCGGGACGCACAGTGGCCGTGGGAGAGCGGCGCTTGCGACCCCGATCCCACGTGACGCGTCCGGTGCCCCGGACCACGGGTCATCGGGCACCGGCCGTCCGCGGCGGGCGCGCGCATCCGGCGCCGCGTACCGTCGCCGGCCCCCGAAGAGGGGCCGGCGACGACGGACCGTGGGTCACCTCCGCATGTTCGTGGTCGTGGCGCAGGCCGTGCCGTTGAGGGTGTAGGAGCTCGGCGGAGCGGTGTTGCCGGTGTGGGTCGCCTGGAATCCGATGTCCACGGACGCACCCGGAGCGATCGTCGCGTTGTGGGCGACGTTCCTGGCCGTCACCTGGCCGGCGGCGGGCGCATAGGCGGCGTTCCATCCGGAGGTGACGGTCTGGCCTGCCGGCAGGGTGAACTGCAGAGACCATCCGTCGATCGCCGTCGTGCCGGTGTTGGCGATGGCGATGCTCGACGTCAGGCCGGTGTTCCAGGCGTTGACGGTGGCGGTGACCCGGCAGGTCGCCGGCGCCGGCGACGGGTCGGAGGTCTGGAACTGGGTGAAGAACTTCCACACCTCAGTCGGCAGCCACGTCCTGGAGCCGCTGTCACCGGCGGCCCCGTCCTGCGGAGCGGCGATGTGCCCCTCGTCGAACGCGGCCCAGACGACCGGATGCCCGGCCGAGCAGCCCGTGTAGGCCGTGACCCGGTGGGTCAGGCTGCCCTGTGGCGGCTCGGGTGGGTTCTGGGCGGCGCAGCCGTTGTTCCTGACGAACCTGTCCCGCAGTCCCCGACCGCCGGAGATGCCGAGGACGCTGTCCCTGACGCCGTGCACCCCGAGGTAGGCGATGGGCTGCGTGCCGCCGCTGCAGCCGCTGAGCTGCCCGCCGCTCTGGACCGCGACCGCGCGGAAGACCGTCGCCCGGGAGCACGCGAGGGCGTACGACATCGCGGCGCCGTAGCTGAACCCGAGGGCGAAGCGCTGTGTGGTGTCGACGCACAGGTCCGCCTCGATCCGCCGGAGGATGTCGTCGACCAGGGTGACGTCCTCCCCGCCCGCGTTGCCCCAGCCGTTGTCGAGGCCCTGGGGCGCGACGAAGACGGTGCTGTTGTTCGCCAGCCGCTGGAGCCCGTAGTAGGCCCACGTGCCCGTCTCCACCGTCCGGCCCGTCGCCACGTCGGTGGAGGTGCCCCCCAGCCAGTGGAATCCGAGGACCAGACGGTACGGGTGGTTGCGGTCGTAGCCGTCGGGGAGCTTCAGGATGAAGGTCCGGTTCTTGCCGTTGCTCTGGATCGTGTACGTGCCGCTCGTCAAGGTGGGGGCCTTGCCGCAGCCGGCGGTCGGGGCGGCTGCCGCGGTGTGCGCGGCGGACACCGCGCGCGGGACGTCCGGGCCAGGGCCGTCCGCCAGCGCCGTTCCCCCGGTGGTCAGGGTGAGCAGCACCGCCATGGCGGCTCCCCATGACCGCACGCCCGCCCTCGGCCTCCACCACGGTGGCCTTCTCCTCGTCCCTCCCGCTGCCATTGCCATGCGACTCCCCTTTCCTGTGTCGGATCCTCGCCGTGCACGGACAGGGGCCGGGTCACCGCGGTGCGGTCGCGGCGGCGCCGGAGGCGAACCGCCACCAGTCCATGTTGAGCAGATAGCCGCTGCCGCCGGTGAACCGCAGATAGAGATCCTGGGTTCCGGTGGCCCCGCCGACCGGGCAGGTCACGGTCGTCCACTTCTGCCAGCCGCCGGTGCCCGGCACGGCGCACCGGCCGACGACGGCGCCGTTGGCGGAGCCCAGGCGCAGTTCGACGGTCCCTCCGCTGTTGCCCGACGCCACGCGTGCGGTGAACGAGGACGCACCCGCCCCGAAGCCCACTCCCTTGACCTTGATGTAGTCGCCGTTGTCGATCCAGCCGACGTTCATTCCGCCTTCGGCGGCCGGCTCGGTCTCGATCCCGGCCCCCCAGGCGATCGTCTCTGCTTCCTGGCGGACGTACGGGTCGAGCGTGCCGGCCTGGGGCGCCCCGGCGGCCGTCATGTTGATCACCGGGATCGTGCCGTCGGCGTTGTAGGCGAACCTCTCCACCGCGACCGAGCGGGTGTAGCCGCCCCCGCCCGGCAGTGCGCCGTTGTGGTAGAAGAAATACGAGTTGCCCTTGAAGTCGGCGATCCCCGGGTGGTTGGTGAAACTGCCGCCCTGGGTGGGCATGATCGTCCCGCGGTAGGTCCACGGTCCGGTCGGGCCGGGCGCCGTGGAGTAGGCGATGAACTCCGAGCAGCACTTGGCCGCGAACACCAGGTAGTACAGACCGTTGCGCTTGTAGACCCAGGGGCCTTCCTCGTACAGCGTGGGACGGTTGGCGTCGCCGGTGCGCGCGCCGAACCCGGCGGCGGTGAGCGGGATCCTGGTGACGCCGCCCGCGTAGGACGTCATGTCGGCGTTCAGCCGCACATACCACAGGTTGGGGTTGCCCCAGTACAGGTAGGCCTGACCGTCGTCGTCGACGAAGACGGTCGGGTCGATCTCTCCGTTCTCCACCAGCGGACGGCCGAGGGCGTCCCGGAAGGGGCCGGTGGGGCTGTCCGACACCGCCACGCCGATGGCCATCCTGCCGGTGGCCCGGCTCTTGACCGGCACATACCAGTAGAACCGGCCGTTGCGGTTGACCACCTGGCCCGCCCACGCGTCGGCGGACGCCCAGCTGAAGGTCGTCAGGCTGAGCGGTGAGCCGTGGTCGGTCCAGTTGACCATGTCGGCGGAGGACCACACCCGCCAGTCCTTCATGGTGAAGTAGGTGGAGCCGTCCTCGTCGTGTCCCGTGTAGAGGTAGACCCGCCCGTTGTGGACCAGCGGGGCCGGGTCGGCGGTGTAGACGTGTTGCACGATCGGGTTGTCGGCCCTGGCCGCGGTGGGCTGCACCGCCGCGGGCACTACGGCGAAGGCGAGCACGAGAGCCGCGATCCAGGCGGCCGCCCGCGTGAGCCTCGCGGCCGCGGGGCGGGCCCCGGGCGTGGTCGCCGTCTGCGGCGGGCGACGGCCTGCGGGTGAGGGCCGCCGGCCGGGCGACGGACGCAACTCCCTCATGTCCGGCTCCACTTCTGGCCGGCCCGGCCGTCGCACGCCCACAGGACCAGCAGGGTGCCGTTCGCGGTGCCGGAACGGTCGACGTCGAGGCACAGTCCGGACAGCGCGTTGCGGACCGATCCGTCGGAGCCGACGGCCCACTTCTGGTTGCTCTGTCCGTTGCAGGGCCAGGTGACGACCTTGGTGCCGTTGGAGGTGCCCTGGTTGTAGGCGTCCAGACACTTGTCGCCGAAGACGCGGATCTCACCGCTGGCCCACGTGGTCCACAGCTGGTTGGCGGCCGTGTGGCAGTCCCAGAGCAGGACGGTGGACCCGGCCGCGGTGGAGCCGTTGTCCACGTCCACGCAGCGGCCGGAGCCGCTGCCGCGCAGCCGCGAGGTGGTGGCGGCGAGCGGACTGCCGCCGGACACCCGGTACACCGCCACGCCGTGCGCGGGGACACTCGCCGAGATCGCTCCGGACGTGTTCGACGTGCCGCCGGTCCACAGGTCCGTCAGGGTGAAGGACCCTCCCGAGAGGCCGACCTGAGCTGCCGTGGCGCTGACCGTCGCGGCGGCGCCGCCCCGGTTGAACAGGCCCACCGCGACGGAGCCGTCGGACAGGGGCTTGGCGAACACCTCGGTGCTGCCGTCGTCGCGTACGCGGCGCCCGCCCGCCCCCAGCGGGTCCTGGTTCACCGCCAACAGCCTGGGATTGCGCAGGATCGCGCTCACGTCGGCCGACATGGTGCGGATGTCGTTGCCCGCCATGAGCGGGGCGCTCAGCAGCGACCACAGGGCGAAGTGGGAGCGCGACTCCGTCAGCGACAGACCGGGACGGCCGACGACGAGCATGTCGGGGTCGTTCCAGTGGCCCGGGCCCGATTGGGCCGCCAGTGGAGCGGTGACGTCGAGCACGTTGCCGACGCCCATCGGGTAGCTGTTGGTGTTCCCGTTCTGCCAGATGTCGAGCAGGTCCTCGGTCGTCCGCCACAGGTCGGCGACCTCACCCCAGTTGTAGTTGGCGCCGGTGATGGCGTGAAAGCTGTTGGGGTTGATGCTGTAGACGATCGGCCGCCCGGTGGCGCGCAGGGCGTTGCGCATGATCGTGAACCGCGCGACCTGCTCGTCACGGGTGCCGCTGGAGGAACACCAGTCGTACTTGAGGTAGTCGACGCCCCACGAGGCGAACGCGGCGGCGTCCTGCGCCTCGTGCCCCCTGCTGCCCGTGGACCCCGGATAGGCGCCGCTGGTCTGCGCACAGGTGCGCTCGCCGGGCACCTGGTAGATGCCGAACTTCAGGCCCTTGCCGTGGATGTAGTCCCCCAGTGCCTTCATCCCGCTCGGGAACTTGGACGGACTGGCCCTCAGGTTGCCGGTCGCGTCGCGCTGCGGGTCGAACCAGCAGTCGTCGACCACCACGTACCGGTAGCCGGCGTCCCGCATGCCCGAGGACGCCATCGCGTCGGCGGCCTGGCGTACCTGCGCCTCGGTGATCCCGCACCCGAAGCTGTTCCAGCTGTTCCAGCCCAGGGGCGGGGTGAGTGCGGGGCTGCCGGGGGCGGCCGAGGCGGTGGAGTGGGCGGAAGCCGTCACGGACGCGGTGACCGCCAACGCGGCCGCCGCGAGGAGGCGGAGGAGGCGTCCGCCTGATCGTCTGGGCACCGAGGGATCCTTTCCCGGCAGGCGTCACGACCTGTGACGCGCGAATGTCGCGTGCATGACACACGCAAGAGCGAGGTGAACGAGCGATTCGAACGTTCGCATTCCGTTCGGAAACTACGGGTCCCACGGATACTAGGGAGGCGGGCAGGCATGTCAACACCTGCCGCCACATCCACCTGCGATCCAGCCATTCCACCGCCATTGCACCGACATATCGGCACTATCCCGACGCAAACCCCTCCGCTTCATGGGATGGATTTCTTCGAATGTTTCGAAGTTTTCGACGATTCATGCGAGAAGGATTGACGGCACCCCAGGGCTCCCTATCATCCTGAATGCTCGCCACGCCGATCCCCGTTCGAGATTCCGAACGCACGGCAGCCGCTCCACATGATCCAGCAGGGCACCTCCGGACACTCCAGCCGCCCACGGCTGGGCCACAGAGGGAGTACGCCACCGATGCATATGTCATGGACTCGTCACGCCTTGTCCCGGCGTCGCGCGCTGACGGCCGCCTCCGGACTGGCCGCCGGCGCCCTGCTGCCTCCGGTGGGGATCCTCGGCGCCGCCCCGGCCCGAGCGGCGGACCTCACGACCGCGGCGGCCTTCACGAACCCCGTGATCTGGCAGGACTTCGCGGACATCGACGTCATCCGCGTCGGTGACGTCTTCTACGCCTCGGCCTCGACCATGCACTACTCGCCGGGCGCACCCGTGCTGCGGTCGTACGACCTGGTGGACTGGGAGATCGCCGGTCACTCGGTGCCCGTGCTCGACTTCGGCGCCAAGTACGACCTGAACGGCGGCCGCGGCTACGTCCGGGGGATCTGGGCGTCGTCCCTGGCCTACCGGCCGAGCAACCGGACGTTCTACTGGCTCGGTCAGATCGACTTCGCCCGCACCTACGTCTACACCGCCACCGCCGCCGAGGGGCCGTGGAGCCGGCTCACGACGATCAACACCCCTTACTACGACGCGGGATTGCTCGTCGACACCGACGACACCCTGTACGTGGCCTACGGGAACTCCACGATCAACGTGGCGCAGCTGTCCGCCGACGGCCGCACCCAGGTCCGTACACAGCAGGTGTTCACCACGCCGTCGAGCGTCGGCACCCTGGAGGGCTCCCGTTTCTACAAGATCAACGGGCAGTACTACATCTTCCTGACCCGCCCCGCGAACGGCCAGTACATCCTCAAGTCGACCAGCGGCCCCTTCGGCCCCTACACGATGCGGCAGGTCCTGCTCGACCTGCGCGGGCCCATCGCCGGAGGCGGCGTCCCGCACCAGGGCGGGCTGGTGCAGACGAGAGGCGGCGCCTGGTACTACCTGGCCTTCGTCGACGCCTACCCCGGCGGCCGGATGCCCGCCCTGGCGCCGGTCACCTGGACCGCGGACGGCTGGCCGGTCGTCCAACTCGTCAACGGCGCGTGGGGCGCCTCGTATCCCCGCCCGGACGTGCCCCCGCCACCCCGTCAGGTCACCCCGATGACCGGTGTGGACGCCTTCGACGGCACCGTCCTCAAACCGAGGTGGGAGTGGAACCACAACCCGGACAACTCCAAATGGTCGGTGAACGGCGGCCTCACCCTGCGGACCGCCACCGTCACCAACGACCTGTACGCGGCGCGCAACACGCTCACCCACCGCATCCAGGGTCCCACCTCCACCGCGACGGCCGAGCTCGACTTCTCGGCGATGCGCGACGGCGACCGGGCAGGACTGGCCCTGCTGCGCGACTCCTCCGCCTGGATCGGCCTCAAGCGCGACGGCGGCGTGACACGGCTCGTGATGGTCAACGGGCTGACCATGGACGGCAACTGGAACACCACCGGCACCGGCGTCGAGGTCGCGAGCGCGCGCGTGTCCGGCAGCCGGGTCCGGCTGCGCGCGACGGCGGACATCCGGCCCGGTGCCGCGCGCTCCGCGGCCTTCTCCTACAGCACCGACGGCGGCGCCTTCGTCCGCCTCGGCCCCACCTTCTCCCTGGGCAACGACTGGCGGTTCTTCATGGGCTACCGGTTCGCCCTCTTCAACCACGCCACCCAGGCACTCGGCGGCGCGATCCGCGTCCTGCGGTTCGAGCTGTCCACGCCCTGACCGGCTCCCACCGACCGCACCACCCAACCCCCCGCCAACCGTACGAGGAGACACATGAACCCGCTCAAACGGCTCGGCCGCCGCCGAGCCACGGTGTTATCCCTGCTGGCAGTGACCGGCCTGGTCACGCCGGTGGCAGCGACCGCCGCTCCACCCGACGCCGTCCGGGCCTCCACGCTCGGCGCCCAAGCGGCCCAGTCAGGACGGTACTTCGGGGCCGCGGTGGCCGCCGGTCGGCTCGGCGACGGCGCGTACACCTCGATCCTGGACCGCGAGTTCAACCAGGTCACACCCGAGAACGAGATGAAGTGGGATACCGTCGAGCGGTCCCGCGGCTCGTTCAACTTCGGCCCCGGCGACCAGATCGCCAACCGTGCGGCCTCGAAGGGCCAGCGTCTGCGCGGCCACACACTGGTCTGGCACAGCCAACTGCCCGACTGGGTCGGCTCCATCAGGGACGCCAACACGCTGCGCAGCGTGATGAACAACCACATCACCACCGTGGCCAACCACTACAAGGGCCGCGTCTACGCCTGGGACGTGGTCAACGAGGCCTTCGCCGACGGCGGCAGCGGCCAGCACCGCCCCTCGGTGTTCCAGAACCTCCTGGGCGACGGCTTCATCGAGCAGGCGTTCCGCACCGCCCGGTCGGCGGACCCGGCGGCCAAGCTCTGCTACAACGACTACAGCATCGAGGACTGGAACTCCGCGAAGACGCAGGGCGTCTACCGCATGGTCCGCGACTTCAAGGCGCGCGGCGTGCCCATCGACTGCGTCGGCTTCCAGTCCCACTTCGGCGCGGGCGGGCCTCCCGGAACCTTCCAGACGACGCTGTCGAACTTCGCCGCGCTCGGCGTGGACGTGCAGATCACCGAACTGGACATCGCGCAGGCGCCGGCGAACGCCTACGCCAACACGGTGCGCGCCTGTCTGAACGTCGCGCGCTGCAAGGGCATCACCGTCTGGGGCATCCGCGACAGCGACTCCTGGCGCTCCGGCGAGAACCCGCTGCTGTTCGACCGCAGCGGCAACAAGAAGGCCGCCTACCGGTCGGCACTGAGCGCGATGGGCGGCACTCCCGCCGCCCGCACCGCGGTCGCGCCCCGCACCGCCGCCGCCCTGCCCGCCAGCTTCTCGTGGAGCTCGAGCGGCCCCCTGATCGCCCCGAAGCCGGACTCGACCCACAACATCGCGGGCATCAAGGACCCGACGGTCGTCTACTACAACGGCAAGTACCACGTGTTCGCGAGCACCGCGAGGGCCGCCGGGTACAACCTCGTGTACCTGAGCTTCTCCGACTGGTCGCAGGCCGGTTCGGCCACCCACCACTACCTGGACCGCACGGCCATCGGCTCCGGGTACCGGGCCGCGCCGCAGGTCTTCTACAACACGCAGCAGCGCCTGTGGTACCTCGTCTACCAGACCGGCAACGCGTCCTACTCCACCAACCCCGACATCAACAACCCCAACGGGTGGAGCGCGCCGCGCAACTTCTACGCGTCGATGCCGGACATCATCAGGCGCAACATCGGCAACGGCTACTGGGTCGACATGTGGGTGATCTGCGACAGCGCCAACTGCTACCTGTTCTCCTCCGACGACAACGGGCACCTGTACCGCTCACAGACGACCGTCGGCCAGTTCCCCAACGGGTTCACCAACACGGTCATCGCCGCGCAGGACAGCAGGAACAACCTGTTCGAGGCGAGCAACGTCTACAAGGTGCAGGGCACCAACCAGTACCTCCTGATCGTCGAGGCGATCGGATCGGACGGCAGGCGGTACTTCCGCTCGTGGACGTCGGGCAGCCTCGCCGGCTCCTGGACGCCGCTCGCCGCGTCCGAGAACAACCCGTTCGCACGGGCCAACAAGGTGTCCTTCCCGTCCGGCGCGTGGACCCGGGACATCAGTCACGGTGAGATGATCCGCTCCGGGTACGACCAGACGCTGACGATCCCGAGCTGCCGTCTGCAGTACCTGTACCAGGGCCTCAACCCCAACGCGAGCGGCGACTACAACAGCCTGCCGTGGCGGCTCGGCCTCCTGACCCAGACCAACTCGAGCTGCTGACCGACCGGACCGAGGGGGGCGTCTCCGACGGGGGCGCCCCCCGACCCGACCCCGCCCGAACCGGCCCCGCTCGACTCCGCGGTCCGACCCCTCGGGTCGTCGCGGTCACGGAGCGGCGCTCGCCCGGCCTGCCTCGCGCCGGGTGGACCGGCGGGGCAGCAGCACGGGTGGCACGAGCCGACGCCGGTTCACCCCGCTGCGGGAGTTGATGACGGAGATCAGAAGGTCGACCGCTTCGGTGCCCACGAGGTCCGGTCGCAGACCGAGGGTGGTGACGGGCGGTGCTGTGCTCGCGTACTCCGGGTCCTCGCTGACGCACGCCACCAGCAGATCCCGCGGCACGCGCAGTCCGTGGCGGCGGGCGGCGGCGAGAATGTTGTGGCCGGAGTCGGAGTACACGCCGATGACGGCGTCGGGGCGCGGATCGCGCTCGAGCAGCCGGCCGACCGCGCGCTGTTCGGCCGTGAAGTAGTCGGGCAGCACGGCGTACTCCTCCACCAGGGCGGGCATGCGGTGTTCGTCGCACCAGCACCGGTAGGCGTGCACGACCAGCTGCGGATACGCGTCGTCGTGGACGGGCAGGGACAGCCCGATCCGCCGGGCCCCGGACTCCACGAGGTGGTCGAGCAGGAGACGGAGGCCGCTCTCGTGGTCGGAGTCCACCCACGCGTCGCACGGGTGCGGCCGCGGCGGCCGGCCCTCGCTGACCATGGGTATGCCCCGTTCCCGCAGGATGGCGGCCACCGGGTCGTCGGTGCGCGGTTCGACGTGGATGACGCCGTCCATCGGCGTGTTGAGCCACATCCACGGTGACATCGAGCTGGGCATCGTCAGGAGCAGATAGCCGCGCTCGTGCGCAGCCGCCATGGCGCTCAGCGTCAGGGCGGCGTAGAACGGGATCTCGGTGTACGAGACGGGCAGGTCGCCGTACGTGGTCATGGTCAGGCCGAGCACGCCGGTGCTGCCGCGGGCCAGGGCACGGGCCGTGCTCGCCGGGGCGTAGCCCAGTTCGCGTGCCGTGGCCAGCACGCGTTGCCTGGTTGCCTCGGAGAGCCGTCCGGTGCCGTTGAGCGCGTTCGACACCGTGGCGGTGGACACGCCGGCCCGGGCGGCCACGGCGTCGAGTGTCGGACGCCGCCAGACGCGTGAGCTCTCCATGGGCACCCCAACCGCCGTGACCGCTCGTGGTGAAGAACTGCTCCCCCGGCCCGCCGGGCGACGGCGGCCGGACGGTCGCCGGGCCGAGGGGCGATCGGATGCCGGATGTCTTCGACGGCATCCTAGGGCGTGCTCCGACCGTGCCGTCCGCCCGGCGACGCCCGGTCCGCAGCGTCGCTCACGCGGCGCTGGAGCATCACCGTCGAGGGACGGATCGGGGGGCGGATCGACCAACGGATCGCCTGCGGGAGCGGGGTGCCGCCGCTGCCTTCGCCCCGTCGGGTCACCGCCCGGCGGGACGTGGCGGGACGTGCGGGACGCGCGACGTCGCGGGCCGGGTCAGACGGGCGTCGAGGCCGACGGGGCGAAGGGCGCGCCGTGTCCCGGCACGATCAGCGCCGGGCCGAGGGCCAGGACCTTCTCCCTGGCCGCCCGCAGCTGCTCGCGATCGGGCGCGAAGGGGTCGTCGGCGGGTCCCTCGGCGGTCCACCACAGATGGGTCAGGACCACCAGGCCCTCGGCGGCCGTGACCAGGGTGCTGACGTCCTCGGCGGTGTGGCCGGGGGTCGTCATCAGCGTGATCGACGGCGACAGCCGGTATCCGTCGGCGTCGCGGTCCTCCCAGACGTCGTCGCGGTAGATCGCCATGTGATCGTGGAAGCGGGCTTCGGGGAACAGGGCCGCGTTCAGCGTGTGGTCCGGGTGGTGGTGGCTGAAGATCACGTCGGTGACGTCCTGCGGGCTCAGCCCGTGGGGCGCGAGCGGGTCCAGGATGAGCCGACGGTCCGCGACCATGCCGGGATCGACGATCGCGACGGTCTCGCCGTCGACGAGCAGGGTGACGGTGCCGGCCACCCGCTCGTCGGCGTAGCCCGTGGTCAGGACGTGGAAGGCGGCGGTCATGAGGGACTCCTCGGGGGTCGGGTGCGGCGCGGGCCGCCGGACGGGCCGCTCACCGGGGAAGCAGCGCCCGGAAGCCGGTGAGCAGCGCGCGCAGACCGGTGTCGAAGGCGAGCTCGGCCCGGCGGTGGTCGGTTGGGGTTTCGTCGAGTACGGCGCTGAGGTGCGGCGCCGCCTCGCGGGTCACGTCGGAGACCATCACCGGCGGCGCGACGAGGTCGAGGGCCGAGCCGAGGATGAAGTTCTCCAGCGCGTTGATCAGGGGCATGACCTGGGCCGCTCCGAAGCCGGCGGTCAGCAGGAGTTCGGCGACCCTCTCGTACCTGGCGTGCATGAAGGGTTCGGCCAGGGGGGCCGTCGCGAGCAGGGGGACTGCCCCGGGGTGGGCGGCGAAGGCGGTGCGATAGGAGCGGGCCCAGGACTCCAGGGACGTTTCCCAGAGCTGTGCGGGATCCCAGTCGTCGGGTCCGGTTTCCCGGCTCAGCTCCTCCCTCATGAGCGACACGATCTCCTCGCGACCGGACACATGGTGGTACAGCGCGGACGGAGCGACTCCGAGTTCGCGGGCCAGGGCGGGAATGCTGAGGGCGCCCTGCTCGTCGGCGACTCTCAGTGCGCCCGCGCCGATGCGGCGGCGGTCCAGCAACGGGGTGCGCGGCCTTGGCACGTGGGCTCCTCTTCCTGGGGCTCCCGGGCGGCGGTGTCGCCGCTCGCGTGTCGTCGCCCGGAGTTTACCGAATAACTTTCAGTAAAACCCTTCCCGGCCGTCCGGACGCGGGCCTACATTACTGAAACCGAATCGGTTTCAGTTCGGGGTGGGCGAGGACGGGAAGGGCATCACCGCCATGCAGGCCGACATCGTGTTCACCGGAGGAACGGTCAGGACCGGAACCGCCGACCGCCCGGCGCTGGACGCCCTCGCCGTCACGAATGGCAGGATCAGCGCGCTCGGAGCGCAGGCGCTCGACGCCCGCGGCAGCGGCGCCGTCGTGATCGATCTGCACGGCGGCGCCCTGCTGCCCGCGTTCGGCGACGGACACGCACACCCTCTCGCGGGCGGCCTGGGACTGCTCGGCGCCCCGGTCCGCGAGTGCACCTCCGTGGAGCAGATCGTCGAGGCCGTACGGCAGTGGGCGGACCGGAACCCCGAAGCCGCGTGGATCACCGGTGACGGTTTCGACGCCTGGCTGGCCCCCGACGGCCGGTTCGACGCCCGCTGGCTGGACGAGGCCGTCCCCGACCGTCCCGTCGTGCTGCGCACGATGGACCACCACACCGCCTGGGTGAACAGCGAGGCGCTGCGCCGGGCCGGGTTCTCCGCCGGCACGCCCGACCCGCGAGGCGGGGAGATCGTCCGCCGCGAGGGCTCGGCCGAACCGCTCGGCACCCTGCGCGAGTTCGCCGCCGTCCTTCCCGTCCTCGATCTCGTCCCGCAGCCGTCCCACGGCGCGCAGGTGAACGCGCTGCGCGCGACCGCCGCCCGGTTCGCCGCCTCCGGGGTGACCTGGGTGCAGGACGCCTGGGTGGAACCGCACCACGCCGACGTCTGGATCACCGCGGCGACCAGCGGACCCGGCCTGCCGGTCCGCGCCGACCTGGGCTTCTTCCTGGGCCCGGAGCGCTGGCGCGAGCGGGTCGGCCTGCTCGCCGCGGAGCGTGCGCGGGTGCAGGACGCCGCCCCCGGGCTGCTCACCGCGCACACCGTGAAGTTCTTCGCCGACGGGGTGATCGAGTCCGGCACGGCCGCTCTGCTGGAGCCGTACACCGACTGCCCGCACTCCCACGGCATCGCCAACTGGACCCCGGCGGAACTGGCGGACGCCGTCACCGCGGTCGACGCCCTCGGGTTCCAGCCGCACATCCACGCGCTCGGCGACGGCGGCGTCCGGGCCGCGCTGGACGCCGTCGAGGCCGCGGCCCGCACCAACGGCCCCCGCGACCGGCGCCCGGTCATCGCCCACGCCCAGCTGATCCACCCCGCCGACCTGCCGCGCTTCGCCGCACTCGGGGTGATCGCCAATCTGCAGCCGCTGTGGGCGCAGCCCGACCGTCTGATGACCGACCTCATCCTGCCGAAGATCGGCCCGGAGCGCGGGGCGCGCCAGTACCAGATCGCCGCCCTGCTCGCCTCCGGCGCGCGCATCGCGTTCGGCAGCGACTGGCCGGTCACCGATCACGAACCCCTGCGGGGCATCGCCACCGCAGTGACCCGCCAGACACCCGAGGGAGTCCCCGGGGGCGGCTGGCTTCCCCAGGAGCGGATCGACACCGCGACCGCCCTGGCCGCCTACTCCGCCGGATGCGCCCACCAGGCGTTCGAGGAGGAGGAATGGGGCGTTCTGCGCCCCGGTATGCGCGCCGACCTGGTGCATCTCGCCGCCGACCCGGTCGGGACCGCGCCCCGCGACCTCGCACGCCTGCCCGTCCTCGGGACCTGGCTGGCAGGCCGGCGCACGCACGGCTCCGGCACCCCCGGCCCCGTGGCCGCCGTGCGACGATAGCCTCTCGACGTCGTCTCGGCCGGGCCCGCGTGCCAGGGAAAGTCCCCTCCCCCGTCGACCTCACGCATCACGCGGAGACCTCCATGTCCGAGCCCCGCACCTCCCTCACCCCCCAGCAGCCCCCGGCGGCCTCGGGGACGGATCCGACCGGCCGGCTGCCGCGTGCCACCCTCGGCGTCAGCGACATCGTCTTCTTCGTCGTGGCGGCCGCCGCGCCGCTCACCGTCATGGCCGGCATCGCCCCGCTCGCGATCCTCTTCGGCGGCATCGGCGCGCCCGTCGCGTATCTGGCGGTCGGCGTCGTGCTGTGCCTGTTCGCGGTCGGTTTCACCGCCATGACGCCGTACATCCGCAACGCGGGAGCCTTCTACTCCTACGTCGCCCGGGGGCTCGGCCGCCCGGCCGGGCTCGGCGCCGCCCTGCTCGCCCTGTTCTCCTACAACGCCCTGCAGATCGGCACCTACGGGGCGTTCGGATTCTTCGCGGCCGCCACCGCCGACGACCTCCTGGGCGTCGACCTGCCCTGGCCGGTCCACGCCTTCGCCGGGATCGCCGTGGTGTGGTTCCTCGGCTTCCGGTCGATCCACGTCGGCGCCAAGGTGCTCGCCGCCCTGCTGATCGCGGAGACCGCCGTCCTGGCGCTGCTCGCCGGCGCGATCCTCCTCAAGGGCGGCGCGAACGGGCTGAGCCTTGCCTCCTTCGCCCCCTCCCATGTCTTCACCTCGCAGATGAGCGCACCGCTGGGTCTCGCCGTGGCCGCCTTCATCGGGTTCGAGGCCACCGCCCTCTACCGCGAGGAGGCCCGCGACCCCAACCGCACCGTGCCCCGCGCCACCTACCTGGCCGTCGGATTCCTCGGCCTGTTCTACACGTTCGTCGTCTGGGTCATCGTCCAGGCTTTCGGCGACGACGGGGCCGTCGGGACCGCGGCGCACAACCCCGCCGAGATGTTCTTCACCGCCATGACCCGCTATGTGGGCGGCTGGGCGACCGACCTGCAGCGCGTGCTGATCGTCAGCAGCCTGCTGGCCTCCCTCCTCGCCTTCCACAACGCCATCACCCGGTACGGCTACGCACTGTCCGCAGAGGGCGTCGCCCCCGCGGCCCTCGGACGCATCCATCCCCGGCACGGCTCCCCCTGGGTCTCCGGCATCGCGCAGACCGCGCTGGCGGCCACCGTCACGGCCATGTTCGCCGCGATCGGCGTGCACCCGTACAACGAGTTCCTGCTGTGGGTGAACACCCCCGGCGTCGTCGGCATCCTCGCGCTGCAGACGCTCGCGGCCTGCGCCGTGGCCGCCTTCTTCCGCCGCAGCCCCGGCGCGCACGCGGTGGGACGCCTGCGCACGGTCGCCGCACCGGCGACCGCCGCGCTCCTCCTCGCCGTGATCACCGGGCTGGTCTGCACGCGCCTCAATCTCTTCACCGGCGCCGCACCGCTCGTCAACTGGACGCTGATCGCGCTCACCCCGCTCGTCTTCGCGACCGGGGCGGTCCTCGCCCTGCGGATCCGCCGCAGCCGGCCCGACGTCTACGCCGCACTCGCCACCACCGACGTGGACTGCCTCTGACCGAGGGCACGGGGCCCCGTCGCGGGACGTGACGTCACCGCGGCGGGGCCCCGTGCCCTTGGGCACGGCTCCACGACGCCGGTCCGGACGCTCGACCCCGAACGGCGCCGACGGCCGGGACGACGACCGGGGCTGCGCGCCCGGCGTGCAGCCCCGGTGATCGTGGAACGGCGGGGTGCCCGGCACGCCGTGGACCGGCGGCCGGGCACCGCCCCGGGTGGGACGCGGGTGGGGCCGCCCCGGGCGGGTCTCAGGCCAGGCCGAACCGCTCGGCGTGCACCTGCCCCCGGGGGACCCGCAGGTCGCGCAGGGCGCCGAGCACGGCCGCGGTCATCGCGGGCGGCCCGCAGACGTACACGTCGCGTTCGCCGATGTCGGGAACCGTCGCCCGCAGGCTCTCCGGCGCGAAGGGCGCGCTGCCCTCTCCCGTGCGGCCGGTGAGCAGGTGCAACTGCCCACCGCGTTGCGCGACCAGGGTGCGCACCTCGTCGACGAGCACGGCGTCCGCCTCGCTGCGGACCCGGTAGAGCACGACGACGTCGCCCGACTGCTCCTCCTCCAGGAGGGCCCGGACCGGGGTGATCCCCACCCCTCCGGCGATCAGCAGCGCGCCGGGGCGTCCGCGGTGCAGCGAGGTGAACGCGCCGTAGGGCCCTTCGACGAACGCGCGGGTGCCGACCGTGAGATGCCGCAGTCCGGCGCTGGCGGCGCCGGCCGCCTTGGCGGTGAGCCGCAGCGTTCGGCCGTCGGGCGCCGCCGACAGCGAGAACGGGTTCGCCAGCCACCAGTGGTGGTGTTCGGGGAACCGCCAGATGCAGAACTGCCCGGCCCGGGCGGGCAGCTTGTCGAGGTGCCGGCCGGTGACGTGCACCGACACCACGTCGTCCGACTCCACCACCACCTCGGCGACCCGGAACCGGTGGTAGGAGTTGCGCCACACCGGCAGCACGATCCGGCCCACGACCAGGGCGCCGAACGCGAACAGCCACAGGGCCCACCAGTAGAGCTTCGCGGGCAACGACGAGCTGAAGGTCGTCGTCTCCTGCAGCTGATGGACGAAGGCCAGCCCCAGCGCCAGATACAGCAGCAGGTGCAGGCCGTGCCAGACCTCGTACCGCAGCCGCTGCCTCACATACCGGGCGGAGACCGCGGCGACCACCACGATGATCGCCGCGGCGAGCATCCCGAGCAGCGAGGCCGGCACTCCGGCCAGCGAGAAGAACGTCTTCGTCATGGACGTGCCGCTGAGATCGGCATAGCCCAGCACCACCAGCACGGCGTGGGTGAGGACGGTCCACAGCAGGGTGAAGCCGACCCATCGGTGCCACACCGTCAACCGGTCCATGCCGATACGGCGGTCCAGCCACGGCAGCCGTGCCACCAGCAGAAGCTGGAAGAGCATCAGCACGGCGGCGTGCAGGCCGAAGAACTTGGCGACGGTGAGCACACCGTTCTTGCCGGTCCCGGAGGTGAGGAACAGGGCCTCCACGATCACCGCGTTGATGATGACAAACGTCCACAGCGCCCACCGCGCCGCAACGACCGGAGGTATGGTGCTCTGCCGCACCCGTGAAATCGTCGCCTCCACCGCTTCCCCTCTTGTTCACGTGACGTACGTGTGCCGATCGCGGCACCGCGACGGTCGATGCTCCACAGGCCGGGTTCCGGCTCACCTGCCTCGACCCGCCGCCGTCGCTGCGTACGCTGGGTGATTAAGCCCTTAACCACAAGCTGTCCCTGGGTTGTTGGGACATCCGTGACCTGCCACGGCGCCGCGCTCGTCGTCGCGCTCGGGGACCTCGTCGCCCGCGCGCAGGACGCCGGTCGGGAATCGGGGCCGTATCGCACCCTCGAACCCCCGTCGATCGAAGCGCTTCGACAACGGCGCGATTCCTTGCGGCGTGTGCGAATCAGCCCAGCACGAAGCGGTATTGCCAACGTAGGGCAGCGTAGGGCACCTTGAGTGCGCGATGCCGGTCCGTTAGCTTACGCGAGGAAGTGAAGCGCTTCGACAGTCGCGCTCCGGCAGTCGACGGTCGCCTGCCGACCGACACCGCGCCTGCTTCACGTACCGCCGCGTCACCGACGAGATACCGACGAGAGGACCTCTCAGGTGCCCGCTCTGCGCCAGCCGGACGGACCCGTCGCCAACCCCGTGATCCCCGGGTTCCACCCCGACCCCAGCGTCTGCCGCGTCGGCGACGACTACTACCTGGCCTGTTCCAGCTTCGAGTACTTCCCGGGGGTCCCCCTCTTCCACAGCCGGGACCTGGTGCACTGGACCCAGATCGGCAACGTGCTGGACCGGCCGGAGCAACTGCGTCTGCCCGCCTCCATGCCCTCCTCCGGCGGGATCTACGCACCCACCCTGCGCCACCACGAAGGCCGCTTCTGGCTGATCGTCACCAACTGCAGCGAGGACGGCGGCAACCTGATCGTCACGGCCACCGACCCCGCCGGGCCCTGGTCGGATCCCGTCCGGGCGCCGGGCGTCCCCGGCATCGATCCCGACCTGGCCTGGGACGAGGACGGCGTCTGCTGGTGCACGGTCGCCGGCGTCTCGCAGGTCCGCATCGACCCGTTGACCGGGCAGACGTACGGCACTCCCCGCAGGCTCTGGTCCGGCGGTCCCGGCGCCAAGGCCCCGGAGGCGCCGCACCTGTACCGCATCGGCGAGTACTGGTACCTGCTCATCGCCGAGGGCGGCACCGAACGCTGCCACGGCGTCTCGATCGCCCGCGGCCCTACGCCCGCCGGCCCGTTCGAGCCGTGCCCGGCCAACCCGATCCTCACCCACCGGGGCACCGACCGTCCCGTCCAGAACACCGGGCACGGCGACCTCGTCCAGGGGCCCGACGGGTCCTGGTGGATGGTGCTTCTCGGCGTCCGGCCGGGCGGCGGCACACCGGGCTGGCACGTGCTCGGCCGGGAGACCTTCCTCGCCCCCGTGACCTGGGAGGACGACTGGCCGGTCGTCGGCGAGGTCGCCCTGGACCTCCCCGAACCCCCCTGGCCGCTCTCCCCCGGCCCCGCCGAGGAGCACCGGGACGACTTCGAGCTCGCCGAACTGCGCCCGTACTGGATCTCCGTGCGCGACCGGCCCGCCGAGCACTGCACCGCCAAGGAGCGCCCCGGCTGGCTGACGCTCCGCGCGCGGGGCGGCTCCCTGGACGAGCCCGACGTGGTGTTCACGGGCCGGCGCCAGCGGCATCCGTCCTGCAGGGCGCGCACGCTGGCCGACGCCGCGGACGGAAGCGGTGGTCTCGCCGTCCGGCTCGACGAGCGGCACCACTACGCGATCGAGGCGTCCGGCACGCGGGTGCGCGTGGTCGCCCGCGTCGGATCGCTGCGCACGGTCGTGGCCGAGGAGTCCGTGCCGGCCGGGCCGGTGGTCCTCGCCGTCACGGTCACGCGATCCCCGTCCCCGCACGGGCCGTGCACGGGGCCCGACCTCGTCTCGCTCGGCGTCGAACAGCCCGACGGCACGGTCTCCGAACTCGCGACCCTGGACGGCCGCTACCTGTCCACCGAGGTCGCCGGCGGCTTCACCGGACGCGTCATCGGCATGTACGCGGCGACCGGCGTCGTCCACTTCGACTGGTTCGACTACGAGCCGCTCGACGACTGAGCCGGGGCCGCGGCGGCGTCGTCGACGGCGGTCTTTGCCGGACGCCGGTCCGGCGGAGACGACGACCCCTCACCCTGCCGTCGGGCAGCCGCTCTCGTCGACGGACTCCGCGGCGTAGTCCGACGTCAGCCGGTACACGCCCGCCCGGGGCACGGTGAGCCGGGTCCACGGGCCGTCCGCGGTGACGCACGCTCCCTCGGCACGCAACCACGGCGAATACGCGATCCGCACGACGCTCGACCCGGCGCCGGGCATGCTCAGCGTCAGATCCGCCTCGCCCGCGCGCAGCAGTTCGGCCGGGGCGGAGACCAGCGGCAGAGTGTCGCGGACCCGGTAGACCTTCCAGTAACGGTCCTGCCAGACGGGCTCCAGCCAGCGCTGTCCCTCCTTGATCAGAGCCGTCTCGCGCTCCGCGGACCGATCGGGCGTGCCGTCGTGGAGGACGACGAAACCCACCGCCCAGTGACGCAGCCAGGCGTAGTACTGCGGCCCGTCCAGATGCCCTTCGTAGAACAGGCGTCCCCGTTCGACGTCCAGCTGCTGGTTCCAGCCCCGCATCAGCTCGAAGTGCGGACCGAGCAGGGTGGCCCCGCGATGGTCGTCGTCCGTCGGCAGCTCGACCCGCCCGCGGTCCGCGCCCAGCCGGTCGAGCGCGGCGATCACGCCGTCGGTGTGGGTGACCCAGCCCGGGACGGGGTCGGGGCGGCGCAGATGCGTCAGCGACGTCGCACAGAGGTAGGAGACGGACAGAGCCGTCACCAGGGCCATCGCCCGCATGCGGGTTCGCCGGCCCCCGTGCCGGAAGGCTCCGGAGCGGCGGTGCAGCGCGGCCGCGAGCAGCACCGCGGGCGCGAAGAGCAGGGCGAGGCGCTCCACGTTGTTGCCGACCGGCGAGGGGACCACCCAGGTCAGCACGACCCCGACGGCGTACACGACGCCGCTCGCCCGCACCACCCGCCACTCCCGCGGAGACGCCCACACCACGGCCGCGGACAGCAGCACGGGCAGGATCATGCGGCCCCAGGCCATGGGCTGTTCGCCCTGGAAAGGGAAGAGCAGGGTCGTCACACCGACGACGGCGACGGGCGGGAGACTCAGGGCGAGGCACTTGGCGTACTGCCGGTCGACCAGGTATCCGGCTCCCGCCACCAGCAGGAAGAGCCCGGCCACCGGGCTGCCCATGGTCGCGAACAGCGCCCCGAGCGCGGCGGCGGCGAGCCTGGCGGGCCGGGGCGCGCGATCCGCGACGGCGAGCAGGCCCGCGAGAGCGAAGGCCAGACCGAGTGCGAACGTGGTGCGGCCGAGCACGACGTTGTACCAGAGGCCCAGCGCGCCGACCAGCGCGGGCCACATCGACACGCGCGGAAGGGTGCGCTCCAGCAGCGTGGCCAGCAGCCAGGTGGCGCCGACCCCGGACAGCACGGAGACGGCCCGGACGCCGAACAGAGCCATCAAGTGCGGTGAGATGACGCTGTAGTTGACGGTGTGGACACCGCCGAACCAGAAGAGCCCGTACGGCGTGGCCGGGTGCCTGCCGACGAACCCCGCCCACGCGTACTGCGCGGCGAGGTCACCGCCGTCCGTCGCGAGAACGGCGTCCCACCCCCAGTACAGGGGGAGGAAGGCGGCGATGACGAGGAGCGGGACGCGGTACCTCGCCGATCCGGTCGAGCGGCGGTTCCGGCGCAGCGCCGGCAGGGACGGCCGCAGCGAGGAGGGGACCGACAGGGTGGAGGTCTGTGAGGGCATGATGGCTTTCCCGGTGCGGTACGGACGCGGTGCAGGTCCGGCGAGGAGTTCGCGGCCCCGAGGGCTCCTGGAACTCACCGGCCTGTACCGGCGTCACGGCCGGGCTTCTCCCGTCCGTCGCGCCCATGTGCCTGTCGCGCGGCACGCCGGCCTCGGGAGCCGCGCCGCCCGGACCGCGCCCGGCGGCCCGTTTCTCAGCCCGTGGTCGTCGCGCGGCAGGCCCCTGCCGGCGGGCCCCCCGTCCGCTGCGGCGGCGTGCGCGTGGAACGACGCCGCGCGGACCGCGCAACTCGCCGACGGCGCCAGCACCAGGAGGCCGACTTCATGCACTGAACTGCTCCGGAATCGGTGGAGGACCCGGACTCGGGCCTCCTGCCCGGCAGGCCACGGACAACAGCCGGTTCGCACCTCGCGACCATGATGTTGTGGACCACATCCCGGGCCGGCGACCCCCACCGGCTTGTGCAGAGGCTATTTCCACAGGTCAGCCACATGCAAGGCGCGTGCCGCGCGGAGGAAGAACCCGCTGGTCTCACCCGGTGCCGGGCCCGCCGGCGCCGGCCGGGCCGTCGCGGAGTACGCCGCGCACCCGGTCCAGCGACACGGTCTGCGGCGCGAATTCCGCCAGCCACCAGGTGGCGCCCGCTGCGGCGTACGGCGCCGGATCGACGCCGGGCGGGAGGGCGACGGCGATGTCGTACGGGCTCGTCCTCCCCTCGCGCAGACCGGCGAGGGTGGCGACGGCTTCGGCGAGCCGGTCCGGGTGTTGGAGGTTCACCGGGAAGAAGCCGTCGTGCCGGGCGGCGCGGCGCAGCGGTCCGACGTTGCCGGGCAGGCCCGCGGCCCACACGGGCACGCCGGGTCGCTGAACCGGCCTTGGCAGGAAGGAGACGCCGTCGACGGTGTAGTGCGGGCCGTGATGGCGCACCGGCCTGCCGGACCACGCCGCGGTGAGGATCTGCAGTGACTCGTCGAGCATGCGGCCCCGCCGCCGGTCGTCGAGTTCCTCGCCCGTCGCGCTCCACTCGCCGGCGAAGCGGTCGCTGCCGAGACCGACGCCGAGGGTGAGGCGGCCGCCGCCGAGCCGGTCCAGCGTCGCGGTCTCCCTGGCGACCTTGGGCGGCCGCCGGCGGGCGAGGGGGGTGACCATGGGGCCGAACCGCACGCGCCGGGTGGCGGCGGCGATCGCGGCCAGCGTGATCCACGGGTCGGCCACCCGCCGGACGGGCTCGCGCCAGCGCAGGTGGTCCCAGACGAACACCCCGTGCCAGCCGGCCTCTTCCGCCTCGACGGCCAGCCGGGCCACCGCCGAGGGGTCGGCGAGCTCCTCGAAGAGCGGCAGCCAGAGCGCCGACCGCAACGGGGTCATGTCCGGCCGCGCGCGGTGTGCCGGAGGAGGGCCGGGACGAACACGTCCCACAGCGGCTTCGGCAGGTCGTGCCCGGCGCCTTCCAGGACCAGCAGCGTCGCACCGGGAACCGCCTCGCACAGGGCGCGGCCGTGAGGGAGCGGGAGCACCGGGTCGTGGTCGCCGTGCACCACCAGGGTCGGCGCCCGGACGGAGCCGAAATCACGGGACGACCCGTCGAAGGACATCGCGTAGTGGTTGACGAGGGTGGAGGCGATGTCGCGGGCACGGGCCACGTCCTGCTCCACGAGCCTGCGCGTCGCGCTCTCGTCGAAATAGGGCGAGCCGCCCGAGCAGGCGAGTGCCGAGGCGACGACGAAGTCCACCACGGCGTCCGGGTCGGCGGGGTCCGGATCGGCGGGGATGCCGGCGGCGAGCTCGTCCGAGGAGGGAGGGAGTCCGTCCTCGCCGGTGGAGGTGGAGACGAACGTCAGGGACTCCACCCGGCCGGGGTGGTCCACCCCGGCGATGAGGCCGATTCCGCCGGCCATGGACCGGCAGACGAGGTGGGCGCGCTCGACGTCCAGGGCGTCCAGGATGCCGAGGGCGTCCCCCGCCAGGTCGGTGTACGTGTAGCCGGGCCGTCCCGGCGGGTAGCCGGTGGATCTGCCGGTGTCACGGTTGTCGTAGCGGATCACGTACCGGCCGCCCTGGGCGATGCGGGCGCACAGTCCGGTCTCCCACCACAGCATCGAGGCGGCGGCGCCGTCGATGAGGAGGATCGCCGGGTCGGCGGGGTTCCCGAAGGTCTCGACGCACAGCTCGACGTCGCCGACCTCGACGAGCTTCTCGCCGTGGGAGAGGCGGTGGGAGAGGTGAGGGGAAAGGTGATCGGTCATGAATGTCACGCTAGACCTGACAGTCCATCGTAAAAAGCGATAGTTTGCGATCGATTCGATCGTTGAAGCCGATCACTGCTGGTGGAGGTGGACCATGTCCGACGTCGAACTGCGGCACCTCGCCGCCATGGCCGCCGTGGCCGACGAGGGCTCCTTCGGCCGGGCGGCGGCGCGGCTCGGGTACACACAGTCGACGGTGAGTCAGCAGATCGCGGCGCTGGAGAAGGCCGTCGGCGGCGCCGTGTTCGACCGGCCCGGCGGTCCGAAACCGGTGCGGATCACCCCGCTGGGCGCGGTGGTGCTGACCCACGGGCGCGCGCTGCTGGCCGGATCCAGGGCGATGGCGGACGCCGTCGACCGGTTCAAGGCCGGCGACGGCCGGGTCGACATCGGCACCTTCCAGAGCGTGTCCAACGTGATCCTGCCGCTGGTCGTACGCAGGCTCCGGGACGAACACCCCGGCTGCGACATCCGGCTGTTCGAGGAGGAGACCGACCGGCCCCGGCTCGACGACCTCGACCTGATGTTCTTCGACGGCCGCGTCGACGGCGACGTCGAACACCGCAAACTGCTCGACGATCCCTATGTGCTGGTGGCCCGACGCGGCGTCTTTCCCGACGGTCCGGTGCGCCCGGCTCGGCTCGACGGCGCGCCGATGGTGGCGCACCCGCCGATCTGCGACCAGGCCCGGCTGGAGCGGGCGCTGGCGCGCCGAGGCGTCCGGCCGCAGATCGTCTGTCGTACCGCGGGCAACGAGACCGTGCTGTCGATGGTGCGCGCCGGCATGGGCTCGGCGGTCCTGCCGCGGCTCGCCGTCCGCGGCGCCGACCTCGGCTCCGACGCGTCACTGTGCGTCCACGCGCTCGAGCCGGGACTCCCTCCGCGCGAGATCTTCCTGCTGTGGCAGGCCGGCCGCACGCACTCGCCCCTCGCCGCGCGGGCGATCGAGATCGCCGTGGACGTCACGGGCGAGATCGCCGCCCGCCCCTGAGCGGACGCCCTCCTCCCGCCGGCGCACCCGACCGGCGTCGGGTCACCGACGGCCGGCGGCTCAGCTTGTTCTTTTTCTTCCGGCCTCGAACGGTGTCTCGACATGGATCGGCTGCGGACGGTGCTGTCCGGGCTGTCGCTGCCGCGTTTCGACGGCGGGCGCCTGGTGCTGGCGGTCGACGTGTCGCCGTGGCTTCGCTCGGACGCGCCGTGTTCGGCGGAGCGGTTGTTCTGCCACGTCTACGGCCGTGCGAAGACGGCGTCGCAGTTCATTCCGGGCTGGCCCTACTCCTTCGTGGCCGTGCTGGAGCCTGGCGCCACGTCCTGGACCGCGATCCTGGACGCGGTCCGGCTCGGACCGGTGGACGACGCCACCGCGGTCACTGCCGCCCAACTGCGGGGTGTCGTCGAGCGGCTCATCGCCGCAGGCCAGTGGCAGATCGCGGACCCGCACATCGTGATCGTCAGCGACGCCGGCTACGACGCCACCCGCCTGGCCTGGGTCCTGCGCGACCTGCCCGTCGAGATGGTCGGCCGAGTCCGCTCCGACCGCGTCATGCGTCTGCCGAAACCACCGAGGATGCACGGCGTCAACGGCCGGCCGCCCAAGCACGGCCCGGAATTCCGCTTCACCAAGCCGGAGACCTGGCCCGAGCCCGCGATCACCACCGTCACCGACACCACCGACTACGGCAAGGCCGAGACCCAGGCATGGGACCGAGTCCACCCAAGGCTCACCCACCGCTCGTCCTGGCTCGTCCACGACGGTGAACTTCCGTTGGTCGAGGGGACGTTGATGCGGCTGAAGGTCGAGCATCTGTCGAAGGACCGGGATGCCCCGCCGGTGTGGTCATGGTCCTCCAAGACCGGTGCCACCCCGGACGACGTGGACCGCTTCTGGCAGGCGTTTCTCCGCCGCTTTGATCTGGAGCACACCTTCCGCTTCGCGAAACAGACCCTCGGCTGGACCACACCGAAACTCCGTACCCCCGAAGCCGCGGACCGCTGGACCTGGATCCTGATCGTCGCCCACACCCAGCTCCGGCTCGCCCGGCCCCTCGCCGAAGACCTCCGCCGCCGCTGGGGGAAACCCGCCGCACCCGACCGGCTCACCCCGGCCCGAGTCCGCCGGGGGTTCAGGAACATCCGCGCTCACCTCGCCTGCCCGACCCGTGTTCCCAAACCCCGAGGCGCTGGCCCCGGACGGCCACTCGGCGCCAAGAACAAACACCGGGAACCCCGCTACGACGTCGGCAAGACCGTCAAACGCCCCGAGACCCTCAAGGCCATCGGCAAGCCCGGCAGGTCTTGGTAGATAAAGAACAAGCTCAGGTCGATTCGCGGACGACGAGGCGGCAGGGCACGGTGTGCCGGCCCGGCTCCGGTGCGGAGCCGATGGCGTCCAGCAGTCGCAGGGCGGCCTGGCGGCCGATCTCGGCGAGGTCCGTGTCGATCGTGGTGAGCGGCGGGCGGCAGGCGAGGGCCATCACGTCCCAGTTGTCGTAGCCCACGATCGCGATCCGGCCGGGCACGTCCAGCCCGTTCTCGCGCAGCGCGTCGGCGACTCCCCTGGCGATCTGGTCGTTGCCGCAGAAGAAGGCGTCGGTGTCGGGCGCCGTCCGCAGGACCGCCTCGGCGGCGCGGCGGCCCCACGCCTCGCTCCACTCGCCGAAGTGCACATGACCGGTGGCGAGCTCCAGCGAGGAGCGTTCGATCAGTTCGACGGTGTGGTGGGCGCGGTCGCGGGCGGCGGCGTGATGGGCCGGGCCGGTGACGTGCGCGATCCGGGTGCGGCCGGTCGCCAGCAGGTGCTCGACGGCCAGCCGTGCCCCGCTCCGGTCGTCGGAGACCACGCAGATGTCGTCCGGGTCCGTGGACGGGGAGAGCGCGTAGACCGTCGGGATCGGGTCGATCCCCTTCAGGGGCGGCCGGGGGTCGGTGCGCCGGCCGGTCACGATGATGCCGTCCACCCGCCGGTCCACGAGGTTGCTCAGATGGTGCTGTTCGCGGATGGCGTCGCCACGGGTGTCGCACAGCAGCACGGAGATCTTCCCGGCGCCGAGCGCGTCCTCGGCGCCCAGCAGCACGGGCGTGCTGAAACGGCCGATGCCGTCGGTCGTCATCAGCCCCACGGTCCAGCTGCGGCCGGTGTGCAGGCTCTGCGCATGCTGGTTGGGACGGAAGTCGAGCGCCTCCACGGCCGCGAGGACCCGCTCCCGGGTCTCGGGCCGCATCCTGCCGCTGCCGTTCAGTGCTTTCGAGGCTGTGCCGACACTGACCCCGGCCAGCTTGGCGACATCGGCGAGCTTGGCCCGCCCGCTCGGCGGAGAACCTGGAACGGCGGTCACGCGCAACCCTTTTCCTAGACGACCTCGGCGACCTACATCGTGACATCGTTCACGGTCGCTGAACAGCCCTGCCCCCTGCACTGAAGATACTTGCGCGTACCTCTTGACTCACGCTCCTCACCTTTCTACCTTTCCGGACAGAAAAACGTTTGCTCAAACGGGAACGAGAGATCGCACCGCCTGTCGGCAACCCGAGACGCCGGCCCGCGGCGCCACGAGCCCCGCATACGCCGGACCCCTCCAACCCGCCTTCCCCTCCAACGCTCCGGAGAGCCATGTCCCGCCCACGTTCCGCCGTGCCTTCCTCCCTGCCGTCGGCCCCGTCCCGACGCAGAGACACCCCCCAGGGCCCGGTCCGTCACAGCCCGGACGCCGAGGCCGCGCTCGCCCCCGCCGCCGTCGCGGTGCACGGCGGATTCTGGGACGCCCGCCGCGAGGTGAACGCGCGCATCTCCATCCCCCAGGGCCCCGGACTGCTGGAGTCGGCGGGGAACCTGCGCAACCTGCGGCTCGCGGCCGGCACGGGCGAGGGAGAGTTCCAGGGCGCTTACCCGTTCGTGGACTCGGACGTGTACAAGTGGCTGGAGGCGGCTGCCTGGCAGCTCGCCCGGACCCCGGACGGCGGCCTCGCCGACGAGGTCGCCCGCATCGTCTCCCTCGTCGCCGCCGCGCAGCAGGACGACGGCTACCTCAACACCTGGTTCCAGCTGCTCAAGGGCGGCGCGCGCTACCAGGACCTGCGGTGGGGTCACGAACTGTACTGCGCCGGGCACCTGATCCAGGCGGCGGTGGCCCACCACCGGGCCACCGGCGGCAGCGAACTCCTCGACGTGGCCGTGAAGTTCGCCGACCACATCGACTCGGTCTTCGGCCTCCCCGGCAGCGGCAGGCCGATCGACGGCGTCGACGGGCACCCGGAGGTCGAGACCGCCCTCGTGGAGCTGTACCGGGAGACCGGCGAGCGCCGCTATCTGGACCTCGCAGGCTACTTCGTCGACCGCTTCGGCCACGGCCTGCTGGGCGGCGAGGTGTACTGCCAGGACCGTGTGCCGCTGCGCGAGGCGACGAACGTCGAGGGGCACGCCGTACGGCAGTTGTACCTGCTGGCCGCCGCGACCGACCTCGCCGTCGAGACCGGGGACGCCGGACTGCGCACGGCCGCCGAGCGGCTGTGGGAGGCGATGACCGCCACCAAGACCCACATCACGGGCGGGCTCGGCGCCCACCACGACGAGGAGGACTTCGGCGACCCGTACGAATTGCCCAATGAGCGCGCCTACTGCGAGACCTGCGCCGCCATCGCCTCCGTCCAGTGGAGTTGGCGCATGGCCCTGCTCACCGGCGAGGCCCGGTACTCCGACCTCGTCGAGCGCACGCTCTACAACGGCTTCCTGGCCGGCGTCTCCCTCGACGGCGAGCGGTGGCTGTACGTCAACCCGCTCCAGGTCCGGGACGGCCACACCGACGCCGGCGGCGACCAGTCGGCCCGACGCACCCGCTGGTTCCGGTGCGCCTGCTGCCCGCCCAACGTGATGCGGCTGCTGGCCGGACTGGAGCACTACCTGGCCTCCACGGACGGCGACGGACTGCAGATCCACCAGTACGTCGCCGGGCGCTACACCGGTCACCTCGACGGGTCCGCAGTCGTCGTCAGCGCCGAGACCGACTACCCCTGGCAGGGCACGATCGCCCTGAGCGTCGAGGAGACGCCGCGGGACCGGCCCTGGACGCTCTCGCTGCGCATTCCGCAGTGGTGCCGCGACTACCGGGTCCGCGTCGGGGACAGCGTGTACGACACGGCGGGCGCACCCGTCGCCGACGGCTGGCTGCGACTGGAACGCACATGGGCGCCCGGCGACCGGATCGTCCTCGACCTCGGCATCGAGCCTCGCCTCACCGCCGCGGACCCGCGGGTGGACGCCGTGCGCGGCTGCGTCGCCATCGAGCGCGGCCCGCTCGTCTACTGCCTGGAAGGGGTCGACCACCCGGGCGGCGGGCTGGACGACATGGTGCTCGACACCACCCGTCCGCTCGCCGTCAAGCACCGTCCCGATCTGCTCGGCGGCGTCGTCACCGTCCTGGCCGCCGGTCGTCGCCGGAGCATCGCCGACGCCGGCTGGTGGCCGTACCGGACCGCGGACGCCGCTGCCGACGCCGACGAGCGCCACGGCGCAGAGTCAGCCGACGAACCCCTCGAGCTGACCGCGATCCCCTACTACGCGTGGGCCAACCGTCAGGACGGCAGCATGCGCGTGTGGCTGCCCACCTCCTGACCCGTCGCCCCCCGTCGCCCTGCCGGCCTTCCCTCCCCCCTCCTCACCTCTCCTGTCCTTCCTGTCCTTCCTGTCTCTCCTGCCTTCCCTGTCTTCCCTGCCTTCCTCCTTCGCTCACCACGAGCCGCACCAGACAACGAGGTCACCGTGAGAAACACCCGCCGCACCCTGGTCGCCGCGATCGCCGCAATAGGCGCGCTCACCTCCGTCGCCGCCTGCGGGGGCGGAGACTCCGACTCCTCCGCCTCCGGGTCCGGCAGCACCGGCGGGACGTACGCCTTCTGGGACCCCTACCCGCAGTTCGACGCCTCCTCCGACTGGGGCAAGCTCGTCAGCAAGTGCGGCACGGACGCCGGCGTCAAGATCAAGCGCACCGCCATGGACACCACGGACCTGGGCAACAAGGCGCTGCTCGCCGCCCAGCAGGGCAACGCGCCCGACGTGATGCTGGTGGACAACCCGGTCGTCTCCACGCTGGTGGCGGCGGGCATCGTCACCAAGACGAGCGATCTGGGCCTGGACACGAAGTCGATACAGCAGAACATCCTCGGCGCGGGCACCATCGACGGCGCCTCCTACGGCGTCCCGATCGGCGCCAACACGCTCGCCCTCTATTACAACAAGAAGGTGCTGGCCGCGGCAGGCGTCGACCCTGCCGCCATCAAGGACTGGAACTCGCTGACGGCGGCCCTGAAGAAGGTCAAGTCGGCCGGGAAGAAGGGCATCACCTTCTCCGCGATCGGCACGGAGGAGGGCAGCTTCCAGTTCCTGCCGTGGTTCTGGGGCGCCGGCGCCGACCTCACCGCGCTGGACTCGGCGAAGGGCGTCGCCGCGCTGTCGCTGTGGAAGGGCTGGGTCGACGACGGGCTCGCCCCCAAGGACGTCCTGCAGAACACCCAGACCACCAGCTGGCAGGAGTTCGCCACCGGCGACTACGCGTTCGGCGAGAACGGCACCTGGCAGCTCGGCAACGCGGCGAAGGCCGGCTTCGAGTACGGCGTGATCAACGTGCCCGCGCAGAACGGGGGTTCGGCTCCGGTGCCGACCGGCGGCGAGTTCGTCACCGTGCCCGTGCAGAAGGACACCGCCCGCTACGACGTCAGCAAGAAGATCGTCACCTGTCTGACCAGCGGCGCCAACCTGCTGTCCACGGACACGACCCTGGCCTACGTGGCGCCGACCGCGGCGGTACAGGCCGAGCAGGTCAAGGCGAACCCCGCGCTCAAGCCGTGGGTCGACGCCGTGGCCGCGGCACGCGGCCGCACCAGCGGCGGCCTCGGCACCAAGTACCCGACCATCTCCCAGCCCATGTGGACCGCCGTCCAGGCCGCGCTGTCCGGCGGCCAGAGCCCGCAGGCCGCCCTCGAGGCCGCCCAGAAGGCCGCCGGCAAGGCCGGCTGACCTCCGCCGCGCCGCCCACGGCGCTTCGCGAGCCGTCTTCACACCGCACGCACGACAGCGCTTCGCTGCCCGGACACCGTCACCGGACCGTCCGGGCAGTCCACCGCATTCCTGCCACCCGCATCCAGGAGTTCGCATGACCACCGCCCGCGTCGACCGCCGACCGCAGCGGTCTCCGGTGAGGTCTGGGGCGACCGACGCCGGACAACGGACGGAGATCCCGGCGCCGCAGCGCCGGCAGCGCCGCAGGAGCCGGTTGACCGCCCTCGCGTTCCTCGCGCCGCTGGCCGTCTACCTCGCCGCGTTCTACCTCTATCCCCTCTACCGCAACCTCGACCTGAGTCTGCGCGACTACACCGTGCGGTCGTTCGTGTCGGGCGACGCGCCGTTCTCCGGGCTGGACAACTTCCGGACCGTCCTGGACGATCCCACGTTCGGCCCGGCCCTGCGCCACACCATGGTCTTCACGTTCGTGTCGATCGCCTTCCAGTACGCGGCCGGGCTCGCCCTCGCCGTCTTCTTCAACCGCCGGTTCCGCCTCGCCGGAACCCTCCGGGCGCTGTTCCTGATCCCCTGGCTGCTGCCGCTGATCGTGTCGGCGTCGACCTGGTCGTGGATGTTCAACAGCGAGTCCGGGGTGCTCAACTACGCCCTCCAGCTGGTGGGCGTCGGGCCGGTCGACTGGCTGACCTCGCCCGACTGGGCGCTGACCTCGGTCATCGTCGCCAACATCTGGATCGGCATCCCGTTCAACCTGGTCATCCTCTACAGCGGACTGCAGAACATCCCGGGCGAGCTGTACGAGGCCGCGTCGCTGGACGGGGCGAACGCCTGGCAGCAGTTCCGGCGCATCACCTTCCCGCTGCTGCGCCCGGTCTCGGCGATCACCCTGCTCCTCGGACTCGTCTACACCCTCAAGGTGTTCGACCTGATCTGGATCATGACCAAGGGAGGCCCAGGTGACGCCTCGTCCACCCTGGCCACCTGGTCCTACCAGCTCGGATTCGGCACGCTGCTGCCCAAGTTCGGCCCCGGGGCCGCCGTCGGCAACATCCTCATCCTCATCGCCGTCGCCTTCGGGCTGCTGTACATCCGCGTCCAAAGGAGGCAGCAAGCATGACCGCCGCCCACCGCCCCGCCCGGCGCTCGCGTCTGCACACCGCCGTCGGCGTCCTGCTCACCGCCGTCATGCTGTTCCCGGTGTACTGGATGCTCAACGTGTCCCTCACCCCGCAGCAGGACATGCGCAAGAGCCCGCCCGACCTGCTCCCCCTGCACCCCACCTTCGAGGGCTACCGGGCCGTCCTCGACGACCAGCTGCCCTACCTCGGCACCAGCCTGCTGATCGGCCTCGGCACGGTCGCCCTCACCCTCCTGCTCGCCGCCCCGGCCGGCTACGCGCTCGCCAAGCTCCGCCCGCTCGGCGGCGGCGCCCTCGGTCTGTTCCTGCTGATCGCCCAGATGATCCCCGGCATCGTCATGGCCATGGGCTTCTACGGCATCTTCCTCGACCTCGGTCTGCTCAACTCCTGGTGGGGACTGATCATCGCCGACTCCACCATCGCCGTGCCGTTCGGCGTCATGATCTTCACCGCGTTCATGTCGGGCATCCCCGGCGAACTGATCGCCGCCTCCCGCATCGACGGCGCCGGCCCCTTCCGCACCTTCTGGTCGATCGTCCTGCCGGTCAGCCGCAACGCGCTGGTGACCGTCTCCCTCTTCAGCTTCCTGTGGGCCTGGTCCGACTTCGTCTTCGCCAACACCCTGGACGGCGGCGGCGACTGGCGCCCCATCACGCTCGGCATCTACCACTACATCGGCAACAACAACCAGGAATGGAACGCGATCATGGCCACCGCCGTCGTCGCGTCCCTCCCCGCCGCCGTGCTGCTCGTCCTCGCCCAGCGCTATGTGGCCGCGGGCGTCACCGCGGGCGCGGTCAAGGACTGACCTCCCGATGCCCGCGGTCCCCGGTCCGCCGAGCGGACGGGGGCGTGATCCGCCCTGCCCCGCCGCATCCGCACACCGTGCCCGGCTCCCACCTGTCAGGAGGCGAGAGCCCACGTCCCGTCCGTGCGACCTGTCCATGGACCCGCCCGTCACCCCCGCAGTGCCCGCAGCAACCCCATTGCCCGCAGCAATCCCTGCGCTCGCAGTGCCCACCCCTCCCTCAGGAGAGCCGCTGATGTCATACCTGAGCCCCCGCCACCGACCCGGAAGCCCTCGGGCCCGCGTCACTGCAGCCGCCGTGGCCGCGACGCTGGTCACCGGCGCCGTCGTGCTGACCGGCGCGTCCGCGCAGGCCAGCCCCACCTCCGCCACCACCCTGGTCGTCAACGCGAACCAGGTCCTGCGTCCGGTCACCCACGTCGGCACGGGCAGCCTCTACGGCCTGGCCGACAACGCCACCCCCTCCGACAGCCTCACCAACGCGCTGAAGCCGAACACCTTCGTGCAGATGGCCCCGGGCGGCTCCCAGTTGCCCAACGGGGAGCCCGCTCCCGCCGGTGACGCCCTCGTGGTGGCGCCGAAGGCGGCCCGCGCGGGCGCCAAGGTGGTCGCACGAATGCCGGACTGGTACCCGGACTTCCCCTACAAGTGGGTCAGCATGAGCAACTGGCTGTCCGCCGTGGACCAGCAGATCGCCGCCGTCAAGGCTTCCAGCGCCACCAACATCTCCGCGTGGGCCATCTGGAACGAGCCCGACGGGAACTGGGACACCGCCAAGGCCGGTCCCTTCGACGCCGCGTGGAACACGACGTACAAGGAGATCCGCTCCAAGGACACCACCACGCCGATCCAGGGTCCGAGCTTCGCGACGTACACCCGCGCCAAGATGCAGACGTTCCTGCAGGACGCCATCGCCAACAACGCCGTCCCCGACGTCATCGCCTGGCACGAACTGCAGACCAGCTCCACCATCGCCTCGCACATCGCCGACTACCGCGCGCTGGAGTCCAGCCTCGGCCTGAGCCCCCGTCCGATCGACATCGAGGAATACGGCACCCCGTCCGAGATGGGCAACTCCGGCGCCCTCATCGGGTACGCCGCCAAGTTCGAGCGCGGCGGCGTGCGCAACGCCGAACTCGCCTTCTGGAACCACTACGGCACCCTCGGCGACACCCTCACGGACACCGGCGGCTCGCCCAACGGCTCCTACTGGACCTACAAGTGGTACGGCGACATGTCCGGAAACATGCTCACCACCACCCCGCCCGCACAGACCGGCATCGACGGACTCGCCTCCCTCAACGCCGCCGGCAACCAGGTCAGCGTGATAGCAGGCGGCTGCACCGGCTCGTGCGCGGTCACCGTCAACGGCCTCTCCTCCCTGGCGGCCTTCGGCAGCACGGTGCACGTCAAAGTCGAGTACTCCCCCGCCACCGGACGCCTCAACGCCTCCCCCGGCCCGATCACCGTCTCCGACGCCAGCTACACGGTCTCGAACGGCTCGATCACGGTTCCGGTCGTCATGAACGCCAACGACGGCTACCACGTGGTCGTCACCCCCAGCGGCACCAACACCTCGCTGGCCGGCCGCTACCAGATCACCAACAAGAACAGCGGCCTCGCCCTCGACACCCTGAACGCGGGCACCGGCCAGGGCACCTCCGTCGTCCAGGCCACGTCCACCACGGGCACCGACCAGAACTGGACCCTCGTGGCCGCCGGGAGCGGCCTGTACAAGATCCAGCAGCAGGCCAGCGGCCTGCTGCTGGGCATCACCAACGCGGGCACCGCCGACGGAGGCACGGCCCTGATCTGGGGTGACAACGGCACCGCCGACCACCTCTGGCAGGTCATCCCGGCCCCGGGCGGCTACTACAAGATCGCCAACTACAACAGCGGACGCCTCCTCGGCGTCAACGGCATGAGCACGGCCTCCGGCGCCCAGGTCCTGCAGTGGTCGGACAACGGCACCGCCGACCACCTCTGGACGCTCACCGCGCGCTGACCCCGCCCGTCCCACGGTCCCTCGCCCGCCGCCCGGCGGGCGAGGGACCGTCCGTCTGTCCGCACGGTGTCCCGCGTGCGGTCGGCGCCCCGACGCGGCGCTGTCAGTGGCGGGTGGCAGCATCGCGAGCATGACGGACACCACGGCATTCGACTGGCGGCCCTTCCTTCAGGCCTGGAGCGGAGAATGGGCGGACTCCCTGCCGGACGACGAGGAGCGGAGCGAGGACGACGAGGCCGCACGCAGGGCCCGGTGGCTGGGGCTCCCTCCCGCGTCGGAGGAACGGATCGCGGCCATGGAGGAGCGTCTCGGCCGCCGGATGCCCCCGTCCTACCGGCGCTTCCTCGAGGTCAGCGACGGATGGCGGCACGCGGGCGGGTTCGTGTGGCTGCTCGCGGGGACCGAGGAGGCGCACTGGCACAACGACGAGTCCGGACTCGCGGAGATGTTCGAGGAGGACCTCGACGACGACGCGAGCCCCGAGGAGCGGCGGGAGGCCGACCTCTGGCGGCGCGGGCTGCAACTCGACGTGGAGTCCGACATCACGCACGTCCTCCTCGATCCCGACGACGTGGACGAGGACGGCGAATGGGCCGTGTACACCTGGGCGAGCTGGCGCGCCGAGCCGCCGGAGCGGCACGCCGACTTCCTCGAGTTCATGCGGGCGATGCACCGGGAGTTCCACAGCCTGCAGGCGCGCCGCAGCGACACGGAGCCGGAGTTCGCCAACGACACGACACGCGAGCTGGACGCCAGGGTGGCGCAGGCCCGGCTGGACGCGCTGCGCGGCGACTGGGAGCGGGCCCAGAAGTCGCTGAACGAGGCGAAGGCGTACGGCAGGCCGAGGGCCGCCGGACTGGGCGACCAGATACGCCGCCTGCTCGGACAGACCTACATGGTGTACTTCGACGGCCTGGTGACCGACCCCCGGTACGCTCCGGAGCTGTTGCCGCCGCTGGTCGCCGCGCACGCGGCGAACACGCACTGGGACGACTCCACGCTGACGTTCCATCTGCGGGGCGCCGACGAAGGCGTCGTGTCGCTGGCCTTCGAGACGCTGGATCAGGTGCGCAGCGGCACATACCAGTACACGGCGACCGGCCCGTTCGGGGAGACGGTCGTGCGGGCGCGGGAGATGGCGCGGTGGGGGGACGCCGACGGGGCGTGGCGGACCCTGCTGGAGGCCCTGCCCCGTTGGGAGCCGCTGGGGCCCGACCATCTGGCGCCGCTCGGATGGGTGGCCGACCCGGTGCTCGGGCCGCTGCTGACCGCGGAGCGGGGCCGTGAACTGCTGTCCAGTCCACGGGCCGGGCAGGCCGGTGAGGCGCCGGCGCCGACGGCCGTGCCCGACCCGGGCGGCCTCGCGTGGCTCGCGGAGCCGGACCGGCACCGTGACCTCACGTCGTACCGGTTCGTCCTGGTGGAGGGAGCAACGCCGGAGGAACTGCCCGCACGCCTCGCGGACGGGGAGGACGGCGACGGGGGCGAGGGCGGTGACAAGGGCCGGGGCGAGCGCGCCGTGCTGAGCGCGCCCATGACCTTCCGGGAGGCGCGCCACAAGTCGCTGGAGGGCCGCAGGGAGTTCTCCTCCTACGACGACCGGGCTCTGATGGCGGTCGGCCGAGCCGGCGCCGACTGGAGCTTCGCCTTCGACGGCGACCCGGCGGGGTTCGCCGGGCAGCGGTTCGTCTCCCCGGCCGCGGCCGCGAGCGCGGGCGCCCGCGCGGTGGTGGTGTGGTGCGGCCTGAGGGCCCGGCACGGGAGGCCGTTCTTCCACCTCTCCGTCGCGTGCGACGGCGTGGAGCAGTACGCGTTCACCTACGAGGACGGTGCGGTCCGGCACAGCGGAGAGACACCGCGGGCACTGGACCCGGGCCGGTTCTTCGGCGACGTGTCGGACGCCGCCGGGACGGAACGGGCGCTGCTGACCGCGGTGGCCGCGGAGTTCGGCGTCTCGCTGCCGCGTCAAGCGCTCGTGCACGGGCGGCTGCACACGTTCACCTCCCGTTCCTGGACCCGCCCGCCGCAGGAGGGAGAGACGTACGCGGTGATCCGGCTGCACGTGGGGGGATCCGCGCTCCCGGCGGACGGCGAGCGGGCGGCCGACGGCGGGGCGGAAGGCCGGTAGCGAGCTGTCAGCCGGTGGGAGACGGCGGGCCGTCCCCGGTCGGCCGGGAGCGGATCTGCATGCCCGGCCGACGCGGGTGGACGGTGAGATAGGACAGCCCGTCGCCGTGCGCCGTGATGCTGCGGCTGGATTCCTTCGGCAGCCAGACGAGCTTGCCCTGGGCGAGGGGCTCCGCCTCGTCGGGCGTTCCCAGGACGCCGTCTCCGGCGACGACGAGGAGAAGGACGTCCAGTTCCGGTTCGACGTGGGCGTGGACGTGCCGACCGGCCGGAAGGCGCACGAGGTTGGCGTCGAGCTGGCGTCCGGACTCGGCGAGCCTCCACAGTGCGCCGGAGTCGGCGAGGGGAAGTCCGGTCAGCTCCATGACGTCGCACAGGACGCCCGCGGCGGGCGCCGGCGTCCGGTCCTGGTCCTTCGCCGACGGGGCCTGAGGAACAGTGCCGTCCGCTTTCATGCCGTCACCCATGTGCACCAGTATGCCGACGGGCCGGCCGTCCCTGGAAGCGGGCGGCGCGGACACGCCCTCCGGCGGGGTGTCGCGTTCGCGTAGTACCGGAGTACCGGTCGGCGGGAGCCGATGTACTTCCCCGGTACCGGGTGTGACCGGCGATCACCTCCTATGGTGGTACCGGCCTGAAGGGAACAGCGGCCCGACCTGGTGTCGCCGGCGAGGCCGCGCACGGGGCCGCACGTGTCCGCACGGCGGCGCCGGCCCTCTGAACAGAAGGACACGGATGTCCCCCACGAAGCGCATTCTCATCATCGTCACCAGCACCGGCGAGTACGAGAAGGTCGGTTACCGCACCGGTCTCTGGCTGGGCGAGCTGACCCATTTCTACGACGTCGCCGAACAGGCGGGCTTCGAGCTCACCGTCGCGAGCATCGAGGGCGGCCCCGTGCCGCTCGACCCGGAGAGCCTCGCCCACAGCGTCCTCGGCGACCTCGGCACCGACAAGCGGTACGCCGACCGCGCGTTCATGGACACGCTGCGGGACGTCGTCGCCGTGAGCGAGGTCGACGTCAACGACTACGACGCCATCTACCTGACCGGCGGTCACGGTGTGATGTTCGACTTCCACCAGAGCCGGGCCCTGGAGACGCTCATCGCGCGGTTCTACGAGAGCGGCCGGATCGTGTCGGCGGTCTGCCACGGCCCCTGCGGCCTGCTCGACGTCACCCTCAGCGACGGCGAGCAGCTGGTGAAGGGCAAGAACGTCACGGGCTTCTCCTGGCGGGAGGAGGAACTCGCCCAGCGCGCCGACGCCGTCCCCTACAGCCTCGAGGACCGGCTGAAGGAACTCGGCGCGCGGTACAGCGTCGCGGAGAAGCCCTTCGACACGTACGTCGTCGAGGACGACCGTCTGATCACCGGGCAGAACCCGGGCAGCGCCAGGGCGGTCGCCGAGGCCGTGGTGCGCCGGCTCGGCTGAGCGGCGGCCGGACGAGGGGGACCGCCCGGCACGGCGCCGGTCGGCTCCCCACACCGTCCGGAGCGCCCGCGCGTCCGCGCCCACCGCCGTGGCCATCGTCGTGGTCTTGGGCTTGGGCGACGGTGCGCGCGGGTTCAGGCCGGCCGGACCAGCCCCGCGTCGTAGGCGAAGATGACGGCCTGCACGCGGTCCCGGGCGCCGACCTTGGCGAGGATGCGGCTGACGTGCGACTTGACGGTGGTCTCGGCGAGATGGAGGCGCTCGGCGACCTCGGCGTTGCTGTAGCCGCTGGCGACGACCGTGAGAACCTCGCGCTCGCGTTCGGTGAGCACCGCGAGCCGTCTTTCCTGGTCGCCGGTGTGACCGGGCAGTCGGTTGCTGAAGGCGTCGATGAGCTTGCGGGTCAGTCCGGGCGAGATGACGGCGTCCCCGGCGGCCACCGCCCGGATGCCCGCGACCAGTTCGTCGGGCAGGGCGTCCTTGAGCAGGAACCCGCTCGCGCCGGCGCGCAGTGCGTTGTAGGCGTACTCGTCGAGGTCGAACGTCGTCAGCACCAGCACCCGGGAGCGGCCCCCGGACTCCACGATGCGGCGGGTGGCCTCGATGCCGTCCATGCCGGGCATCCGGATGTCCATGAGGACGACGTCGGGGTGCAGTTCGGCCGTCATGCGGACGGCCTCGGCGCCGTGGGTGGCCTCGCCGACCACGGTGAGGTCCGCGTGCTGTTCCATCAGCATGCTGAACCCGAGGCGCTGCAACGCCTGGTCGTCGACGATCAGGACGGTGGTCATCGTGGGTCCTCCTGGGCGGGGGTGGACGGCGGGGTGGTGTGCAGAACGGCGCGGACGGTCCAGCCGCCCCGCGGATTGGGTCCCGTGCTGACGGCGCCCTGGTAGAGGGCCGCGCGTTCCCGCATGCCGAGCAGTCCGTGGCCGCCGCCGTCCGCGGTGGGTCGCCGGGGGGCGCGAGCCGGGCCGGTGTCCTCGACGGTGACGCGCACCGTGCCCTTCTGCGCGACGACGGTCACCTCGACGGCGGTGTCGGGAGCGGCGTGCTTGAGGGTGTTGGTCAGGGCTTCCTGGACGATCCGGTAGACGGCCAGCTGGAGGGCCGCCGGCAGAGCGGCCAGGTCGCCCTCCGTGTGCAGGGTGGCCGCCGGGCCCGCGGCCCGGACCCGTTCCAGCAGCGCGTCGAGGTCGGCGGTGCCGGGCTGCGGACTGAAGGGGGCGTCGGGGCGCTCGTCGTCGCGGATGGTGGCCAGCAGGCGGCGCAGGTCCGCCAGGGCGCCGCGCCCGCTGTCGGCGATGATCCGCAGGGTGTCCGCGCCCCGCTTGGGCTTCGTCTCGGCGAGCCCGGCCGCCCCGTCGGCCAACCCGACGATCACGGCCAGGGTGTGGCCGAGGATGTCGTGCATCTCCCGGGAGACACGGGCGCGTTCCGCCGCCTCGGCGAGTCGCGCCCGTTGGTCCCGCTCCACCTCCAGACGCACGGCACGGTCCTCGAGGGCGGCGATGTAGGAGCGGGCCACGCGGCCGGCCAGGCCCAGTCCGGCGATGGCGAGCATGCTGAGGACGAGTTCGGTCGTCACGGCCGGCGAGCTGTCGACGCGCTCCAGCTGCCGGTCGTCGGCGTAGGCGACGATCGTCACGATGGTCTGGGGGACCGCCACGCAGACGGCGACGGCCAGTTGGGCGGGCGGCGCGAACCGTGCGAGGTTGTACAGCATGATCAGCTGAGCGAGGAAGTGCGCGTTGGTCAGCACTCCCGAGGCGGCCTCCGCCATCGAGAAGGCCGTCACCACCGCGAAGACGAGCAGCGGGCGGCTCTCCCGCCACAGCAGCGGCACGGTGAATCCGGCCAGGAGCAGCATCGCGACGGGAAGTCCGGGCCGGCCGTCCTCGCCGGCGACGAACAGCGCCGGAAGACCGATCCCCGCGCACACCAGCGGCGCCGCCCACTTCCGGAACCGGGGATGGGCCTGGTTCATCCGGCTCATCGACATCAGCATCGTCAGGAGCCGTACGACGGTGCTCTGCTCGGGGCCGCTCAGCAGGGCGCCGGGGTCGACCGGGCGGGCGTCTGAGGATGACGTCACGGCGTGCATCTCCGGGAGTGCGGGCGGAGCGTCCGTCGGCTCCGGGGAGGAGCCGGCCGACGGACGACGACGGAGTGGTGGTGGACGACGCTACGCGATCGGCATGCGCGGTGATCACGCCCGACCGTCGGTTCGCGGCGCCCGGGCGTCCGGAGCGGTCCGACAGGTGCGCGCCGTCATTCGGCGACGGCCCTTGCCCGGGCGGTCGACGGGGACGGCGGTTCGCTCCCCGGGCGGGGTCCGCGAAGCTCCGAGACCACTCCGAACACCGCGGCGGTCAACGGGACCGCCAGCAGCATGCCGAGGATCCCGGCGACCGACGCACCCGCCGTGAGCGCCAGCAGGATCACCGCCGGGTGCATCTGCAGGGTTCGGCCCTGGATGATCGGCTGGAGCACGTTCCCCTCGAGGACCTGCACCACGAGGACGACGGCGAGCACCCACAGCGCGGTGCCCGTGCCGCGGTCCGCGAACGCGACGAGCACCGCGACCGCGCCGGAGAGCAACGCGCCCAGGTAGGGGATGTACGCCCCGATGAACACCAGCGCGCCGAGCCCGACCGCGCCCGGCACCTGAAGGATCAGCAGGACTGCGGTGATGCAGACGGCGTCGATGAACGCGACGACGGTGGTGCCGCGCATGAAGCCCTCGATCGCCCGGAAGGCACGACGGGCCATCACCACCGCGGTGTCGCCCGAGCCGCGCGGCGCGAGCGCGTGCAGCGACGCGACGGCCTTGTCGGAGTCCCGCAGGAAGAAGAACAGCAGCAGGATCGCGAGCGTTCCGGTCGTGGCCGTCTCCACGACCACGCCGACTCCGCTCAGCACGCCGGAGACAGCGGTGCCGCCGAACCTCGACGCCAGGTCCTCGGCGTTCGCGGCGAGGCCGTCCAGGGAGGTCCCCGCGAGCTCGAACCTCTCCCCCAGCGACCGCGCGGCGTCGCGCAGGCCGGAGATGATCTCGTCGCCGGTGTCGATCAGGGCGCTCACCACGATGTAGGTCGTCCCGCCCATGACGAGGAGCACGGCGGCGCAGGTCAGCGCGGCGGCCAGGGACTTGTTCAGCCTCATGGCGACCAGCCGCCGGTGGAGCGGGCCCAGCAGGGCCGCGCCGAGCAGCGCGAGCAGGACCGGTGTCACCGTGGTCTCGAACGTGACGCAGAACCACACCACGACGGAGACGACCCCGCTGACGAGGAGCAGCAGCACGCTCCCGGCGGCGACGCGGCGGGCGGCCTCGGACAGCGGACTGCGCTCTTCAGGTGCTGTGCCCATTTCACCCCGGCCGCGTGCGGCTGCGGCGGCCGTTGCTGCGGCTGCGGGGTGCCGGATCACCGGGCGGGGCCGGTGCACCGGCGCGCCCCGACGGGCCGGCCCGCCTGCGCGGCGGGCTGTCCGGGCATCCCCGGCAGGGGTGTTCATTCCGCTTCGTCTCCGCTCACGGGTGGCGCTCTCGGCGGCCACGGCTCGGCTCTTGTTCGGTGCTCTCGCACGGGACCGTCCGCCGGTCCCCAGGGGGGAAGAGGGACCGGCGGACGGTGGCTCGGGGAGGTGACGGCCGGCGCCCGTGAAGTGGGGGGTCGGGCGCCGGCCGTCGCTGGTGGGGTGAGCGGTCAGTTTCCACCGGGGGGCACGGCGGTGAGCCGCCTGCGTTCCTCGGCGTCGGCGTCGGGACCGGCGGGCGCCGCCGTCGTCAGAGTCCCGTCCGCCAGGGCGCGGCGCAGGTTCTCGCCCTCGACGTCCACGTTCGGCAGGATCCGGTCGAGCCAGCCGGGCAGGTGCCAGGCGCGGCGGCCCAGCAGGGTCATGACGGCGGGCACGATCGTCATCCGCACGACGAAGGCGTCGAACAGCACGGCGGAGGCGAGGCCGAGGCCGATCGACTTGATCAGCGAGGCGTCGGCGAGCAGGAACCCGGCGAACACGGAGATCATGATGACGGCGGCGGCGGTCACCACGCGGGCGCCGTGACGGAAGCCCGCGACCACCGCCTCCGTGGGCTCGGCGCCGTGGACGAACTCCTCCCGCATCCGGGTGACGAGGAAGACCTGGTAGTCCATGGCCAGGCCGAACACCACACCGATCATGAAGATCGGCATCACGCTCACGATGGGCGCGGTCGTGTCGACGCCGAAGAGCTCCTTGAGCCAGCCCCACTGGAAGACCGCGACCAGGACGCCCAGGGTGGCCGTCACGCTGAGCAGGAAGCCCAGCGTCGCCTTGAGGGGCACCAGGATCGAGCGGAACACCAGCAGCAGGAGGATCACCGCCAGGCCGACGACCACCGCGAGGTAGGGCAGCAGGGCGTCGCCGAGCTTCTTGGAGACGTCGATGTTGAGCGCCGTCGTACCGGTGATCACCACTTCAGCGCCCGTCGCCCGGTGCACGGCCGCGGCACTGGTGTCCCGGATCTCGGAGACCAGGTCGATCGTCTGCGTGCTGCTCGGGGAGCTCTTCGGGACGGCACGGATCAGGGCCACGTCACCGCCCTGGTTGAACACCGGCGAGCTCACCGAGGCGATGTCCGGCAGTGCGCCGAGGACGGCGCCCGTCTGCTGGGCGGCGGCCCGGGGGTCCTTGCTCTCGCGGGCGTCGACGACCACCGTCAGCGGGCCGTTGTAGCCGGCGCCGAAGCCCTTGCTCAGGGTGTCGTAGGCGACCCGCTGGGTGCTGCCCGGTGCGGCGGTGCTGTCGTCGGGCATGCCGAGGCGCAGCGACAGCAGCGGAATCGACAGGATGCCGAGGCAGGCCACCGCCAGGACGAGCGCCTGCCACGGTCGGCGGATGACGAGCCGCGCCCAGCGCACGCCCATCGTCTCGCCCTCGCCGTGCTCCAGTGCGCGCATGCGCCGCGTCTTGAGGTTCCCCTTCATGATCCGCAGCCCGGCGAATCCCAGCACCGCGGGCAGCAGGGTCAGCGCCACGAACACCGCGACGACGACGGCGAAGGCCGCAGCCATGCCCAGGTCGGTCAGCATCCGGATCCCGATGACGCTCAGGCCGGCCAGGGCGATGACGACGGTCAGTCCGGCGAACACCACCGCCGAGCCCGCGGTGCCCAGGGCCCGCCCGACGGCTTCCTCGGGTTCGTGGCCCTCGCGGATCTCGCTGCGGTAGCGGGACACGATGAAGAGCGCGTAGTCGATCGCCACTGCCAGGCCCAGCATCAGCGCGAGGGTCGACGAGGAGGAGCTCATGTCCACGAAGGCGGTGGCGAGGGTGATCGACAGGATGGCCACCATGACGCCGAGGAGCGCGGTCAGCAGGGGCAGCCCGGCCGCCAGCAGGGAGCCGAAGGTGATCACGAGCGCGACGGCGGCCACCGCGAGCCCGATGAGCTCACCCGCGTTGGCCCCTTCCTTCTCCTGGACGGCGTTGCCTCCCAGGCTGACGGTGAGGCCGGCCTTCTCTCCCTTGTCGGCGACGGCGTGCAGCGCGTCGCGCGCCTGTGACGTGACGTCGGCCTGAGCGACCCGGTACGTCACCTGCGCGTAGGTGATCGTGCCGGACGCGCTGACCAGCCGGCTCTGATAGGGGTCGGTGACGTTCGCCACCAGCGGGGCCTTCCTCAGGTCCGCGATCAGCGACTCGACCTCGGACCGGTGCGTCCCGGACGTGACCTGCTTCCCGTCCGGCGCCTCGAACACGACGCGGGCCGTGGCCCCGGACGCGGACGCCTGCGGGAACTCCTTCTCCAGCAGGTCGAGCGCCTTCTGGGACTGGGTGCCGGGGATCGTGAACTGGTCCGACGTCTTGCCGGACAGGGTCGCGGAGCCTATGCCGACGGCCGCCAGGACCACGATCCACAGCATCAGCACGAGTCGTCGTCGCCGGAAGGCGAACCGGCCGAGCCGGTAGAGGAAAGTGGCCACGGGAGTACTCCCACCTGGAAATCACTGGAAATGAACGGAAGGGGTGACGAAAGATCGGCGGGCCCTGCGACCCGGATCTCACGTTAGGCGCGGATTTCCGGCCGCCCACGGCACCCGGGAAGCGAATACGGCCGGGCGGGGCGGTACCGGGGTACCGGCCGCACTCATCCGAAAGCACGTACGCGGGACGGGCCCGAGCCGCGCGCTCGACCCCCGGCCGTGGCGGGAGGGCCCGCCGCCGACGCGGACGCCGCGGCGCCGTACCTCCTGGGGACGAGGCCGACCAGTACCCCGGTACTGCCGGGTCCCGCCGTTTTCCCTCCCGCAGGGCCTCGGTCACGGGCCCGGCGGCTCCTACGCTGAACGCGTCGCCGCGGCGATCCGCACGCGCGCGGACGCCGCTCCGCTCCGACGCGCATCGCCGTCGGCCTGGGCGACCCTTTTCCGAACGGAGCCGTCATGTCCCTTCTCGCCCGGCCGAAAGTCGCCTCCGTCGCCGCGAGGACGATGCAACGCCTCAACGCCCTGCTGGCCGACCGGCATGTCGCGTCGACCCTCCACCCCCGGTATCCGGAGTACCCCCGCAACACCTACGAGCTGACCGTGCCGTCGTCCGTCGCCCCCGCGCGGGCCGTGGTGTACCTGCCCGACGGCCCGGCGGCCGGGCCCCTGCCGGTGTACGTCAACTTCCACGGCGGGGGCTATGTGCTGCCTCCGATCGAGCTGGACGATCCGCTGTGCCGCCACCTCGCCGCGGAGGCGGGAGCGGCGGTGGTGAACGTCGACTACGCCGTCGCCCCGCAGCACCCCTTCCCCACGCCGCCGCACCAGGCGTACGACGTGGTCCGCTGGATCGCCGAAAACGGCGCCGAGCACGGGTGGGACGGCAGCCGGCTGGCGGTGGGCGGACAGAGCGCCGGGGGCGCCCTCGCCGCGGCCGTGGCGCGCCAGGCTCTGGAGAAGGGCGGCCCGTCGATCGCGCTCCAGGTCATCCACTACGCGCCGCTCGACCTCGCGACCGACGCCCGGGAGAAGCGCTCCACGGCGGCCAAGCCGGTGCTGCGCCCGTGGATGGCCGACGTCTTCGACTCCGCGTACGTCCCCGACCGGGGTCGCCGCAGCGACCCGCTGGTCTCGCCCGCGCATCCGTCGGACACGGCGGACCTGACGGGCATCGCGCCGGCCTTCGTCATCACGGCGGAGCACGACCTGCTCCGCGCGGAAGGCGTCCGGTACGCGGAGCGGCTGCGCGGTGTCGGGGCGCTGCTCGACCACTACGACGTGCCCGGGGCCGACCACGGCTACGACCAGAGCGACGCCGAGACGGCCCGGGACGTCTACGCCCTGATCGCCGGACACATGCGCCGGGCCACGGCTCCGCGTCCGTAGGACGCGCGGGGAGGCGGCGGCGCGCGCACGGGGCCCCTGCCCTGTCTCAGGGGAGGGCGGCGTCGGCGCGCGAGTCCGTCTGCCGCGGCGTCGCCGAGCCGGAGGGTACGGCGCCGGGCTCGGTCGGGGGGTTCGTGCGGGCCTCGTCGAGAGCTTCCGTGAGGGGCTCGGCCTGACGGGGCAGCAGGACCCGGAAGACGGCGCCCCGGCCCGGCGTGGTGTCGACCTCCACGCGCCCCGCGTGGGCGGTGACCAGGGAGTGGACGATGGCGAGGCCCAGACCCGCCCCGCCGGTGGCGCGGGCGCGGGAGGCGTCGGCGCGGTAGAAGCGGTCGAAGATGCGGGCCGCCTGCTCCTCGGTGAGGCCCGGCCCCTGGTCGGCCACCTCCAGGACCGCCTCGTCGCCGACGGTTCCGACGCCCACGCGCAGAGGCGTTCCCGGCGGCGTGTGGGTGACGGCGTTGCCTATCAGGTTGGTGACGACCTGTCGCAGGCGGGACTCGTCGGCGAACGCGGGGGCACAGGCCGGCGGACCGTCGCCGTCCGGACCGGTGAGCGAGACGGGGCGGCTCACGTCCAGCGCGCGTGCGTCGTGCAGGGCGTCGGCCGCCAGGGTGCGCAGGTCCATGGGGGCGCAGTCCAGGGAGAGTGGGAAGGCCGTCGACGTTCCCGGCCCGTCCTCGCCGGCCCGCAGGGCGTGCTCGTCAAGCCGGGCGAGCAGCAGCATGTCCTCGACGAGCCGCGTCAGGCGGTCCGACTCCCGAGCGATGCGGGACATGGTGGCGTCGACGTCCTGGCGATCGGGCAGGGCGCCCATGCGGTGCAGATCGGTGAGTCCCCTGATGCCGGCGAGCGGGGTGCGCAGTTCGTGGCCGGCGTCGGCGACGAAACGGCTCATCCGCGCCTCGGACTCGGCGCGGGCGGCGAAGGCCGCCTCGATCTGGCCGAGCATGCCGTTGAGCGCGGCGGCCAGCCGGCCGACCTCGGTGCCCGGCCCGGCCAGGTCCGGCACCCGGCGCGACAGGTCGCCGCGGGCGATCTCGGCGGCGGTCTGCTCGATCCGGGTCAGGGGGCCGAGGCCGGAGCGCACGGCGAACCATCCGGCCAGGGCCAGCAGCGCCAGCAGGCCGAGGCCGGTCGTCTCGTAGACGCGCCACATCCGGTCCACGGTGCCGTCCACCGGGGCCATGGACGTGGACACGATCACGCTGCCGCCGTCCTTCAAGGGGGCGCCGTCCGGCACCGCGACGCCGCCCTGCACGGGGCCGCCGTCCTTGGCTGCGGCTGCTCCGAGCGCGTCGCGCAGGGCCCTGATGTCCGCCGCCGACACGGCGATCACGCGCCAACGCCCGTCGCCCTGGCTGCTGTCGACGGTGAAGGGACGGCCTCCGCGGGCGGCGACCGACGCGGCGTCCAGGCGCGGCAGCGCCGGGCCGCGGGCGTCGCCGGACCGGTTGCGGCCGGCGAGCGAGTCGATGCTGCTCACCGTCGTCCCGTCCTCGGCGACATAGGTGACGACGGGGTTCCCCAGCACCTCGGTGCTGAAGTCGGCGAACCCCGCCGGCGGGGTCCGGCCGGCGCCGCTCTCGGCGACCCTGGGCGGCAGCAGCGAGAACACCTGGGCGGAGGCGCGCAGTTGGGCGTCGAGACGGTCTTCCAGGTAGGCGCGCAGGGCGTTGCCCGTGACGACGCTGAACGCCGCGAACCCGACTGTCAGCAACGCCACCGCCAGCAGGAGGACCCGGCTGCGCAGGGAGGCGCGCGCCCACCCCGCGCCGATGCGTCGGCCGGTCACGCCTTCGGCCCTCGCAGCACGTAACCGACTCCGTGCACGGTGTGGATGAGCTTCGGGCCGCCGTTGTCGATCTTCCGGCGCAGGTAGCTGACATAGGTGTCGACGATGCCGGTGTCGCCGCCGAAGTCGTAGTCCCAGACCCGCTCGAGGATCTGCGGTTTGGACACCGTGCGCCCGGCGTTGGTCATCAGGTAGTGCAGAAGCCGGAACTCGGTGGGCGACAGCCGGATCGGCTCGCCGGAGCGGGTCGTCTGCACCCCCTCCGGATCGAGCTCCAGATCGGCCACCCGCAGCAGCGCCGTGGGGTCGCCGCCGGTACGACGCAGGACGGCGCCGATGCGCGCGATGAGCTCCTGCAGGTCGAACGGCTTGGTGACGTAGTCGTCCCCGCCTAGGACCAGGCCCTCGATCTTGTCCCGGGTGTCGTCCCGGGCGGTGAGGAACACGACCGGGACATGCCCCTGGCTCACGGCTCCGGCGGGCGACTGCCGCTCGCGGAGCCGGCGGATCACTTCGAAGCCGGTCATGTCCGGGAGCATGACGTCCAGCAGGACGAGGTCCGGCGCCGCGGCCCGGGCCCCGTCCAGCGCTTCCTGCCCGGTGCCGGCCGCGGCCACGGTGAACCCGGCGTGCCGCAGGGCCGCGCAGAGCAGCTCCCGCACGGTCGGTTCGTCGTCCACGACCAGCAGGTGCGCGCCCGTGGCGCCGGCCTGCGGGATGTCACGCCGGGCCGGCGCCCGGGAAGAACGCTCAGCGGTTGCCAACGGGTGTCTCCAAGGGGGCACGATCCGCTCCCGGGACCGCCGCGCCCGGGGCGCCCATGCGGTGCTCGCCGCCCGCGGCGGCCGGGGTTTCGTCCGCCACCCTACGGAAGCGGCCTGTCTTCCCCCCGTAAAGGCCGTACAGCAGGCTTCCCGCGTAGCCGGCGGCCGCGCCGGCGATCAGGGCCAGCACGACGACCGTCGGCACACTGCCGCTGAGTTGTGCGTGCGTGCCGCCCATCCGGCTGCCGAACACGGTGGCCGAGATCCGGCCGTCCGCCTGTGCGAGCCAGGCCGCCGTCCCCAGGAACACGGCCATGACGACGGCGAGCCGTCCAGCGAGGGCGAGGTGCTGTCCGTGGCGTCCCGGGCCGGGGTGCGCGGACTGCGACCCCGTCCGTGCGGTGGCGCGCGCCGCCGCGTGACCGCAGACCGACAGGGCGACCACGGTCAGCGCGAGGGCGATCGCCCACAGCGGCCAGCCGCCCGGGGACAGGTGCCTGAGGTTCTCCACACGGTCGGGCCTGGCTTCGGACTGCCGGCTTCCGAGCCATTGCAGCAGTGAGGCGAGCGGGTTGCCGCCCTCGCTCTGCACCTGCCGCGTCGAGGCGGTCCAGGAGGCTCCCAGGCCCAGGGTCAGGAACACCGCCACCGCGTCCGGGGCCATCAGGATCGCGGCGCTGGCGGCGGTCGCGGCCTTCCCGCCGACGGCGACCCCGACGAACACCACGGCGACGAGCGGTACCACGGTCAACGTCAGGAACATGCGCGTGACCGCCGAGACGCACGGGGCCCATGCCGTCCTGAGGCGGCTCGCGGCCCACGGCTCGGGCATCTGCGCTCGCCGGGTGACCAGGCAGCCCAGCGCGACGACCACGGCCACCCAGAGCGTCGCGCCCCAGGCGGCGGAGCCCGCCTGCACCTGGTAGTTCATCACGAGGTCCTGCGCCTTCGAGGCTCCGCCGCCGAGACCGCCTCCCAGGCCGCCGCCGAGGTCGCCGAGCCCGCCGCCGAGACGCCCGCCGAGGTCGCCGCCGAACAGGCCGCCCAGCGAGCCGCCTCCGCCGAGACCCCCGCCGCCGGACGCGGCGTCCTCACCTCGCATGCCGCTCATCGCCGACGCCGGCAGCGTGAACGCGCCCCGGGCGAGGTGCGCCACGACGAGAAGGGCGCACAGGGACGCCGCCGCCGCGCCGCCGGTCCGGGCCGCCAGTTCGCCGACGCCGAACCGTCGGCCCCGCATCCGCCGGGAGAACACCAGCCACAGCACCAAAGCGCCGGCCAACGACACTCCCAGCGGCATCGCGTGGGCCGTGCCGCTCATCGACGGGCTCATGCCGCCGCCCAGCAACCCCGCGAGACCGGAGCCCGACGAACCGGAGGAGGCCGCCACGGGCTCCACCGAACCGCCGACGGACATGGCCGTGACCGTCAGGGCCAGCGACCACGACGATCCGACGGAGCCCGCGTCGAGCAGGGACAGCGCCAGGGCCGAGAGGGCGACCATCGCGATCACCGCACACAACGCGGCCGCCGCTCCCCCCAGGGCGTTCTCCAGCAGACCTTCCGGGCGGCCGGGTCGGGTCCGCACGGACCCTCCCGGCCTGGACTTGACGGTGACAGCAGACATCCGAGCCGCACTCCGCTCCGTTTCGATGACGCACGCGCCGCGAGGCCGCGTGTCGCTGGACAGGTACAGGCTGGGCCGCGCGACTGCCACCTTCCGGAGAGGTTCTGGGAGTCTCCTGGGAATGCCTCCGGGATCACCGCAGGTCGGGCGGCGGACCCGGGCGGACGGGCCGCACTCTCCCAGAGAACTCCCAGAACCTGCGACGACCGGGAAAAAAGGGGTGCGCCCGGCACGGCCGTGGGGGGAGCCACGCCGGGCCGGGCGCCGTCCGTCGCGGTCAGCCGCCGCTGGAGGCGGACCACTTCTGGTTGGAGGCTCCCGTGCAGCTCCACAGCTGCAGCTTGGAGCCGTTGGCCGTGGCCGTGCCGGTCACGTCGAGACACAGGCCGGACAGGTCGTTGGTGAGGCTGCCGTCCGCGTGGAACGTCCACTTCTGGCTCGCGCCGCCGTTGCAGTCCCAGGTGACGACCTTCGTGCCGTTCCCGGTGCCGTTGCCGTACGCGCCCAGGCACTTGCCCGCGACCTGCAGCTCACGCCCCGCCGAGTACTGGTACTGCTGGTTGGCGTTGCCCGCCGTGCAGTCCCAGATCTGCTGCTGGACGCCGTTGGCCGGGTTGCCCGTGTCGTCCACGCACCGGTTCGAGCCCTGGCCCACGATCTGGCCGGCCGCCGTCTGCGCGCCCCGGGTGAAGGTGACCGTGGCGTGCGAGGGGAGGGTGTAGGAGAAGGACCCGGCGTTGTTCCAGGTGGTGGTGAACGTGGTGGCGGTGGAGTTGTTGTTGTAGGCGACCAGCGCCTCGCCGCCGTCGGGGTTCTGATAGGCCTGCGCCCAGATCCCGCCGCCGTCGCTGTAGCCGATGCGGGTCGCGCCGGGGACGACGAACTTGGAGAACTGGCCCAGCTGGTAGTAGTTGTCGGTGTAGGTGGCCTTGCCGGTGGCCTGGTCGACGGTGACCAGGCCGGTGCAGTTGTCGCAGCCGACGCCCATCTTGGGGCCGCCGTTGGTGTCGAGGGCCAGGTTCCACAGCAGGGCGCCGTTGGCCCAGTTGAACGTGGACTCCAGGGCGAGCTGGGCGGCGTTCATCGGGGCGATGCCGGGCCCGGTGGAGCACTCGCTCTCGTAGATCCGCTTGTCGGGGTAGGAGTTGTGGATCGTCGTCATCTTGCCGAGGTCGTTCTGGTAGCAGTGCCACGCGGTGCCGTACATCGCGTCGCGGGCCGCCTGGTTGGCCATCAGCGTGTTGGCGTAGTTGACGTCCACGTGGTCGGCGTCCCCGCCGAGGATCTTCGTTCCGCCCAGTCCCGCCTGCTGCAGCGCCGGGGCCAGGTTGTTCGCGATGAACGTCGCCTCGTTGCCCGCGGGCCACGCCATCGCCGAGTACGTCGACGGCGAGATCGTCGGCTCGTTCTGCGGGGTGACGCCCCACACGTCGACGCCCTTGGCCTTGTATTCCTGGAGGAACTTCACGTAGTACTGCGCCAGCGGCCCGTACATGTCCGAGCGCAGGGTGCCGTTGCCCTGCCCCAGCATGGTGTTGGTGGTCTTCATCCAGGCCGGCGGGCTCCAGTCGTTGGCGAACAGCTTCATCGCCGGGTTGAGCGCCTGGGCCTGCTTGATGACCGGGATGACGTAGGCGTCGTCGTGCGCGGTGGAGAAGTTCGCCAGAGTGGGGTCGGCGACGCCGCCGTTGTCGTCGTAGGAGTACGTGCCGGGGCTGCTCACCGGGGTGGCGGTGTAGTCGGAGGAGCCCATCGGCGTGCGCATCAGCGACAGTCCGATGCCCGGGCCGCGGGTGAACAGATCGCGCATCACCCGGTCGCGGACAGCCGCGCTCAGCTTGTTCTGCAGCAGGTAGGCGGAGGTGTCGGTGAAGGCGGCCCCGAACCCGTCGATGGTCTGGAACGACTGCGTGTCGTCCACCTTCAGATTCACCGCGCCCGAGGACAACGGCCCCAGCGCGACGCCCGGTTGGGGAGTCAGCGCCTGGCTCAGGTCGGACGTCGTCAGGGTCACGCCGATCGTGCCGCTCGCGGCCTGCGCGGGCGCCGCGGCCAGGACCGCCACACCGCCCGAGAGGGCCAGCGTCAGCGCCACGGCTTGCGCGCTCAGCCTGCGCAGCGGTTGTCTCATGTTCATGGGAGCATCCCTGTTCACTTGTGGTCGGGTCGTCTGGCTTCGGCGCGGGCCGGACACGCGTCTTCGAGCCGCTCGGCCCGCGCGATCCGGTCGCAGCCGTGGTGCACGGCCGGCTGCGGCGGGGTCCTGCCTGTTCGCGTGACCCGGTGCGCAGAGCCCTCGGGGACGACGCGGACGTGTTCGCCGCCTGCCGGGCTCGGATGGGAAAACGTTTTTCTGTGTGGAAAGGTAGAAAGGCGGGGAGTGTGAGTCAAGACGTACGCATGAGTATCTTGGGGCGTACGTCGGGCCAGTTCAGTGGAGTTGGGAGGGCCGGTGCGGGCACGGCCGACCGCGAAGGAAAAAACGGTTGCGCAAAAGGAGCGCAAGGGGGTGTTGCGCCCGGAGGGCCCGTCTGTGCGTCACAGCCCGGTGCGGGCCGGTGGGGCCCGGTGCGGGCCCGGTTCGAGCGCCGCACCGGGGTAGGGGGTCCCGGGAGTAGGTCAGACGGGGCTGACGGTCCACTGCATGTTGGTGCTGTTGCCCCAGTCCCACATCTTGGTGACGGAGCCTTCGGCGACGTTGCCGCCGCCGTCCAGGAGCTTGCCCGTGGTGCGGTTGACGATGTTGTACTGACCGCCCCCTCGGTGCGTGATCTTCCACTGTTGGTTGGTGTGGCCGTTCCAGGCCAACTGCTTGCAGGTGGCGCCGTTGTTGGTGGCGCCCCAGCTGTCGGCGACCATGCCGTTGGTCCGGTTGACCAGCTTGTAGTAGCCGCCTCCGACCTCGACCGCCTGCCACTGGAGGTTGCCGTTGTCGTAGTAGTGCCACTGCTTGAGGTTGGATCCGCCGACGACGTTGCCGCCGCTGTCCAGGGCCAGGCCGTCGGTGTAGTTGATGATCTTGAGGTAGGTCGACGGGTTGAACTGCACCTTCAGCGAGGTGATCTTGTCGTTCTGGCCGGTGACCCTCAGGTCGGCGTTGTCGGCGGTGAAGGTCCACTGGGTGCCGGTGAAGTTGTCGCCGGAATAGGCGACGATCTGCTGGCCGGGGGCGAGCTTCAGCGAGGAGATGCTGAGGGCGGGTATCCCGTGCAGGTCGAGCTGGTCGGCCGTGTAGTCGCCCAGGCCCAGCGCGGCGGAGGTACCGGCGTAGTTGACGTCCGTGTAGACCAGCGCGCCGTCGACCGGCTGCAGCGTGGGGATCTGGCCGGCGAAGGTCAGCTTCAGCACGTACATGGGTGCGGAGAACGGCGCCGACGACGGCAGGGTCACCTGGAGCCCCGACGCGTCCTGGGTGCGGTTCGGGAGGTTGATGTAGGCGCCGGCGGTGCTGTCCAGCAGCTGCACCGAGCTCAGCGAGCCCAGGTTGATGCGTCCGGAGCCGAGCGTCTTGATGGTCAGCGAGCTGCCAGGATAGCCGAGCACCGTGGCGTACAGGACGGTGTTCGCCTTGTTCCGGGTGAAGCGGATGTCCTGAGCGGTGCCGGCGCTCGGGTTCATGAAGGTGCCGCCGCCCATCTTCGTCGGCCCCTCCCCGTAGGCGGTCCAGGCCCGGGTCGAGTACACCGACTCGCCGAAGCGCTTCAGGTAGTCGCCGATGCCCAGCAGGATGTCCCGCTGACCCTGGGGGATGGTGCCGTCCGCCTTCGGCGCGATGTTGAGCAGGACGGTGCCGTTCTTGCTGATCCGGTCCATCATCGCGTGGAGCAGCAGCTGCGACGTGTAGTAGCCGATGCCCTCGGTGTAGCACCAGCTCGTGCTGGACACGCTGTCGTCGGTCAGCCAGTAGGGCGATGTGACGTCGGCCGGGCCGCCGCGCTCGTAGTCGAAGACCTCGCCGTGGCTGTTGAAGGCGTCCTTGTAGGTGGCGATGACCTCGCGACCCCAGGAGTTGGCCTGGTTGTAGTAGTAGGAGAGGAAGTTCAGCAGCTGCGTCTCGGCGATCTGGTCCAGGTGGACGTCCTGGTAGATGATGTCCGGCTGGGCCAGGTCGATGACTTCCTTGAGCTTGTCGTACCAGAGCTGGTCCTCCGTGGCCTTGTCCAGCTGCCCGTAGAGCTTCTTCAGGCTGGGGTCGGACTGCGTCGGCACGGCCTGGAAGTAGCCGAGGTAGTTGTAGGCGTGGTGCATGGACACCAGCAGCTTGAGGTTCTTCGCGCGGACGGCGTCGGTGAACAGCTGCAGCAGGTTGAGCTGCGGACCCTTGTCGACCGAGTTCCACTCGTTGACCTGGCTGTCCCACATCGAGAAGCCGTCGTGGTGCTCGGCGACCGGCCCGGCGAACTTCGCTCCGGCGTCCAGGAACAGCTGCGCCCACTCGTCGGGGTCGAAGTTGCCGCCCGCCGACTTCAGCTTCGGCGCGAACTGGGTGAAGTTGCCCGCCTTGTCGTTCGCCCCGTTGATGAAGTTGTGGTACGGCCAGGCGGTCGTGGTGCCGTAGGTGGCGACGTGGTGGTTGTTCACGTTGCTGCCGTTGAAGTACATGTTGCGCGGGTACCACTCGCTGTCGTACGCCGGGACGCTGAAGACGCCCCAGTGGAAGTAGATCCCGAACTTGGCGTCCTGGAACCAGTCGGGGGCCGCCGGGTGCTGGTTCACCGAGCCCCAGGTGGGCGTGTAGGTGGACGGTGCGGCGAAGGCCCGGCCTGAGCCGAACACGCCGCCGGCGACCGCGACCGCCGCGACGGCGGTGGTGCCGGCCAGGAACTGCCGTCTGTTGATCGCTCTCGCCATGGCGAGACCTCCGGTGCAACTGATGTGGTGCGCGGGTGGCGGGGAGATCGCGGGAGCCGGGCTCCAGCATGGGTGTCCGGCGGTTGGGAAGCGGAATCACCGTTCGAGGCCCTCGATTGCTGGGATGTTTCCCGAGCTGCGAGGACGTTACGGCGACGTCACCGGCGATGACAAGAGTTCATGGACAGGATTCCTGTGGCATGCGGCACGATGCACAGGGGAAAAGAGGGCACGACACTCGCCCACGGGCCCTCCGCATGCCTCCGAACTGCCCTTTCACGCCCTTGGGTGCCTGGACGCCAGGCTCGGGAAAGTCTGCGACACGCCGGCGCCGACCCCGGGCGCCTCGCGCGATCGCCCACGACCGGGGTGACACACAGCGGGAAGTCCCGGGTAGACTCGCCCAGCGCCCGACAGACGGGCTGTTACCGGTCAGTATTGGACCCGGTCGACTCCTCATACACCCCATGTCTCCATCGCCGGCCCGACCGGTGACGTCTACAGTCGCCGCACACCAGACCTCCGATGACTCCGTTGTCCGCGCCGACTTCGCGTGACTCGTGAGCGGCCCCGGTCTCCCTGATTCGCACAGGAGTTGCTGTCATGATCGTCCACTTTGACGGACCGGACGCGGCCCGTGTCTGACCGCGCACGCCCCGGACTCGTCGACGCCCACCACCATGTGTGGGATCTCGACCGAAGGCCCCAGCCCTGGCTGAACGAACCGGGTCACGAGCCGATCCGTCGCACCTTCGACATCGGCGACCTGCGCACGAACGCGACCCGTACGATCGCGGGCCGCCGCCTGGAGCAGACCGTGGTCGTCCAGTGCGTGGCGTCCCTGCCCGAGACGCGCGAACTGCTGGCCCTGGCCGCACGGGACCCGCTGATCGGCGGCGTCGTCGGCTGGGTGGATCTGGCCTCCCTCGCCATCGACGACATCCTCGACGCGCTGCGCGCCGGACCCGGCGGCTCCTACCTGCGGGCCGTGCGCCATCTCGTCCAGGGCGAGCCGGACCACGCATGGCTGCAACGGCCCGTCGTGGAGTCGGGGTTGCGCGCGGTGCGCGACCGCGGACTCGGCTACGACGTGCTGATCCGCGCCCACCAGCTGCCGCAGGCGATCCGGCTCGCCGAGCGCGTACCCGGCCTGCCGCTGGTCCTCGACCACGCGGGCAAGCCGCCGATCGCCGACGGCGACCTGGGCGACTGGGAACGGCGGATCCGTCTGCTGGCCCGGCATCCGCAGGTCCGGTGCAAGGTGTCGGGCCTGGTCACCGAGGCCGACCCGGAGAAGTGGGATATCACGGACATCCGTCCCGTGTGGGACGTGCTGCTCTCCGCCTTCGGCCCGGCGCGGCTCATGTTCGGCTCCGACTGGCCGGTGTGCGACCTCGCCGGCGGCTGGAACGTCTGGGCGGCCACCGTCGAGGAGCTGCTGCAGGACTGCTCCGGGGCCGAGACCCGGGCGATCCTCGCCGGCACCGCGACCGAGTTCTACCGGCTGCGGCCCCGATGACCGCTCCGCCCCGAGCCGCCACGGCGGTCGCGTCCCGCCGCGTCTTCCCCGGTATCGTCGCCGTCGCCGTCGCCGTCGGCACGCCGGGTCCGGACCGGGTCGCGCGCGACGGCGGGCCGCTGGGCCGTCGCGTCCGCGGAGGCCTCCGGGACGAGCCTCGGGCCCAGGGCCCGGCCGGACCGGGTGGTCCCGGGCGGCGCGCACAAGGAGAGGGGTCGCGTTGTCCCTGACGGACAAGGCCATCGAGCAGATCCGTGAGCTGATCCGGACGGGCGTGCTGCCCCCGGGCTCGAAACTGCCTCCGGAAGCGGAGCTGGCATCCCAGCTGGGGCTCTCCCGCAACCTGGCACGCGAGGCGGTCAAGGCCCTGGCGGTCGCCCGCGTGCTGGAGGTGAAGCGGGGCGACGGCACGTACGTCGGCAGCCTCCAGGCGAGTGTGCTGCTGGAGAGCGTCGGTGGGGCCGTGGAACTGCTGCAGGGCGACTCGGCCGCGCTCCTGGACCTGATGGAGGTGCGGCGGCTGCTCGAACCCGTCGCCACCGCACTGGCCGCCCAGCGCATCTCGGACGAGCAGCTGGCCCAGGTGAAACGGCACCTGGACGCCATGCGAGACGCCCGGGACGACGTGGAACGGCTCAACACGCACGACGCCGCGTTCCATCGCGCGGTCGTCGCGGCCACCGGAAACGAGTCGCTGCTCGCCCTCCTGGAGGGCGTCTCGGGGCGCACGCTGCGCGCCCGCGTCTGGCGGGGTCTGGTCGACACCCGGGCCGCCGGCCGGACGCTCACGGAGCACGAGGCGATCTACGAGGCGCTGGCCGGGCGGGACGCCGCGCTCAGCCAGGCGGCGGCGCTGCTGCACGTGACCAGCACCGAACGTTGGCTGCGCCGGCACCTCGAGGCAGGTGACCTGCTCGCCCACGCCGGTGACCTCCCCGCCCGCACCCCCGCGGTCTCCGGCCGACCCGCCGTCGGCACACCTTGACCGGCGCTCCGCGTACGGGCGGTCCGCGTACGGGCGGTCGGGGCGCGGGAGGCGGGGCGGCCGCGGCCGCCGGCGCGTGGCCCTACCGGGCGGCTTCCGGGCGGCTTCCGGGCCGGTCGCCGCGCCGGCCCTACGGCCGGGCGGGTTCCGGTTCGGCGGCCGGCGTGTCCGCGGTCGGCCCGCGGCCCCCGGCAGCCCGCAGGGTCACGGTGGCCGCGGCTCCCGCCGCCACCCCCCAGACGAGGGCCGCCGGGACTCCGTCGCCGATGCCCGCGGACAGGTACATCAGGTCCCACTTCAGGGTCGACCCGTCCAGCGCCACCCGCAGCAGCTGACTCGCCAGGAGTCCGAGCACGGTCACGCACACCGTGGCCGTCGCCATCGCCGGAACCGTCACCCGCGTGAGCATGGCGGGCAGCCGCCGCAGGGCCGTCCACACCAGCGCCAGCACCAGGACGTCCGCCGCCCGGTACAGGAGCCAGTCCCCGAACGACACCCCCGCCGGAGCGGACCAGGCGCCGAGGAGCAGCCACTGGCGGAGCAGGTCACCCGGTTCGGAGAGCATCCCGCTGCCCGAGAAGGACGTCTGCAGACCGGCGGCGACCGACTCGTACGAGAGGACCACCAGGGACAGGGCGATCAGCGCCGTCCCCACCGTGGCGGCCAGCCGGGCCGCACGCGGCGCGACAGCCTGGCGCGGCAGCGGGTCCTCGCCCCTGGCGATCACCCGCGCGGCGAACACCGTGGCCAGCGACGCGAACAGCGCGGTCACCACCAGCATCTGCCGCCCCGAGGAGATGACGCCCGCCAGCTGCGGAAGGAGGCGGTAACTGCCGCGTCCCCGCGAGGCGATCAGCCACGGCGCGGAGACGGTCACCGCCAGGGTCCCGGCCACGACGCCCCAGCCCCACAGGGCGAGCAGCGCGGCGGGCAGCCGGCCGCCGACCGGCGGCAGCCTGCGGACCAGGAGCATCGCCCCCGACACGAAGAAGACGAAGACCGCGGCGAACCGGATCTGCAACGCCGTCTCGTACAGCGAGAGATAGCGGGTGGCGTCGCCGCCGGCCGGGTCCCCGACCTCGCCGAGCACGCCGTAGCCGAACTGGACCGACGTCGGCGGGTCGTACGACCAGGGGGCGAGCCACTGCTGGAGTTCGGCGACGACCCGGCCGCCTAGCGCGTCGGTGGCGCCCTGCAGGTGCAGCGCCTCGCTGCTCGCTCCGGCCCACCACAGCAGCGCCGTGAGCACCGCCCCGCCGATGAGCGCCGGTATCGCCGCACGCCGATGTGTCATGTGTGTCCCCCGTACTGGTCGAGCGCCCGCGAGCCGAGTCCTGCGGTCGGCTGGAGACTACGCCGCACTGATCACATACGGATCACGGTCGGGCGTTGGCCGGTTGACAGAGGCCGGGTGACGGCACGGCACTGCGCGGGGAATCCCGGGGCGGTCGCTGTGAGGTCGCGCACGGTAGGTGCGTTGCGGGCCTGGTGTGGCACTTGATGTGCCATGGAGTGCACTCACGGGACGACGACGGGGGCGACGCGGACGGCCTGGCCCGTCCGGCTGGTGCGGGCGGTCCGGCTGAGCGGCGGGAACGTCGTGCGGACCGCACGACGGGCGTGGGCCGAGCCGGGCCGGGAACGGGATCTCGTGGCGCAGGCCGGCAAGGCCGCGCTGGCCGCGTGGGTGGCCTGGGCGGTGGCGGGCTGGTGGCTCGCGGCCCCGATGGCGTTCGTGGCGCCGTGGGTGGCGGTCGTGCTGGTGGAGGCGACGGTGTACCGGTCGGTGGCGCACGGTCTGCAGCAGCTCGCGGCGATCGCGGCGGGCACCGTGGTGGCCACCGCGGTGGCGTTGCTGCTGGACGGCACGATGGTCACGATGGCCCTGGTCCTGCCGGCGGTGCTGCTCCTCGGGCAGTGGCACCGTCTGGGCAGTCAGGGCGTGTACGCGGCCACCGGCGCGCTCTTCGTGCTGACCGGCGGCCAGGTCACGATCGCCTCGTCGGCGGCCCGGGTCGCGGAGGCGGTGTTCGGTGCGGCGGTCGGCGTCGCGGTCAACGCGCTCGTCCGGCCGCCGCTCTATCTGCGCGACACCCGCTCCGCCCTGGAGGACTCGGTCCGCGAGGCGCAGGAGATCCTCGACGCGGTGGCCGACGGACTGGCCGACGGCGAGTGGGACGACCGCGCGGCCGCCGAGTGGCATGCGCGCGCCCTGCGTCTGGACCGCCTGGTCGACCAGGCCCGGTCGGCGATCGGCCGCAGCAAGGAGAGCATGCGGGGCAACCCGCGCGGGCGGCGGCTGTACGCCGCGGCGCAGCCCGACAAGACGTACGCCGACGCCCTGGTCGTGCTCGACTACATCGCCGTGCACACCGCCGGCGTGACCCGGACGGTGTGGGAGGCCGTGGACCACGGCAGCAAGGCCGCTCAGCCGACGGCGGAGATCGCGGGTCCGTACGCGGACTTCCTGCACCGCACGGCCCACGCCATCCGGCTCTACGGCAGCGCGCGCTTCGCGCCGGCCGGCCAGGACTTTGCCGCCGACGACGAGCTCCGCGAGGCCGTCGAGGAGCTGCACCGCACGCTGGACGCGCTCCGCCGTCGGCTTCCGGGCGCCGTGCGGGACGACCCCGACGCACTGCTGACGTACGGGACGCTGCTGGCCCAGGCCCACCGGCTGGCCGATCAGCTCGTCCAGGACTGACCGCCGCACCGGTCCGGCAGTCGCGCTCCTGCGCGGTGCGGGCCTGGCGAACGGGAGCGGCGGCGGACGGAGGCGCCCTTGCGCGCGAACGGGGCGGCTGTGTCAACCACACGGAGCATGTGGGCAACTCTTGTCCGACGGTTCCCCCTCATCTCCCCGGACGGCCGTGCTGCGAGGCCGAACGCCCGTGGTCACGGGCCCCGAGCTCGACGATGCTGGACCATCTGTCGCCCCGCGGCCACGGGACGCCCATGGAGCTCCCCGACTTCGCGGAGCGGTGCGCGAGCCAGGCCCCGTACGGGTCGCCGGTGGCCCTGCCGCCCCACGTCGCCCCGGACGCGGCCCCCGACTTCCAGTGCCGGCGCGACCGCGCGCTGCGCTGACCGGGACGCATCCGTGCGTCGGGGACTGCGTCGCGCTCGCCGCGTCGGGAGGCGCACGCGCTCGTCGACGCCGTGTCAGGGGATCTCCTGCTCCGCCCAGATGACCTTTCCGTCGGCCGTGTACCTGGTGCCCCAGCGGTGGGCGAGCTGGGCCACCAGGAAGAGGCCCCGCCCGCCCTCGTCGGTGATCCGGGCGTGCTTGAGCCGGGGAGCCGTGCTGCTGGCGTCGGTGACCTCGCAGGTCAGACGGGCGTCACGGAGAAGCCGCAGCCGGATGGGCGGGGTCGCGTAGCGCACGGCGTTGGTGACCAGCTCGCTCACGATGAGCTCGGACGTCATGGCCAGCTCCGGCAGGCCCCAGTCCTCCACCTGCCGGGTGGCCCGGGCGCGGACCTCGGAGACGGCGGCCGGGTCGACGGGCACCTCCCAGGAGACGACGTGTTCGGCCCGCAGGGCGTGGGTGCGGGCCAGCAGCAGCGCGACGTCGTCGGACTGCGGCGCCGGAACCAGCCGGCTGACCGCCGAGGTGCAGAGCGCGTCCAGGTCGGCGCCGGGCCGGGCCAGCACCTCGCCGAGCCGGGACATGCCCACTTCCATGTCGTGTTCGGCTCCCTGGACGAGGCCGTCGGTGTAGAGGCCGATCAGGCTGTTCTCGGGAAGGGTGATCTCGGCTGCCTCGAAGGCCATCCCGCCGAGTCCCAGCGGAGGCCCGGCCGGCGGCTCCGGGAAGGACACCCCGCCCTCCGGCGTGACGACGACGGGCGGCGGATGCCCGGCCCGGGCCATCGTGAACCGCCGGGTGGCCGGGTCGTAGACGGCGTACAGACAGGTCGCGCCGAGGAAGGCGGTGGCGCTCTGCTGGGCCGCGGGGTCGTCGGCGCGCTCCGTGCTCAGCCGGAGCACGAGGTCGTCGAGGTGCGCCAGCAGCTCGTCCGGCGGCATCTCCATGTCGGCCAGGGTCTGCACGGCGGTGCGCAGCCGGCCCATGGCCGCCGCCGCCGCGATGCCGTGCCCCACCACGTCGCCGACGGCCAGCCCCACCCGCGCCCCGGACAGCGGGATCACGTCGAACCAGTCGCCGCCGACGCCGTCCGTGGGGTCCGCCGGCTGATAGCAGGAGGCCACCTCCAGCGCCGTTCCGCCGGCCAGGGCGTGCGGCAGCAGACTGCGCTGCAGGGTGACGGCCGCCGTGTGCTCCCGCGTGTAGCGGCGGGCGTTGTCGACGCACAGCGCCGCCCGGGCCACCAGCTCCCGGGCCAGCAGGACGTCGTCCGGGCCGAACGAGACGGGGTTGAGCGACCGGACGAACGTGGCGAGACCGAGTGCGGTGTCGCGCGCCCGCATCGGCACCGAGATCAGGGAGTGCAGCCCGTACCTGCGGATCGTCGCCGTTCTCTCGGGCTGTTCGGCCAGCCACAGTTCGTCGTCGGGGTCCAGGACGGGAAGCAGGATCGGCTCGCCGTCGATGAGCAGTTTCGCGTCGTGCGGCGGCGGCAGGAAGTCCACCCGCTCCCCCACCCGGGCCACGGCCTCCGGGCAGCCCTCGCGCACCGAGCTCAGACCGGCCCGGCGCATCACCGGCCGCACCGGGGCGGGCCCGGCGTCGGTGAGCCACGTGCCGTGTCCCTCGGTGCTGAGGACCGGCTCCAGCAGGTCGACGATGACGAAGTCCGCGAACCGCGGGACGGCGAAGTCGGCGAGCTCCTGGGCGGTGCGCATGACGTCGAGGGTCGTGCCGACGCGCGCCCACGCCTCGTTGACCAGTGCCAGCAGCCGGCGGGCGGTCCACCGCTCGGTGACGTCCTGCACCATGTAGCAGACCCCGGTCACCGAGTCGTCGGAGCCGACCAGCGGGAAGAAGGACGTGGAGTAGGCGCGCCGGCGGTGCGGATCGGCCCAGCTCCACCCGAGGTACTCGTAGTCGTTGACCGGGGCGCCGGTCTTCAGGACCTTGCGCATGAGGCTTTCGATGGAGTCCGCCTGGAGGCCGGGCAACAGCTCGCTGAGCCGTCGTCCCAGGCGCTGTTCGCGGGGCACGCCGCCGAGGCGTTCCAGCGTGTCGTTCAGCCACACGTAGCGCAGCTCCAGGTCCAGCACCGCCATCCCGACCGGGGAGCGGACGAGGAACCCGTCGAGGACGGACTGGCCGACCGTCCACTGCCGGCTCTGCTCGCGTGCCGAGAGCAGAAAGCACTCGTCCGGGCCGATCCGGAAGGACGCGGAGACGCGCAGGGCCACGTCGACGGGACGGCCGTCGCTGTGCCGTGCCGTGAGCTGGCCGCTCCATCCCCTTCCGGTGCGGCACCGGGCCGCGACCGCCGCCACCCGCGACGGGTCGCGCGGCATCGCCACCAGCGCGGCGGCCGGCCGGCCGACGACCTCGAACGCGGGATGGCCGAGCAGTGCCTGTGCGCCCCGCGTCCAGGCGAGCACGATGCCGTCCACGGTCACGATCGCCGCCGCGTCGGTGGACGCGTCGAGGAGATCGCGTGGTCCCGCGGGCGTCGGGGCCTCGGAGACTTCTCGCGCTGGATCCATGAGTGCCGTCCTCTACAGGACCATGGTGCTGCTTGTCGGCCCGATGCGCACGGCGCCGCCGCGACCCGACGACGACGCACGGCGCGCATCTCCTCGACCCGGCGGCGGCGCACCGCGCGGCCTCGTTGCGCCGCACGCACCCGGCCGTGCACCCCGGCCGGCGTGCGTCCCGTGTGCCGACCGCCCGCGCCGGGCGCGCGACGGGGCCCCGCTACCGGGCGCGCCCAATGAGGCGCAGCATGGAGGTGCGGGAGGAGGCTCCGCGATGACAGCCGAACCCATCCGGTCCGACGGGACCGCGTACGCCCGGGAGGCGCCGCCGCCGACCGGTCTGCTGGACGTGCTGAGCGTCTCCGCGATGGTCGTCGACGCCGAGGGACGCATCGTGTTCTGGACCCCTCAGGCGGAGGAGCTGTTCGGCTACACCGCGCAGGAGGCCCTCGGCAAGTACGCGGCGCGGCTGTTCATCCACCCCGAGCACCTGCAGTCCGTGGTGCGGCTGTTCACGGAGGTGCTGGAGACCGGCCGGAGCTGGGCCGGCGCCTTCCCCATCCGGCACAAGGACGGAAGCAGCCGTCTCATGGAGTTCCGCAACATGCGGCTCCAGGACGATCTCGGAGACGTCTACGCCCTCGGCATCGCCGCGGACCACGAACTGCTGCAGCGCGTCGAGACCGACCTGGCCCTGTGCGAGCGGCTGATCAACCAGTCCCCCATCGGGCTGGCGCTGCTCGACCCGGACCTGCGCTACCTCCTGGTCAACCCGGCGCTCGAGCGCATCGACGGCATCCCGGCCGAGGCCCACGTGGGCCGGCGTCTGCGGGAGACCCTGCCGCTGCCCGACGTCGACACCATCGAGTCCGCGCTGCGCCAGGTGCTGACCACCGGCACGCCGCTGCTCGACCAGTACCACGTGGGCCGGCCGCGGACCGACCCCGAGCACGAGCACGCGTGGTCGCTGTCGTTCTACCGGCTGGAGGACCCGGGCGGCCGGGTGCTGGGCGCGGCCGCCTCGGTCGTCGACGTCACCGAACGGCACCGGGTGGCCGCGGAGGCCGACCGGGCCCGCCGCCGCCTCGCCCTCATCGCCGAGGCCTCGACACGGGTCGGCACGACGTTGGAGGTGGAGCAGACCGCCCGTGAGCTGGCCGAGGTGGCGGTGCCGCAGCTCGCCGACGTGGTCGCGGTGGACGTCCTGGACTCCGCGCTGGCCTGCCGTCGCGCCCGCCGGCCGGACGACGGGCCCGAACTCTTCCGCGCCCTCGCGCTCAAGGCGGCGCATCCCACCGTGGCGCTGCGGGCCGCCGACCCGCCGGGGGACGTCGCCGCCTACCAGGGCGACCAGCTGGTCACCCTCTGCGTGCACACCGGCCGGCCGGTCCTCGTGAGCCACGTCGGCGACCAGGACCTGCCGCGCATCGCCCGGGACGCCGAGGCCGGCTCCCTGCTGGCCCGCGCCGGGGTGCACTCGTATCTCGCCGTGCCGTTGATCGCCCACGGAGAGGTGCTCGGCGCCCTCGACCTCAAGCGCACCCGCAACCCGCTCCCGTTCGACGAGGACGACGTGCTCCTCGCTGTCGAGCTGGCCGGCCGGGCGGCCGTGGCCATCGACAACGCCCGCTGGTTCGAGAGCGTGCGCAACACCGCCCTCACCCTGCAGCGGAGCCTGCTGCCGGAGCACCCGCCCCACCACCTGGGCCTCGACCTCGCCTCCCGTTACCAGCCGGCGCAGGCCACCAGCGAGGTCGGCGGCGACTGGTACGACGTCATCCCGCTGGCCGACGACAAGACCGCGCTGGTCGTCGGCGACGTCATGGGCAACGGCATCGACGCGGCCGCCACCATGGGCCGGCTGCGCACCGCGACCTGCGCCTACGCGGACCTCGACCTCGAACCCGGCGCCGTGCTCCAGCACCTGGACAAGATCACCTGCGACCTGGAGCACTACATCGTGACCTGCCTCTACGCCGTGTACGACCCCCGCACGGGGCAGTGCCGGATCGCCAACGCGGGCCACATGCCGCCCGCGCTGGCCGGGCCCGGCCGTCCGGCGACGCTGCTCGACCTGCCGTCCGGGGCCCCGCTCGGCGTCGGCGGCGTCCCCTTCGAGACCACCACGGCCACGCTCGCCTCCGGCGACCTCCTGGTCCTCTACACGGACGGTCTCGTCGAGACGCGGCAGCACCCGATCGACGACCGTCTGGCGGTCCTGGTCGGTTTCCTGGACGAGCCGCACCGGCCGCTCGAGGAGATCTGCGACCTCCTGCTGTACGGCCTGCGCCATCCCGACGACCACGACGACGTGGCACTGCTGGTGGCGCGGGCCCGGTAGAGGTCTGCGCACATCGGCGCCGCACCGGGACTCCGGCCCCCTCACTCGCACTCACCGCACTCACCACGTCCACCGCGTCACGGCACCCACCGCACCCACCGCACTCACCTGATCGACGCAGTACGGGGCTCCCCGGAGCGCATTGTCACCATATGTGCGTATACGGTTAACCCGGATCACGACCAGCGTCCTTCCAGGTCGACGCCCGCGGCCCCCAGGCCCGCCCGCACTGCCCGGCATCCGGGACAGGCGCGTCCAGGATGGAGAAAGGGGCCGGCATGCCGGTGAACGTCACCTACCCGGGTGTCTACATCGACGAGGTCAAGAGCGCCGTCAGAACCATCACCGGGGTGGCGACCTCGGTGGCCGCCTTCGTCGGATACGCGCCCCGCGGACCGGCCGACCGGCCCGTGCACATCACCGGCTGGGCCGACTACGAGGCGGCCTTCGGCGGACTGCAGGTGAACTGCCCGATGAGCTACGCCGTCTACCAGTTCTACCTGAACGGCGGCAGCGAGGCCGAGATCGTCAGGGTGGTGAACACCGACGAGCCGACAGTCACCCTGTCGCTCGCGCGACCCGCGGGGGAGCCCGTCCGGTCGTCCCCTGCCTCCTCGACCCCCGCCGCGGCCGGGGGCGGCGAGGGCGGCGAGGCCGCCCCGTCCGCCGACGACGCCACCGCCGACGACAAGAAGAAGGGGCGGAGCGGGAACGACGCCGGCGGCGGCGCGAACGCCAGGGGAACCGCCGCGGGACGTTCGAGCAGCGCCTCCGCCGCCGTTCCGGTCCTCACCGCGGCATCGCCGGGGCGGTGGGCGCTGAATCTCCGTGCGCGCGTCGACTACGACACCTCAGAGGGCAAGGACACGCCCGATCCGAAGCGCAAACTGTTCAACCTGACGGTCCATGACCTGGAGACCCGCGCCGAGGAGCGGTACCTCAACGTCAGTGTCGAACAGGGCAGCCCACGCAGCCTGGAGCACCTCCTGGAGTCCTCACGGCTCGTGCGCGTCGCACCCGGCGACCCGGCCGACACGGTGCCCCGGCCCAGCCCGGACCCGGACCCGGAGGGCAAGGACACCAACCCCTTCACGGCCACATCCTCGGACGGCACCCCCTGCTCCTACGCCCCGACGCAGCCCTCCACCGGCTCCGGGACGGACACGGCTCTTCCGCCGGAGGCCGCCTACCTCGGGAAGGCGGCGGAGAAGACGGGTCTCTACCAGCTGCTGAAGACGGACATCTTCAACATCCTGTGCCTGCCGGACCTCGGTTCGCTCGACCCCCCGGCACCCAATCTGCGGGTCCAGGCCCAGCGACTGTGCGTCGAGCGGCGGGCCGTCCTCCTGGTCGACCCGCCCAAGAGCTGGACCACCGACCCGGCCTCCGTCATCGCGCGTCTGCAGGACGTCCAGGGCGACGACTCCGACAAGAACGCCGCCGTGTACTACCCCCGCGTCCTCGCGCCCGACCCGCTGCTGCCGGGGGTGGTGCGTGCCTTCCCGCCCTGCGGTGTCATGGCCGGCGTGCTGGCCCGGACCGACGTGCAGCGCGGGGTCTGGAAGGCGCCGGCCGGCACCGACGCCTCGCTGACCGGGGTCAGCGACCTCGAAGTGCCGCTCACCGATCTGGAGATCGGCCGGCTGAACCCGGTCGGCGTCAACTGCCTGCGCCGGCTGCCGGCGGCCGGTCCGGTGGCCTGGGGAGCGCGCACCCTGCGCGGGGCCGACCGGCTCGCGGACGAATGGAAGTACCTGCCGGTGCGCCGGCTGGCGCTGTTCATCGAGGAGAGCCTGTTCCGGGGCACCCAGTGGGTGGTGTTCGAGCCGAACGACGAACCGCTGTGGGCGTCGGTGCGGCTGAACGTCGGCGCGTTCATGAACTCCCTGTTCCGCGCGGGCGCCTTCCAGGGCCGCACTCCTCAGGAGGCCTACCTGGTCAAGTGCGACAAGGACACCAACCCGCAGAACGACATCGACCGCGGCATCGTCAACATCCACGTGGGCTTCGCCCCGCTCAAACCCGCCGAGTTCGTGATCGTGCACATCCAGCAGCTCGCCGGTCAGATCCAGGTCTAGGAGGACGACGGATGCCGGAAGTCACGCGCCGGGACCCCTTCAAGAACTTCCGCTTCCGGGTGAAGTTCAGCGGGGAGACCGCCTACATCGCGGGAATCAGCAAGGTCAGCGGACTCAAGCGGACGACCGAGGTCATCCGTCACCGCGACGGGGGCGACCCGGGCACCAGCCGCAAGCTGCCCGGCCGCACCGAGTACGAGGCCATCACCCTCGAACGGGGGTGCACGGTGGACACCGCCTTCGAGGAATGGGCGAACCGTGTCTGGAGTCTGAAGAACTCGGCGGGCGGTCTGGAGACCTCCCAGAAGGACTTCCGGCGGGACCTCGTCATCGACGTCTTCGACGAGGGCGGCCAGCAGGTCCTGTCGTACTCCGTCCACGAGGCCTGGGTCTCCGAGTACCAGGGTCTGCCCGAACTCGACGCCGGATCCAACGCCGTCGCCTTCGAGCACATCAAGGTGGAGCACCACGGCTGGGTGCGGGAGCACACCAACGCACCGCAGGAGTCGCAGTTCAGCGACACCGCCGGGTGACCGCGTGACCCACCGACTGACGGAGGCGAACGTGCTCGAGGTGTGGGAGGGCGGGCTGGGCACCACAGCAGCGGCCCGCTCCCTGCTGCTCGCCTCGCTGGCCGCCCCGGACGGTGAGGACGTCGCGGACCTGCCTCTGAGCACCCTCAACCGGCTGCTGCTGGAGCTGCGTCGCACCGCGTTCGGCGACCTGTTGCCCTGCACGGCGGACTGTCCCGCATGCGGCGACAGCCTCGACGTCACCGTGGCGGCGACGGAACTGCGGCCCCCGTCGCAGAGCGCGGCGGAGCACGGGGCCGAGGGCCCTACCCCGGTGACGGCGACCCTGACGACGGGCGGAATGACGGTCACCTTCCGCGCCCTCACCGGCGGGGACGTCCACGCGGTCGACCCCGCCGCGCCCCTGGCGCGCCGCACGCTGCTGCGCCGGTGCGTCGTGGACGTCAGTCCGCCGCCCGTGGACGACATGCCCGACGAGATCCTCGAACAGGTCGCCGGACGGCTGGCGCAGCTCGACCCGGGAGCCGACACGGTGCTCGCGCTGACCTGCCCGCAGTGCGCCCACCGATGGGAGGCGGCGCTGGACCTCGCCGATCATCTGTGGGCCGAAGTATGCGGCTACGCACACCGGCTGATGCACGAGGTACACACGTTGGCGCGGGCCTACGGCTGGTCGGAGGCCGACGTGCTGGCGATCAGTCCGCAGCGGAGGCGGTTCTATCTGGAGGCGAGCGCCGGATGAACGACTTCGTGGACCGGGTCCTGGGCGCGCCGGGACCGCTGCTCAGGCCCCTGACTCCGAACGTGTTCGACCCGGGGGCGCCGCGACTGCCCCGCGGGAGCCAGGAGGTCGGGCGGACGGTGATGCAAGGGCGCGGGCAGGGGGTGGGCGTCTCCGTCGCGCGTGCTCCGTCCGGCGCCTCCGGCACGTCGGTCGCGTTCGATGCGCCGGAGCCGCCGGATCCGCCGGTTGCGGCTGAGTCCTTTCCCGCTGTTGAGTCCTTTCCCGCTGTTGAGTCCTTCCCCGCTGTTGAGCCCTCCCCTGCTGGGCTCTCGGCTGCGGCTGGAACGCCCCAGGCGGCTGAACTGATCGGTGCGCCCGGGTCGTCGGGCGACCGTGAGCCGCCCGGTGCGTCCGCTGCTCCCGGCACGCCGGCCCTGCCCCCGCCGTCGCTCGCGCAGGCGTCCCCCACGTCTCCGACGACGACCGGCGGCCCGCCCTCGGCCGGTGACCGCCTCGTCGCGCACATCCAGGACTCCGCAGCGGAACTCCCGTCGTACACCGAGCGGTTGGCTTGGTCCCGGCTCGACGCGGACGGGCGGCGCACCGCGCCGACCGCGCACCCCGGCCCGGACGCCCATGGAGCGAGCGCACCGCCGCGGAACGCGCCGGCGCCGCACGCCCCCGCGCCGGCGGCCCCCGCAGACTCCGGCGCGGCGACACGGGCAGCGGCCGAGAAGTCGACGACGCTCCCCGCGCGCCCCCCGGAACCGGCGGCGCCACGTGCGGCGGCCGGCCCCGTGCCGCTCAACGACGCCTTGCCGACGGCGGTTCCATCGGCGCATGCCGCATCCCGGGGCCTCGCCCCGCATCGCCCGGACGCACCGGCCGAGCCCTCTCCCGCTCCCGCTCCCGCCCCGACGGGCGCTCCGACGCCGGCTGGGACACCCGCCGATGCCGGGGAATCCACCGGAGGCACCAGGGACGCCGCTGGGGACGCGCCACCGTACACGCCCTCCCCCGCACCCCCGACGCCCCTCGCCGCGCCGTCCCCGACCGCGGCGGCGAACACCAGCACCCCGCACGGGGGCCGCACTTCGTCCCACACCCCTGAGCGCACCGGACGGCGCAGGCCCGGCCCGCTCCCCCGGCCGGACGGTGCCGAAGAGACCCGCCCCACCGCACCGCGGACGCTCCGGCCGGTGAACGGCCCACAACCCGGGGCGCCCTTGCCGCCGCCGCCCGAGCGCGCCCCACAGCACGAGCCGAGCCCTCCCACCGCCAACGCTGCCGCTCTCGACGCCTCCGCCACCCCGAACACGCGGTCACCGGGTTCAAGGGCTACGGACGCCCCCTCGGGGAGCCGCCCGGACACCCGGCCGCGACCACCGGCCGGGGGCCCGCCGTCGACACCGTCCGCCCCGTCCGCCCCGTCCGCCCCGTCAGCGCCGTCAGCGCCGTCCAAGGCGTCAGAGTCGCCTCGCCGCGGCCAGAACCCGCCCTCCCGCACACCGGGTTCACCGCCTCGTGCGTCCGATGCCCCATCTCCGCACCCCGCGGCGGCGCGCCTCGTCGAGCGCGATGCCGCAGCCGAGCCCTGCGCCCGACCGCACCCCCTGCCTTCAAGCCCGCCGGCACGCACCGAAACGCCGTCGGCCGAGGCCCCCGAGGCGCCGAGCACGCCCCTCGCCGGCCGGGCCCCCGCTTCCCCGCCCCTGTCCTCGCCTCCGCCCTCGACCGCGTCCGGGACTTCCGAACCGTCCGCCCCGCCCACGCACCACCACACCGCCGCCGCACCGCCCCCCTCACCACTCGTCGGAGCTCCCTCACCACTCGAAGCCCCTTCACTGCTCGGGGCCTCCTCCCCGGTCCGGACGCCCCCGTCGCCCACTGTGCCGCCGGCCGACGCGCGCCCCCGCACGGCGGCCTCCGGGACGCATCCGCGTCCCGCGGCGCCGCCTGCACCGTCGGCAGCACCGCCGCCGGCGTCAGCCGCGACCGCGCGGCTCACCTCCTCCGCCGTCCGCGCCGCCCCGGGGCCCGCGAAGCCGTCCGACCTGCCGAAGCCCGCAGACGAGGTCGTCGTGCGGGTCGCCATCGACCGCCTGGTGGTCCGCTCCGCGGCCGCGCGGCCCGTCGGCGACGCGCCCGCCGCGCGGCGGCAGTCGCGGACGAGCCTCGAGGAGTACCTCGGGAGGCGGTCATGAGCGACGCGCTGGCCGTCGCCGCGGTGACGGAGACGCTGCGGGCCGCCCTGCAGACGGCGGTCCGTCGTGCGGCGCCCGACGCGATGGTGACGGCGCGTCACCCCGCCGCGCCGGAACTCGCCGACGACACCGACGGCACCGGCGACGAGGCCGGCCGGCGGGCGCCGACCCTCAACGTGTTCCTCTACCGCACCAGCGTCGACGCCGCCTGGCGGAACACCGACCCGCCGGGGACGCGCCCCGGTGAGACCCGGCCCCCGGCGCTTCCCCTCGTCCTGCACTACCTGTTCACCGGATACGCGCCCCGGGACACCGACTCCACCCTGCCCGAGCGGCTCCTCGGCGCCGCCATGTCCGCGCTGCACGACCAGCCCGTGCTGCGCGCCGACGCCCTCCGGGCGGCCGCGGACTTCAGCGATCTGCACCGGCAGCCCGAGCCGGTGCGGCTCACTCCGGCGGTGATGCCGGCCGACGAGATGTGGCGGTTGTGGACGGCGCTCGGCCACGGCTACCGGCTGTCCGTGGCGTACGACGCCCGGGTCGTGCTCCTCGACAGTTCGGCGCCGGGCCGGACCCCGCTGCCGGTGCTGCGCCGCGGGTCCGCCGGCCTGGGCCCGCAAGCCGCGCCGACCCCCGCGGACCCGTGGCCGGTCCTGCGCTCCGTGCGGCCCGCCGTCGCCGCGCCCGGCGCCGACGTCGTGCTGAGCGGAAGCGGCCTCGACCCGGGTGAGGCGACGGTCCGGCTGACGCATCCGCTGCTCGGCGGGCCGGTGGTGCTGCCGGCCCGGTCCGAGGGGAGCGCCGCCGTCCGCGTCACCCTGGACGAGGAGCTCGCCGCGGGCCGCTGGTCCGCGGTGGTCGTGCTCTCCTCGCCCGACGGCGGCGCCCGGACCAGCGCCCCCGTGGGCCTGCGCATCGCTCCCCGGCTCACCGGCGCCCTGCCGCTGACCGTCGCGCGGGCCGCGAAAGGGACGACGGTCCTGTCGGTGGAGTGCGCTCCCGCCGTCCACCCCGGTCAGCGGGCGGAGCTCCTCGTGGCGGACCTGCCGGTGCCCGCCGAGCCGTTCACGCGGGTCACGCGCAAGCTGCGGTTCCGCCTGCCCGGCGGGCTGCCGGGACGGTACCCGCTGCGGCTGCGCGTCGACGGCGTGGACAGTCCGCTCGCCGACGCGCAGGCCGAGCGGTTCGACGCCGACGCGGCGGTGGTGATCACATGACGACGACCCGGGTGGACGTGCGCATCCGCCGGCTGGTGCTGGACTCGCCCCACGAGGTGTCACGAGCCGCGCTGTGCGCCGCGGTCGAGGCGGAGCTCTCCGCGATGCTCAGCCGCTCCCCCGACGGCGGTCGGGAGCACGGCAGCGGTCCGCGGCGCGGCGGCGCGCCCCGGCCGTCAGGGGTCGCCGACGCCCACCTCGCGCTCCTCGCCCGGGCCGTCGCCCGGGCGGTCCACCGGGCCATGGCGGCCGGGGAGCAGGCGGGGCCGGACCGGCCTGGGCCGCAGGCGGGCGCCTCATGACCGGGCCGGCGCCGCGGCGGGGCGGCTTCGTCTTCCTCGACCCCGAACAGGGCCGGGTGCTGCGGGTCGTGCCGTTCCAGTACAACCCCGACGGCGTCACCCGCACGCTCCAGCCGCGGGGCATCGGTGCCGACGCCGGGGACCGGCTGGAGGCGCTGCGCCTGCAGGGCCCGCCCCGAGAGACCTTCCGCATCGACGCGGAGTTCGACGCCACGGACCGGCCGGCCCCGGTCGGCGGCCCGGCGCCGCCCGCCACGTCCGGCCTGCTCGGCATGCTGTCCGCGCTGGAGACGGCGGTCGCGCCGACCGGCGCGCAGTTGACCCGGCAGAACGACCTGGCCGCCCAGGGCATCCTCGAGATCGCTTCGATCCAGGCGCCGCTGTCGGTGCTGGTGCTCGGGGCGCACCGGGTCCTGCCGGTGCGGATGCTGGATCTCGACGTGAGCGAGGAGGCGTACGACGGCGAGCTGAACCCGATCAGGGCGCGGGTCACTCTGACGGTGCGCGTCCTCACCGTCGACGACGTCGGGTTCAGCCACCGGGCCGGCGGACTGTACCTGCAGTACCAGCAGGGCAGGGAGCGGTTCGCGGCGCTCGTCGGATACGGCCCCGGCTCGGTCGGCTATGCGGGGTGAGGAGCCGTGCGGCGAACGGCGGGGACGACAGCAAGGGGGCACCGGGCGGCGGCCGGAGGAGGCCAGTGATGTTCGAGCCGAGCAGCAGGTATCACGCGATCCCGACCACGACCCGCACGCTCGCGGACGGAAGGACCGTTCGGCACCTGCGACGACGTTTCCTGCCCCGGCCCGAGGAGCTGACGGTCGTCGGCGAGCACGTGGTGGCGGCCGGCGACCGACTGGACCTGGTCGCGCACCGGCATTTCGGCGACCCCGAGCAGTCGTGGAGGATCGCCGACGCCAACCGCGCCGTGCGCCCGGACGAGTTGACGGCCGTACCCGGCCGCCGGCTGCGGATCGCCCTGCCGGCCGAGGCGTCCACGGCGGCCGGTCACGATGCGGGGCCGCGATGACGCACGGCCTGCAGCTCCTCCTGCTCGTCGGGGACACCGTGCCGGCCCCGGCCCCGGCGGAGCTGGTGGACGCCCTGCAAGGGGTGCGGATCAACTCCGCGAGCGGCCGGACCAGCGGCTTTCAGCTGACGTTCGCCGTCAGCCCCCGGTCGCCGCTGGGCGCTGCGGTCCTGCCGGGCGGGTCGCTGCACCCGAAGCGGCGGGTGGTGGTGGCCGTGGTCCTGTCCGGCCGGTGCCATGTGCTGATGGACGGTGTGGTGACGCATCAGGAGATGCACGTGGGCCGGGCTCCCGGGTCGGCCTCCCTGTTCGTCATGGGCGAGGACCTGACGGTGCTCATGGACCTCGTCCACGTCCGGCGTGCGTACCCGGGGCTGCCGCCGCAGCTGCGGGCGGCCGCGGTCTGCGCCGGGTACGCGCAGTACGGCATCAGCCCGCGGACGGTGGCGCCGGTCCTCACCGACCAGCCGAACCCGGTCGTCGACATTCCGGTGCAGTCGGCGACCGACCTGGCGTATCTGCGGGCGACGGCCGCGGAGGTCGGGCACGTCTTCCACCTGGCACCCGGGCCCGCGCCGGGCGCGAGCACGGCGTACTGGGGGCCGCAGAACCGCGACGGCGCCCTGCAGCCGGCCCTCACCTGCGGGTGCGGTGCCGCCGACAACGTCGAGGAGCTGACCTTCTCCTTCGACGGGCTGGCGACCGCCGGCTACGGCGTCGAGCGGTACGAGCCGCCCTCGACGACCGCCTCCGAGGTCACCGCACCCGAGCCGGGCGTGCTGCGCAGGAGCCTGGCGGCCCACCCGGCGCCGGCTCTGCGCACCGGCGCGCTCACCGGGCAGACCGGCCGGTCCCTGACCCGGACCCTGCTGGCCGGGCTCGGCCGCGAACTCGCCGCCGACGCCGTCACCGCCCGCGGGACCGTCGACGTGCTGCGGTACGGCCATGTCCTCGACGCCCACGGGCTGGTGGGGGTGCGCGGGGCGGGCCGGGCGTACGACGGGCGCTACTTCGTGGCCTCCGTGACCCACGACCTCTCCCGGGACACCTACCGGCAGCACTTCACGCTGGTCCGCGACGGACTCGGCGCCGACACCCAGGCGGTGACCCCTTGACGACGGCACAGGTGAATCAGTGGCACGGGATGTACGAGGGGGTCGTGGTCTCGGCCGTCGACCCGACCGGCGTGGGCAGGCTCCTCGTGCGGGTCCCCGAGGTGCTGGGCGACGACGCCCCCGTGTGGGCCGCGCCGCTCACCCCGCTGGCCGGCTCGGACTGCGGCATGTACGTGGTGCCGCCGCCGGAGGCCTGCGTGTGGGTGCGGTTCCAGGACGGGGACCCCGGACGGGCGGTGTGCGCCGGGTTCCGGCGCGGCGGCTCGGGGGACGTGCCGTCGGCCGCGAAGTCCGCCCCTCCGGGCGTCCCGCAGATCGTGCTGGCCACGCCGACCGGCAACGCGCTCGTCATCAGCGACATGCCGGGGCCCGCCGGCGGGATCAAGCTGCAGCTGCACGGCGAGAACGGTCCTTTCATCAAGATCAACGAGACGTCGATCGAGATCTCCTGCGGCCCCGGACTGGCCACCCTGCAACTCGTCGGACCCCAGGTCACCGTCAACAACGGCGCGCTGACGGTGCTGTGAGGAGAGCCAGACCATGCCCGGACTGCTGTTGCACTACGGCGCCCTGATGATGTGCGCCCACCCGCCCGGCCTCGTGACCGCCGCCGCGCCGGTCCAGCAGCGCGTCCTGGTGGGGGCGCAGCCGGTCCTCACCGGCGCGGACGTCCTCCTCGTGGCGGGCTGCAGCTTCCCCGCCGCCTCCATGGGGGCGCCGCCGTGCACGGGCGTGACCTGGCTGCAGACCTCGACGAGGGTTCTGGTGAACGGCCTGCCCGCGCTGCTGCAGCCGACGCCGTCCGGCGTGGCCCCGGCGATCGGCGTGGGCACTCCGCCGCCGAATCCGCCGATGGTGCTGACCATGCAGTTCCGGGTGCAGGGGATGTGAGCGCGATGGACGTCGGCTTCCCCTATCGGACGGACGCCTGCGGCCGCACGGCGCGGGCCGGGCACGCCGACCACGTCCGCGACATGGTCGAGCTGGTGCTGTTCACCAGCCCCGGGGAACGGGTGAACCGGCCCGACTTCGGCTGCGGCCTGCTCGACATGGTCTTCACGGCGAACAGCCCCGAACTCGCCGCGACCCTGGAGATGACCGCCCAGGCGGCGCTGCAGCGCTGGCTGGGCGACCTCCTGCGGGTGGACTCCGTCACGGCGACGTCCGAGGAAGCCACCCTGCGGGTGGCCGTCTCCTACACGCTGACGGCGACCGGCGAACGGCACGCCGTCACGATCACCGGCGGGGGGAACCCGTCGTGAGCGTGGTGAACCACTCGCCCGGGGCGCGCGGCGCGGACGGACCGGCCGGCATCCACGAGGTGCGCACGCACGGCGACCGGCGCACGCTCACCGTCACGTTCTTCGGAGTGCTCCCGTCGGGCATGGACCGCACCCGGTTCGTCGTCGAGGGCGGCCGGCGGGTCGTCGGCGTCCGCGTCCTGCGGGTCGCTCCGGTCGCCGGCCCCGAGGACGACGGCGCGGGAATCCGGCTGCGGCTGACGCTGGACCGGCCGGGCGACGACTCCACGTACCGGCTGCGGCTGCTGGGGCGGGGCTTCCACGGCGGTCACGACCACGCGGACTTCACCTTCCACCCAGGCGTCCGCCGAACGCCGGACCGCGCGGCGGAGCGCTCACCGGGCCGTGCACCGCTGGCCGGCGACCCCGGCGGGCCGTCCCTCCCGCCGGCGCCCGCGATCGACTACCTCGCCAAGGACTACGCCAGTTTCCGCCGTCTGCTCCTGGAGCGGCTCTCGCTCACCCTGCCGCGCTGGAGCGACCGCCACGCCCCCGATCCGTGGGTCACCCTGGTGGAACTCCTGGCGCACGTGGGGGACCGGCTCAGCTACCAGCAGGACGCCGTGGCCACCGAGGCCTACCTGGACACCGCACGGCTGCGCACCTCCGTGCGACGTCACGCCCGGCTGGTGGGGTATCCCATGCACGACGGCTGCGCCGCCCGCACCGTCGTCTGCATGGAGACGGCCGCGGAGGCGAGCGTGGACACCGGGGGGCTCGCGTTCACGGCCCAGCCCGACGACGCGCCCGCCCCGCCGCCGGGCGGGCCGGTGATCCCGCCCGAAGCACTCGCCTCGGCCACCGGTCCCGTCTATCACCCCCTGGAGCACCGCACCATGCGGCTGACCCCCGCCCACAACGGGATCCGGCTGTGGGCCTGGGGGCAGGAGGTGTTCGAGCTGCCCGCCGGGGCCACCCGGGCCGCCCTCCTCGACGGCGACGGGACACATCGGGCGCTGGATCTGCGGGTCGGCGACCTGCTCGTCCTCGAGGAGACCCACGGTCCGGGCGAGGACCCGCCGCATCCCTCGCACCGGCAGGCCGTCCGGCTCACCCGCGCCACGCGTGACGTCGACGCGGCATCCGGCACGACCGTCGTGAAGATCGCGTGGGCCGACGAGGACGCCCTGGCCTTCCCGCTGTGCGTGCGCAATCCGCAGGGGCCCGACGGGCAGCCGAGTGCGAGCGTCCTGGCCCGTGGCAACGCCCTCCTCGTCGAACACGGCCTGCCGATCACCTGGTGGCCCGAGGAGGCGGGCACCCGGTCCGGTGAACTCGTGCAGACGCCCGAGGCGGGGCCGGGCGGGGCGACGGCCGGCCGGCCCGGGCGGCGGGTGTCGCTGAGCCGGGGGCCCGTCACCTGGTCGCCGCCGCATCCGCGGCCCGCCGACGTGGCCGCCGCGCAGGCGGACCGGCTGCTGAGCCTCGCCGCCGAGGCCCGCGACGGCCTGCGCGATCTGCATCACGGGGCGGCCGGGCTCCGGCCGGAGAGCCGGGAGCTGCTGGCTGCCCTCTTCGGGCCCTCCTTCACCGACGACATCGCCGGGCTCGCCGACGACGCCGAACGGCACGGCGCCGTGGCGCGGTTCCTCTGCGTCTTCGACGACTTCTTCGAACCCCGGCTGCGCCGCCTCGAGGCGCTCGCCCGCCGCGCGCGGGCCGGCTATGTGCTGGACCGGGAGGACGCGAGCTGGGAGATCGCCCAGGCGTGGGGCCGCCGCGCCGCGGACCGCCTGGACCCCGCCGACCCGGCCCTGCACGGACCCGCGAGCGCGGCGCTGCGCCCCGACCCCCGTGAGGCGCTGCCCGCCCTGAAGCTCGCGGAGACGCTGCCCGGCGGACCCTGCTGGACCCCCCGCCGCGACCTCCTGGACAGCGGGCCCCGCGACCGGCACGTGGTGGCCGAGGCCGACGACGAGGGCAGGCTCGCCCTGCGCTTCGGCGACGGCCGGTGCGGCCGGGCCCCGCAGCCGGGAGCCGTGCTGTACGCGGACTACCGGGTGGGCAACGGCAGGGCGGGCAACGCGGGCAGCGAGGCCGTCAACCGGATCGCCCACCGGACGATGCGCCTGGACGGCCTGGTCACCCGGGTGCGCAACCCCGTGCCGGCGACGGGCGGCGTCGACCCGGAGCCGACGGCGGAGGTCCGGCTGGCCGCACCGCGCGCCCCGTTCCGCACGCTGCTGCGCGCCGTCACCGCCGAGGACTACGCCGCTGTCGCCACCGGCCGTCCCGGCGTGCAGCGCGCCGCCGCCTCCCTGCGCTGGAACGGCAGCTGGTACGAGGCCGACGTGGCGCTCGACCCGGCCGGCGCGGCCGTGCCGTCGCCGGCGCTGCTGGAGGAGGTACGGGCAACGCTGCGCCGGTACCGGCGGATCGGCCACGACGTCGTCGTCCGGCCGGCGCTGCAGGTGCCGCTGGACGTGGCGCTGAACGTGCTGGTCGACCCGCACCACGTCACCGCCGACGTGCGGGAGGCGCTGATGCGGCGCTTCCTGCCGGGCCGCCGCCCCGACGGCGAGCCCGGGTTCTTCGACCCCGCCGAGCTCACCTTCGGCACCCCGGTGCGGGCGAGCGCCCTGGTGGCGCTGTGCCTCCAGGTGCCCGGTGTACGGCACGCCGAGGTCATGCGACTGCGCAGGATCGACGGACTCGGCGCAGAGGCCCCGGGGCAGGACGCGCCGCCCTCGGGGGAGCTGCGGATGGGCCCGCTGGAGGTGCCGCGGCTCGACGGCGACGTCACCCGGCAGGAGAACGGGTGGCTCACCCTGCGTCTGCGAGGTGGACGATGACCGACTGCTCCGCGGACCGGTCCGGGCCCGCGCCGGTGTGGAACCGGCCCGGGCTGCCCGAGCTGGCCTACCGGGTGGGAGTCCACCGGCAGTTCCTCGACGCGATGCTGGCCCGGCTGCCCGACGCCGGCGGCCGCGCGGCGCTCGGCCCACTCACCACCCGGGAGCCGGACGACCCGTCGATCGCCCTGCTCGACGCCTGGGCGGTGGTCTGCGACGTGCTGACCTTCTATCAGGAGCGCATCGCGAACGAGGGGTTCCTGGCCACCGCCACGGAGCACGAGTCCCTGGTCCGGCTCGGGCGGCTGGTCGGGCACCGGCCGCGCCCGGCGCTCGCGGCCTCCGCCCATCTCGCCTTCACCCTGGACCCGGGCGCGTCCTCGGTCGTGCCGGCCGGCACCCAGGCCAAGAGCGAGCCCGAGCCGGGCGAACTGCCCGTGGTCTTCGAGACCGCCGAGGACCTCGTGACCCGCGCGGAATGGAACCGGCTGCCGGTGCGCGCCACCCGGCCGGCCGCCCTCACGGCCGACGTCGCGACCCGGGTGCGGTCCCTGGACTTCGAGGGCGTTCAGGCCGCGCTGCGCGCCGGCGACCGGCTGCTGTTCGTCTATCCCGACGCCCGGCTGAACCTCACCCGCGTGGTGGAGGACGCCGAACCCGATCCCGCGCGCGGGCGGACCACGGTGCGGCTGCGGGTGCCGGACGCTCCGCGGCAGCTGGACAACGCGGTGGACGCGCTGCGGGAGGACCTGGAGCATGCCGCACGCCGGACGTCGTCCGAAGGGCCGTTCGAGGAGCTGCTGGCCCTGCTGCGGGAGGTCCGCGAACGCGCCGGTGAGCTGCGCGACCCGGACACCTTCGCGGCCCGCCTCGACCGCAGGCTGCGGCGGCTGCGCGAGCGGCTCTCCGGGCTCCGCGACGATCTGGACGTCGACGCGCTGACCGAGCGTGCCGCCGTGCGGCTGGCGACCGTACGAGACGCGGTACGGCGCCTGACGGAACCGCCCGAGCGGCCGGCGCCGACGGCCGGGCAGGCGCTGCTGCGCGACCTCGCCGATCCCGCCGGTCGCGTGCTGCACGCCCTCGACCCGCTGCTGGACGCGCTCGGCCCGGGCGAGCCGCCGCGCCGCACCCAGGCCCCGTTGGCCGAGACGCTGGGCGCGGGCTCCGACGCGCTGCCCCGCCTGCTGGCGGCGAACCGGACCGGTCTGGCGGACTCCCTCTACACGGCGATGTCGGTGGTGGCTCCCCCGGTCGCCGCGCCCGGCGTGTACCGCTTCCGGGTCGTCGCGGCGCCGCTCGGCGCATCGATCCCGGACGACGCACGCGTCCGGCGGCTGCTGCGCGGCGCGCAGCCGCCCCGGGCGGAGGGCGGCGCCGCGCTCCCGGGCGACGTGCTGCTCCTCGACGCGGTGCACGAGGAGATCCAGCCGGGCAGCTGGATCGCCGTGCGGACGGCCGGGCGGCCGCGCACCCGTGTCGTCCGGGTCGCCGAGGTCGCCCGGCTGTCCGTCGCCAACGACGTGGACGCCGTGCGGGTGACCCGGCTGGTCCTCGACGAACCGTGGACCGAGGACTGCGAGGACGTCGCCGTGCGGCGGGCCACCACCGTGTGGGCCGCGGGCGAGCCGCTGGCGCTCACGGCGTCGCCCGATCCGGCGGATGTGACGGGCGCGGCCGTCGAGTTGGACGGCACGTTCGAAGGACTCGCCCCGGGCAGGTCGGTCGTCGTCTGCGGGGAGCGGACCGACGTCGTGCCCGAGGCGGGCGCGGGCGTGCCGGGCGCGGAGCTCGCGGTCCTGGCCGGGGTGCGTCACGCCTTCGACGGCGCCGCGTTCGACGACCGGGTGCGCACCACGCTGCTGTTCACGGCCCCCCTCGCGCACCGCTACCGGCGGGACTCGGTCACCGTGCACGGCAACGTCGTCCGGGCGACCGCGGGCGAGACCGTCGAGGAGGTCCTCGGCAGCGGCGACGCCGGACGGGCGGGTCAGGTGCTGTCGCTGCGCAGGAACCCGCTCGTCTGGCTGCCGTCGGCGAGCGCCGAGGGCGGTGAGGAGTCGCTCACCGTCCGCGTCGACGGGGTGGCGTGGCGACGGACCGCGGACCTGGGCGAGGAGGGGCCCACCGCTCAGGTGTTCCGGTTGCGCACGGGCGTCGACGGCCGGGCGGCGGTGGAGTTCGGCGACGGCCTGCACGGCGCCCGTCCGCCCACCGGCACGGAGAACGTCACCGCCCGCTACCGCGTCGGCGGTGCCGGCGCGGGCAATGTCGCGGCGGGGCGCATCAACCAGATGGCGAGCAGGCCGTTCGGGGTCGCCGGGGTCACCAATCCACTGCCCGCGACCGCCGGGGCGGAGGCCGACGGCCCGACGCGGATGCGCCGGACGATCCCCCTGCGGCTGGCGGCCTTCGACCGGCTGGTGTCGGTGCGCGACTACCAGTCCTTCGCCCGCGCCTTCGCGGGCGTCGGCCAGGCCGTGGCCCGCCGCTGCCTGGAGGACGGCCGGCCGCTCCTGCACGTCACGGTGGTCGCCGCCGACGACGCCCCGATGGACGCCTCCGCACCGCTGCCGGCCGCGCTGTGCTCGGCGCTGCGCCGGTACGGCGACCCGGCGCTGCCGGTGCGGGTCGAGCCCTGCGAACGAGTGCGGCTGGTGGTGGCGCTGGGCGTCCGCACGGCGGACGGTCATCTCCCCGAGAAGGTCGAACAGCGGGTGCGTGAGGCGCTGGTCGCCCGTCTGGGCTTCGCCGGGGCGTACCTGGGCCATCCCGTGTACCAAAGCGCGGTCGTCGCCGCCGCGCAGGCGGTGCCGGGCGTGGACTTCGTGGACCTGGACGCCTTCGGGGGCGTCGCGGAAGGCTCCGGCGCGGCCGACGTGGCGCGGTTCGCCGAGCACCTCACGGTCGCCGCCATGGTGCCGGCCCTGCCGGCCGGTCTGCGCCCGGTGCGCGGTCCGGTCCCGCACGGCGGCGGCGCGGACGGCGGATCGTCCGATCCGGACCGCCCGGACGACGTCGCGCACGCGCCCACGGTCGTGCTGCACCGGCCGCCCGTCGCGGACCCCGCCGGGGTCGGCCCGCCGGCCGTCCCGCGTCTCGCCCTGCGCCCCGCCCAACTGGTCCTGCTCGACCCGGCGGTGCCCGGAACCCTGATCCTGCGGAGGATCCCATGACCCCGGACGAGCTGTACGCGCTGCTGCCCGCCGTGCACCGCAGACGCGACGCCGAGCAGGGCGGCCCGCTGTACGCGCTGCTGACGGTCGTCGCCGAACAGGCCGCGGTCGTCGAGGCGGACATCGAGCGGCTCTACGACAACTGGTTCATCGAGACCTGCGACGACTGGGTGACGCCCTACATCGGCGACCTCGTCGGCTACGAGATCCTGCCCCGGATCGCCGCCGCCCTGTCCGACGACGTCACGCGCGCGGCCGGGCTGCCGGCCGCCGCGGTGCCCCGCAGGGACGTCGCCGACACCGTCGTCAACCGGCGGCGCAAGGGCACGCTGGCGCTGCTGGAGGACCTCGCGTCGGCGGTGGCGGGCTGGCCGGCCCGGGTCGTGGAGTACCGCCGGCTGCTCTGCGTCACCCAGCCGGTGCGGCGTTACAGCGCGGACGGCTCGGACGCGCGGCGCAGAAGGACCCGCGGCACGCTGGTGAACGTGCGGGACGCCGGGGCGCTGGCCCGGCTGGGCGGCCCCTTCGACTCGCTGGCCCGCACGGTGGAAGTGCCCCGCGCCGGTTCGGTCCGCCGGGTCGGCCGGTACGGCATCCGGTCCGTCGGCCTTCATCTGTGGCGGCTGCGCGCCCACGCGGTGACCCGTGCCCCCGCCCACTGCCTGGACCGCGACCGTGCCTGCTACACCTTCAACGTGCTCGCCGTGGACACCCCGTTGTTCACGGCCCCGGTGCCCGAGCCCTCGAGCTTCCACATCGCGGACGAGTCGAACGTCCCGGAGCCCATCGGGCGACGGGCGCTGGCGGACCGGCTCTACGACTACTACGGGCCGCGCAGGAGCCTGTGCGTGTGGACCGGACCCGACCCGGACGCCGACGTGGTGCGCCTGGAGCGGATCGTCGTGGCGGACCTGTCCGACTGGCGGTTTCGGGTCGGCGCCGGCGAGGTCGCGGTCGACCCGGAACTGGGCCGTCTGATGCTGCCGCCGGGCACGGCTCCGGCGCACGGCGTCCGGGTGACGTACCATCACGCGTTCTCCGGCGACTTCGGCGGCGGCGAGTACCCCCGGCCCGAACCGGCGCCGGACGGCCCGGCGGAGCGCTACCGGGTCGGGCCCGGCGAGGACCACCGGAGCATCGCCGAGGCGATCGGCCGTTGGCGCGCGGAGAAGCGGTCGCACGAGCACAAGGCGGAGGCGGTCGTGGAGATCACCGCCAACGAGGTGTACGAGGACCTGACCGACATCCGCCTCGACCCCGGAGACCGGCTCACCGTCCGCGCCGCGGACGGGGTCCGTCCCGTGGTCCGGCTGTCCGGCCGACGCGACGAGAACCGCCGGCGGGTCCTGGCGATCACCGGATCGGGGAGCCCGGACGGCTCCCGGGCGACGGCGCGGCTCGTCCTCGACGGGCTGCTGGTGACCGGTGGCGGGGTGCGGGTGCGCGGCGGCGTGGGCGAGCTGGTCGTGCGGCACTGCACGTTCGTGCCGGGCTGGGAACTCGAGGTCCGGGGCACGCCTCTGGCGCCCGGTGCGCCGAGTCTGGACATCGCCGACAGCCCGGTGCGCACCGAGATCCGGCACAGCGTCCTCGGCGCCGTCACGGTGGCCGCACGCGACGGGCGCGCACCCAACCGGCTCGAGGTGTACGACAGCGTGATCGACGCGACCGGGAGCGAGGCGTCGGCGCTCGGCGACCCGGACGGGGGTGAGGCCGGCGTCGTCCTCAGGGCGCGGTGCACCACCGTCGTCGGCGCGCTGCGCCCGCACGCCGTGGAGCTGCTGGAGAACTGCCTGCTGGCGGGCGAGGTGCTCGTCGGCCGCCTCGATCAGGGCTCCGTACGGTTCTGCTGGCTGCCGAGGGGCAGCCGGACGCCGCCCCGCTTCCACTGCGAGCCCGACCACTCCGGCGCCCGGGCGGCGGAACTGCGCTTCGCCGCCCTGCGGTACGGCGCGCCCGACTACGTCCGCCTGGCCGACGACTGCGCCGAGGTGATCCGCCGCGGGGGCGACAACGGCTCGGAACCCGGCGCGCTGCACCATCTGTTCCAGCCGCAGCGGGAGGACAATCTCCGCACCCGGCTGGCCGAGTACACACCGGCCGGATGCGACCCGGGGCTCTTCTTCGTCACGTGAACCGCCACCCCGTCACCGTCCGCCCTCGGCAAGGCAGGAAGCCCATCCATGCACGGCGACTTCTCCCGCGTCACCTTCGATCCCGCTCGGCGGTTCTCCGCCGTGCTGTCCCAGCAGGGCCGGGTCCAGCTCGATGCCGAGATCAACGAGCAGACGGCGATCCTGCTGCACTACGTCCGCACGCTGGCCGCCGACCTCATGGGGCCCGCCGCGTACCCGCCGTCGGACGACGGCCTCGGCGGCTTCGGCGTCGACGACTACGACGGCGACACCTTCACCGTGGCCCCGGGCCGCATGTACGTCAACGGCGTCCTGTGCGAGTGCGACGGAACCGACTACTGGGACCAGCCCGACGGCTGGCTCGACCCGGACCGCGAGAGCGACCGGCTGCCGTCCGAGCCGTTCCTGGTGTACCTGCGGGTGTGGGAGCGTCTCGTCACGGCGTGGGAGGCGCCCTGGATCCGGGAAGTGGCCCTCGGCGCGGACGGCCCGGACACCACCGCGCGCAGCCGCGTGGTCTGGCAGGTGTGCGTGCTGCCGCTGGGGACCGGATCGCCGGTGCCCGACATGCGCAGCGCCTCGCGTTACCTCCGGGACCGTGTGCGCGGCGTGTTCGAGCCGCGGGGACTGCTCGCCGCGGCGACCGGGCGTGCGCAGGACGAGGACGCGGGTGACGCACCCGAGCCGTCCCCCGGGTACCGGGGGCCCGAGAACCAGCTGTACCGGGTCGAGGTGCACCGGGGTGGCACCGCGGGGACGGCGACGTACAAGTGGTCCCGGGAGAACGGCTCCGTGGTCCTGCCCGTCCGGTCCGTCGCCGGTGCGTCGGTCGAGCTGGAGACCCTGGGCCGGGACGACCGACTGGGCGTGGACACCGGCGACGTGGTGGAGCTCCTGCACGACGCGGCGGTGTGCCGGGGCGCGTCCGACCGGTTCGACGAGAGGGGTGGGGACCGCCTGTACACCGTCACGAGGGTCGATCACGCCGGATTCCGGGTCGAGCTGGACCGCTCCCCCGACGACGACCACGGCCACGGCCACGAGAGCGCCGGCCGGCCGCGGCGCCACCCGTATCTGCGCCGCTGGGACCACCGCACGACCGGCGGGGCGGACGGCTCTCCGGACGCGATGAGGAGCCTGCCGTTGCGGGAGGGGCGGTGGCTGCCGCTGGAGGACGGCGTCCAGGTGCGCTTCCACTCCGGCGACGGGGAGCCGCGGCGCTACCGCCGTGGCGACTACTGGCTGGTCCCGGCCCGGGTGCTGACCGGCGACGTGGAGTGGCCCCGCAGCCGTCAGGGGGAGCCGCTGCGCAGGCGCCCGCACGGCGTCCCGTACCACTACGCCCCGCTCGCGTACGTGGATCCCCGCGGCGACGACTTCCGGCTGGTGGATCTGCGCGTGCCGATGCCGCACCGGTTCTAGGGCGACCGGACTAGAAACGTCCGGTGATCGCGAAGATGAACACCATCCACCCGACGAAGAGCAGGATCACGACGGCGATCACGATCGCCGGCGTGGTCCGGGCCGTGACCTCGGCGCCGGTCGTCAGGTTGCGCAGCTTCTTGACGCGAAGCGTGCCGTTCTTGACCCGGCCCGTGGCGCGCACCCGGTCGCCGTCGTCGACGGCGCCCTCGAACAGGTCGCCGCGCATCGTCACGGGGACCAGCCCGACCGGACGGCCCTCACGATCGCGCATCTCCAGGCGGAAGTCGCACACGACGGTGGTGTTGACCTCGCCGTCGCTGCCGCTCACCTCGGTGCGCATCCGCACCTGTCGGGCGACGCCGTAGACGGTGCCGCTGCCCTGGAGCACGCCGGCCGGGACGTGACCGGCGTCCCGCCGGGGCCGCGGACCCCCGTCGCGGGAAGGTTCCTTCCGGCGCAGGACCGGCATCGTGCGTTGCGGCGCCTGCTCCGTGCGGAGGTGGATGCGGTGCCAGGGCCACCACGCCCGCGGCTCCTCGTCCTCGCCGTAGGCCGGGAGCCAGGCGCCGCAGTTACGGCACCGCTGTGCGTCGGGCGGCGCCTCGGCGCCGCACCGCTCGCACATCCATGCGCCGTCCACGGGTTAGTCCACCCGGTGGTCGACGAGGTACACCGAACCCTCGGCGGGCGACGAGGCGGCCTTGGCCGTCGGGCCCTCGCCGAGTTCGTGGCGGACGTGATCGGCGCCGAGGACGCCGATGACGTCACCGGGTTCCATTCGGGCTGCGTCAGTCCAGGTCATAGGGGCTCCCCAGGATAAGAGGCGGGGCACCGGACGTCGCGAAGCGGCATGCGCCACCACCATCATGACGCCGTTGCGAGGACCCCGCCACACGGATCACCTTCGTTTCAGATTCGACTTTCTCCTGGGGCAACGCGCCTTTTCCGCACAGTGGTTGCCCCCGCCACGCACCTCCCTCCGCCCGATACTGGAGCGTGGAAAGGAAAGGCAGGGGGGAGAAGGCGGGAGGCGGACATGTCCGCATTCACCATCGACGTGTCGAATCCGTTCGCCGCCGGATACACCGGCGCACTGGGCGGGCCCGGTGAAGGAGGCCACCAGTCCGAGAACTGGTACATCCAGTACGGCATGGACCTCGGTGCGGGCCCGGGCACCACGGTCCGGGCCGCTTTCGACGCCCACATCACCAAGTACAGCCCGCACGACCCGTCGGCGGACACCGCCAAGGTCTACGGCGCCCAGTTGTTCATGCGGGCCCCCAACGATCAGATGGGCGGATTCGTCACGCACGTCACCAACGTGCCGCCCGGCCTGACCGTCGGCTCCCAGGTGTCCCGCGGGGACGTGCTCGGCGAGGTGTACGAGGTGGCCGGCACCTCGTCACACCTGCATCTGGCGCTGGTCGAGATCATCGGCGGCGCGCCCGGCGGCCAGTACCAAGGGGTGGACCTCTACGGGATGTTCCTGGACACGGCGAACTCGGAGACGGTCACCCCGGTCACCTTCCACCAGGACGGTTCGCCTCCGTCGCTGTGACGTCGGCCGTGACCAGTCCCGCGACGTGGGCCGTGACGGTGTCCAGGATGTCGGACCAGGCCGTTTCGTCGCCGAGCACGAGGTAGTTGAGGGTCAGCCCGTCGGTCATGGCGGCGAGATAGCGGGCCAGGACGGGGACGGGCACGCCGAGCCGCAGCCCCATGCTGCGGCACAGCTCCCCGAGGAGCTCGGCGTAGGCCTCGCCGTACAGCTCGTACTGACGGCGGGCCAGGTGCTCGAACCCCGGCTGGCGCAGGGCGTACTGAGTGAGCTCGTAGGTCAGCATGTGCGCGTCGGGGTGGGCGCGGACGTGGTCCCAGTACGCCGCGAACCCGGCCCGGACCGTCTCCTCGAGCGTGGCGCGGGGGCGGATCGCCTCCCGCACGACGCTCACCGACTGGGCGGTGAGCGTCGTGATGACGGACTCGACGAGGGCCTGCTTGGAGTCGAAGCAGTAGTGGAAGACGCTCAGGGAGACACCCGCCTCGGCGGCGATGGACCGGGTCGTCGTCCTGGGGACGCCGTCCCGGGCCATCGCTCTGATCGCCGCCTCCGTCAGCTGTCGTCGTCGCTCCGCCGACGGCATGCGCGCCATGCGTGTCCCCCGAGTGTCGTTTCCGCGGTCGTCTCCGCGGCTAGGCGCTGTGGACTCCCACTTCGTACAGGGAGTATCCCCAGTCCGTGCCCCGGTCCAGACCGTGCACCCGGACGTAGCGGGCCGGGGCGCCGGCGAACTTCGCCGTGTCCAGGCCTCCGTCGCCGGACGTGGTCGACCAGGCGGTCGTCCAGTTCACGCCGTCGGTGGACAGTTCGACGCGGTACGACTTGGCGTACGCGCGCTCCCAGTCGAGGGTGACGCGGGAGACCCGGTTGGTGGCGCCGAGGTCGACCTGCCAGTACTGGTCGTCGCTCCAGTCGCTGGCCCAGCGGGTGCCGTCGTCGCCGTCGACGGCCCGGCCGGGCTGGTAGCTGGTGAAGGGGTTGGACTCCGACGAACTGGCGGTGGCGGCACGGCCGCCGGCGAGGTCGACCGAGGCCTGGTGCTGCTCGGTCGAGCCCCAGGTGGAGAGGTAGGACTCGGCGCCGCGGAGGAGGTCGTCCACCACGTCCTGGCCGCCGACGCGCCGGATGTCCTCGATCCAGTCGGGGATCATGCCGACGTGCGCGGCGCCGTCGGTGTTGAGGTCGAAGGTGCGTGAGCCGGTCGTCTGACGGTCGATCATGGAGCCGCCGTCGGCGCTCTTGAACGGGTAGACGACCTTGTCGGCGGCGTCGGCGCCGCGGGGGGCGGGGTGGTCGCCGATGCCGTTGAAGTCGGTGCCGAAGCCGTATCCGACGTGGTACTGGTCGCGCAGCGCGTTCGTGCGCTTCGCCTCCGCGGCGAACCCTTCGGAGCCGTGCATGTACTGCGCGACGAAGCCGCCGAGGGCGTACACGCGCTCGGTCCAGTTGAGGTCCATCCAGCTGTGCGAGGACAGCACGCCGGGGTAGCCGGCGGCCTCGAAGATGTCGAGCGCCTGACCGGTCGCCTTGACGCTCATGTGGTCGACCTCGAGCATCATCTTGCGCTTCATCATGCCGCGCACCGCGTACTCGCCGAGGGCGGTGAGGCCGCGGGTGTTGCACTGCGCGTCGGCCTTGTACGACGGGACGTCGGTGCCCGCCGGGAGGTCCGCCTCCGCCTTCGAGGCGGCGCTGCCGATGGGGTTGTCGTGCTGCGGTCCGGTGCACTTCTCGGTCTGCCAGAAGGTGCCGGTCGACAGGAACTGCCCGACGTTGATGGCCGTTCCCAGACCGCCCTCGTCGAAGCGGACGCCGCACAGCGCGTTGTCGAACTTGTGGCACAGGAACATGCTCCGCACGCCCAGCCCGTACAGCTCGTCGAGCCCCTTGTCGACGTCGGACTTGCTGCACTGCGCGATGTCGAGGATCTGCTTGCAGCCGAACGGCTCGGAGGTCTCGACGCCGAGGACGACCGCGAGCTTGCCCTGCTTGACGACCTCACGCGCCTGCGCGCTGTCGAGGACGATCCGGAACCAGCCCTTGCCGGGGCCGCCGTACATCTTGTCGATGTGGGCCTGGAGGTCGTAGCTCAGCTTGGCCTGCAGGCGGATCGAGGTCATCTCGTCGCAACTGCGTTCCTTGAACGGGTAGATGGAGCAGATCATGCCGTTGGTGACCAGGTCGTTGACGAGCACCCGCTGCCCGCCGCGCCAGGCCCGCTCGACCCAGGCGTAGTAGTTCGCCTGGTGGGTCATGGAGTCGTAGGCGGGCCAGTCCTTGAAGGTGGGCCAACCGGTCGGGTCGTGCTTGCCGTCGCCGCCGTGGGTGATGTAGTCGAAGATCGCGAGAGTGCCGTCGGGGTAGTGCTCGGGGCAGTCCTTGAGCGCGTCGGCGACGCCCGCCTCGGAGAACACCTTGCCGCAGATCAGCCGTCCGCCGAAGGCCTCGTTGGAGAACAGGTGGTTGTGCGCGTCGACGAAGCCGCGGACCTGGCCCGCCGCGTTCGTGCCGGTGAACGGCTCGCCGGTGACGCCGATCTGCGAGTCGGGGGCCGGCCGGGCCGTGGGCGTCCACCAGTCCGAGGCGGCCGCCGAGCTCGGCGTGGGCCCGAGGACGGCGGCGAGAACGAGAAGGAGGAGCGAGACGACGGTGGCGTCTCTGCGTCTGCGGTACGGGCGTCCGGTCATGGTCACAGCCCACGTCCCTCGGTCGGCGGGGATCGCGCCGTCGACGAGGGCTCTTTGGAAACCCTTGAGCTTGTCATGACCGGCGCAAGATGGTGCGACGAGGATCGCGACTGACTCTGCTGCGAGTCAATAGTCCGGGACGCTTGACCTGATGAGCCGACGCGGCGGGAACGGCGTAAAACCCCACATCCGCCCGCCAGTTGCACCAGAGCCGGAGCGCGGGCGGCCGCCTGGGTCGGGCGGCCGCCCACACAGCAGCCCGGTTCCGGCCCTCCCTGCCGTCCCGGCCGTCAGGCCGTCGCGGCCGTCCCGGCCGTCAGCTCGTCGCCCGCACCGCGTCGAGGATCAGGTCCGCGACCGCCTTCGGCCGGGAGACGGCCACCGCGTGCGAGGCGCCCTCGAGCTCGACGATCGTCGCCCCGGCCCGCTTGGCGCCGAAGCGCTCGACCTCGGGGTTGATCGCCTCGTCCGCGGCGGCGACCAGCGCCCACGACGGCTTCGTCCTCCACGCGGCCGCCGAGGCGGTCTCCTCGAACGCGGCGGCGGCCAGCGGGCGCTGGGCCGCGGCGAGGACCCTGGTGACCTCGGCCGGCACGTCCGCGGCGAACACCCACGGGAAGGCGTCCTCGGCGATGGTGACCTCGACGGCCGGGTCGCCGCCGGGCACCGGGTACCTCCACTCCTTGAGGTTGCCGACCAGCGGCGAGAGCGGGAAGCGGCCCTGCAGCTCGCCGAGGCTTTCGCCCTCCTCCGGGACGTAGGCCGCGACGTAGACGAGGCCGACGACGTTCTCCACCGTGCCGGCCACGGTGATGAGGGCGCCGCCGTACGAGTGGCCGACGAGGATCACGGGGCCGTCGATCTGCGCGGCGACGGACGCGACGTACGCGGCGTCGGAGGCGAGGCCGCGCAGCGGGTTCGGCGGGGCGATCACGGCGACGCCCCGGCCCTGCAGCTCGGAGATGACGCCGGACCAGCCGGCGGCGTCGGCGAACGCGCCGTGGATCAGGACGACGGTGGGGGTGGCGGTCATGACGGTGTGCTCCTTCTGGGGGTCAGCCGTGCAGGGCGTCGCGCAGGGTGCCGACGGCGAGGTTGATCGCGGCTTCGGCGGCATGGGTCGGACGCAGGGCGTTGAGCATCACGAAGTCGTGGATGACGCCCTGGAAGCGGACGGCGGTCACCGGGACGCCGGCCTCGCGCAGCTTGTTCCCGTACGCCTCGCCCTCGTCGCGCAGCACATCGGCCTCACCGGTGATCACCAGGGCCGGGGGAAGGTCCTTCAGCTGCTCCGGCGTCGCCCGCAGCGGTGACGCGGTGATCTGTGCGCGTTCGGACTCGTCGGTCGTGTACTGGTCCCAGAACCACTGCATCGCGTCACGGCGCAGGAAGTAGCCCTCCGCGAACTGGTGGTAGGAACCCGTGTCGAAGGCCGCGTCCGTCACCGGGTAGAACAGCACCTGCTGCACCAGCGGCACACCGCCGCGCTCCTTGGCCATCAGCGTCAGCGCGGCGGCCATGTTCCCGCCCACCGAGTCGCCCGCGACCGCGATGCGCGCCCCGTCCAGGTCCTTCGACGCGCCCTGCTCCACGATCCACCGGGCCACCGCGAAGTTCTGCTCGATCGCCACCGGGTAACGCGCCTCGGGCGAGAGGTCGTACTCCGGGAACACGACCGCGGCCCCGGCCCCCACCGCCAGTTCGCGCACCAGCCGGTCGTGCGTGTGCGCGTTGCCGAAAACCCACCCCGCGCCATGGATGTACAGCACCACCGGCAGCACGCCCTCGACGCCGGCGGGCCGCACGACACGGACCCGAACGGTCCCCGTCGGACCGCCCGCGACCGTCACCCACTCCTCGTCGACGGCGGGCTTGGCGATCTCACCCGACTGCACCTCGTCGACCGCCTTCCGGCCCTCCACCGGACCGAGATCGAAGAGGTAGGGCGGGTCGGCGGTGGCCTCGGCGAACGCCGCGGCCTGGGGTTCGAGCACCGGCGTGACCGGCTCGACGAGGTCGGACATGGAAACTCCCGCTGTTCTCGTGGTGCGTTGTCTCGAGTCATCACGCTAGGACGCGCGGGCGCCCGGGACTTGGCCGTGCGTGCACCGTCAGTGGTCCCCCGGTGCACCATCGCGGAGGCGGACCGGCCCGGATCCGTCCGCACGGCGCGGCGCGACCGGCGGGGTCGTCGGGGTCGTCGGGTCGTCGGGGTCGCCCCGCGAGCGCCGGTCGGCGGCCCTCGCGGGAACTCGGATGCACGGCTCTACCTAGGTGAACTAGCCTAAAACCTAGAGCCTCTAGCCATTACTGTCTCAGCCCTGCAGGAGCAAGCGTTGAACGCGACCCGTACCGGCACCCTCAAGGTGCCCGGCGCCACCCTCCACTACGAGATCGCCGGCAGCGGGCCGGTCCTCCTCCTGATCCCCGGCGGAGCCGGTGACGCCGGGATGTACGCGGGCATGACGCCGCGGTTGGCCGCTCACCACACGGTGGTCGCCTACGACCCGCGCGGCCTGTCCCGCAGCCCCCTCGACGGCCCGGCCGGCGCCCCGCACGCCGACGAGCAGGTCCGGGTGTGGAGCGACGACGCCCACCGCCTGCTCGAACTGCTCGCCCCCGACGGGGAGGCGGCCGTGCTCGGCTGCAGCTCCGGCGCGGTCGTGGCGGTCGACCTGCTGGCCCGACGGCCGCGGCTGGTGCGCAGGGTGGTCGCGCACGAGCCGCCGCTGGTGGAGCTCCTCGAGGATCCCGCTCCGCACCGAGCGCTCTTCGCCGAGGTGCGCGAGATCCACCGGCGGGCGGGAGCCGCAGCCGCCATGGCACGGCTCGGCGAGGGCCTGTCGGAGGGGACGGGGCGACAGGCGCCCGAGCAGCCGACGGAACTGCCGCCCGGCATACGGGAGATGGCCGGGCGGATGCACGCCAACCTGCCGGTGTTCCTCGGCCGGGTTCTGGTCCCGTTCTCCTCGTCCGTGCCCGACCTCGCGGCGCTCCGCCGGGTCGCCGACCGGCTGACGCCGGCCGCGGGGCGGGACTCCCGCGACCAGGCGGCGCTGCACGGGCCGGCCGTGCGGCTCTCGGAGCTCACCGGATCCGAGTTCGCGGAGTTCCCCGGCGGCCACCTCGGCGCCGTCGAGGACCCCGAGGAGTTCGCCGGACGCCTGCTGACCGTACTGAACTGAACGGCCCCGCCCCCTGAGGAGGACAGGGGGCGGGGCCGCCGTTCACCGCACCGCATCAGCACAGACGGCCGACGTAGTGGGCGCCCTGGATCTTTCCGGCCGGCCCCAGCCAGGTCGTGCCGGGGCCGACACAGCGCTCGTAGTCCGGCGCCAGGGCGACCTCGACCTTGACGACCACCCGGGAACCGTCGGACGTGCAGTGGTTGTAGTAGGCGTCGGAGCTGGTCTTGTAGAAGCCGCACGGGTCCGCGGCCGCGGGGCTCGCGGTGGCGGCGGTCACCGCGCCCAGCGAGGCGACCACCAGAGCGGCGGAACCGATGGTGCTGAGCACCGTACGAAGAAGGCGCACGACGAAACTCCTCGACCGATCAAAAATCAAGAGGGCCGCGCGGGGCGGATCCCCCGGCCGGCCGGTGGCGGTTGCCTGCCCCAGGATCGGGGCGCGGCGCCGGGGACGGCCACGGGTCGCGTCGGCGTTCACCCCGGGAATCGTTTCGCCGGTCCGCCGTTGGAGTGGATCTTCCTTCGAGGGCGACTCGACGGCGTGGATCCGGGGCAGGGCGGGCGGTTTCACCCGGCTGACCGCCCTGAGTGGTGGACCGGCGCGCGCTGCCTGACGGTGGATCACGTCAGGCCGGGTCAGGTGAGCTGACGAGGTGTCGGCTGCCCGGTCGGGACGGAAGGACCATCAGATGCGCTCTGCTCGAATGATCCTGGCCACCGCGGCGGCCTCGGCCGCCCTGGCGATCGGCGCCCCGGGCGCCTTCGCCGCCGACGGGGACTGGGACCACGACAGCTCCTCCTACAGCAAGGAGGACGGCTCCGCGTCCAAGGAAAACGGCTCCTGGTCCGGCAAGGAGCACGGCAAGGAGGACCACGGGAAGGAAGAGCACGGGAAGGAAGAGCACGGCAAGGGGGAGCACGACGGACCGCACGGCGGGATGCACACCGGCGGCGGCGCCCTGACCGCGGTGGACCAGGACGGCGACCACGGCGCGGCGAAGGACCCCCGGTTCGACCCGGAGACCTACAAGGACAAGGACAAGGACTGGGAGGCTGCCGACACCAACAAGGAAGAGCACGGCTCGGGCTCCTGGGAGGGCGGCAAGGAGGAGTCGGGCGGCTGGAGCGGTAAGCACGAAAAGCCCAGCGGCGGCATGCACACCGGCGGCGGCGCCCTCGCGGGCCCCTCGGTGACCGCGGCCGGACTCGGCGTCCTCGCCGTCGCCGGCACCGGCGTGTACGCCCTGCGCCGCAGGAGGACGGCGGGGGGTGTGGCCTGATCATGCCTGACGCGATAGCAGCCGCGGCCGCCACGCTCGCCCCGCGTGGCGGTCCGGCCGGCCGCCGGCGACCGCCGGCGGCCCCCGGCGCCGACGTCCTCGTCGGCGCCGGCCCCGTGCGCTTCGCCGCCGTCACCCCTGTCGGCGGCCCCGCTGCGCCCGTACACTGACAAATCGCAGATGTGCGGACGCAGTTCAACGGGGGGAGCCGCCATGTCGGGGGACCAGTACGGCAGATACGACCAGACCTTCAGCGTTCCACCCATGCCGTCGGCGCCGCCGCCGGCCCCCGCGGACGGAGTGCGGGCCGTCGCGGTCGCGGTGCTCAACCTCAGCGGACTCGGGCTGGGGTACGCGCTGACGCGGCGCTGGGTGCTGACGGCGCTGTGCTGGGCGGCCACCGCCGCCCTGCTGCTCGTGGCACTGCCGGCCGACCCGGACGGCGTTCCGGGTTCGGCGCTCGTCCTGTACGGCGTGTTCCTCGTCGCCGTGGCGGCGCACGGGGCGCGTGTGGGCCTGCGCACGCCACTGACGGGACTGCGCAACGCGCCCCTCGCACTCGGGCTCGGGCTGCTTCTGCTGGTGGCCCCGGCCGGCGGGGCGGTGCTCTACGACGGAGCGCGCGACGAAGCGATCCAGCAGATGCTGCTCGACCGGCTCGACGAGGCGAACCGCCTCGTGGAGGCGGCCGGCGACCGGCCCTTCGACTCGGCGCAGGCCGACTACCGCAAGGCTCTCGACGCCTACGCCGCCCTGCAGGCCGATCACCCCCGCTCCCGGGCCGCCGAGCGGGTGCCCGCGCAGATGAAGACCTTCTACCGGACGGTCGGCGCCTCCTACGACCAGGGGGACCACTGTGCGGCGACCGCGCCGCTGAAGTTCCTGCGCACCGTGCCGAAGAGCCTGCCCGGGACGGATCTCGGCGATCTGAAGACCTGGCCCGACGACCGGCTGGCCACCTCGCTGTACGAGTGCGCGTCCGCGTCGCTCACGGCGGGCGAGGCCGGCTGGACGGGACAGTTCGGGGAACTGCTGACGACGTTCCCCGCGTCGGCGCAGGCGGCGAAGGTGGAGCCGGCCGTGGCGGCGGCCGTCGTCAAGACGGAGAAGGACCTGGGCGGAGCCGAACCCTGCGCGGCGGTCGAGCGACTGTCCACGCTGAGCTCGCAGATCGACGGACTGCCGGCCGAGCGGACGACCTTCGCCGGCGCCCTCGACAAGGACGCCGCCCGGGCCACGGCGAGCGCCGACACGGGTGAGTACGCCTGCGGTGTGGACCAGTACCGGGACGGCGACTTCAAGTCGGCGCAGACGACGATGACCGAGTACGCGTCCGGCCACAAGAGCGCGGGGAACGCGGCCCTGGCGAAGAAGTTCGCGATAGCGGCGGAGATCGCCCAGACCGTCCCGGCAGCGGGAAAGAAGCCGCCGACGGCGCGTTCGGGCGGCAGCATCTCGGTGACGGTGCAGAACGACAGCCCCGACCAGATCACGGTTCTCTACACCGGTCCGGTCACCGGCAGTTTCACCCTCAAGGGATGCGGCAGCTGCAAGGCGTACTCCCTCGGCAGCACCCTGAACCCCGGTTTCGAGCCCTGCAGCAACAGCAGCAAGAAGTATCCGGAGCGCACCATCAGCCTGCCAGCCGGCACCACGTTCTTCCTGCACAAGCCGATGAGCGGGAGCCTCGACACGCCTGCTTCGGACACGGCCAAGCTGGAATCCGGCTACATCTACACCGAATGCGCCTATACGACGCAGCGCCTGGGATCGCTCTCCTGAACGTGGGGGAAACGCGTGGGGAATTCCGTTCGCTGAATTTCCGTCAGTTTCCGAATTCATTGCCTGTGGAGCACATGTGACAGGTGATAAGGTGCGCCGGAATTCCCCTTGCGCGACCCCCCACGAAAGCCCTGAGAAACCCCCATGGACGACATAATGCCGGAATCCTCCACCTCTTCCTTCACGCCGGGCGGCCGGCGCAGACACCGCAAGGCCCGGCAGAGCGGCGTGGGCCTGCGCAGGGCGCTCGTGCTCGCACTGGCCGTGCCCGTCACCTCGGCCGCCCTGGCGGGCCCCTCGGCGTTCGCCGTGGACAAGGGCGTCGGCACGACGGCCAAGGACACGTCCCCGTCCCCGGGTCTCGACACGGACGACCAGCAGATGGCCGCCAATCTCGCGACCCGGGTCCTGGACCAGCGGCTGGGCTCCGACGTCAGCGGCGTGGTCCTCGACGCCGATTCGGGCGCCGACCTCTGGGACCACAACGGGGCGACGGCGCTGATGCCGGCGTCCAACGTCAAGCTCGCCACGTCGACCGCGGCGCTCACCGTGCTCGGGCCCGACCACCGGTTCACCACCAGGGTCCTCTACGGGGACGGCACTCTCACCCTCGTCGGCGGCGGCGACCGCACGCTCACCGGCGCGGACCTCGGCGAGCTGGCGAGCAGCGCGGTGGCCGGCCTCAAGGCCGCCGGGCTGACGTCGGTGAAGGTCGCCGTCGACGACAGCCTCTTCCCCGAACCCACTCTGGCCAACGGCTGGAACACCGGCTACTACCCCGACTCCGTCGCGCCGGTGCGTGCGCTGGTCGTCGACGGACACGGCGTGCAGGACACCTCCCTGGACGCCGGGCAGGCGTTCGCGCGGCAGCTCACCGCGGCCGGCGTCACCGTGGACGGCGCCGTCACCCGGGCCACGGCGAAGGCGACGGACTTCCCGGTCGCCCGGCACCGGTCGGCGCCGCTGTCGGACATCGTCCACAGGATGCTCAAGACCAGCGACAACAACATCGCCGAGACCCTGCTGCGGATGACCGCCCTGGGCGCGGGCCGTCCGGCCACCTTCGAGGCGGGCACGGAGGTGGTGCGTCAGGTGCTGAGCGGGCGGTACGGGGTGTCGCTCGACCACTTCGAGATGTACGACGGCAGCGGCCTGTCCCGGGCGGACCGGATCCCGGCCGCCACCCTCGCGGACATCCTCGAACTGCTGACGAAGCCGCGCAACGCCCACGTCCTCGGCTCCATCCTGGACGGACTGCCCGTCTCCGGCGAGGCGGGCAGCACCCTCGGACCGGAGTGGGGCCGCTTCGACGACGTGAACTCCAAGTGCGCGGTCGGCAAGGTGCACGCGAAGACCGGCACCCTCACGGGAGCCATCGCACTGAGCGGCCTCACGCAGGGCAAGGACGGCAAGTGGAAGGTGTTCTCCTTCGTCGAGAACGGCTCCACCGCCAACCCGAACGACATCAAGGACGCGATGGACGGGCTCGCCGCGACCGTGAACGGCTGCTGGGCCTGACGCCGACAGCCGGGAAGTGACGAGAGAGGGCCGGCCGCCGACAGGCGCCGGCCCTCTCGCCCTGCGCGACCCCGCCATGACGCGCGCCGTGACGCGGCCGCGGGCGGTGACGTGCGCCGTGACGCACGCCACATGGAAACGATGCCGTTTCGATGGCTCCGGGGTCTATTCTGACTCACAAGTGAACGAAACAGTTTCGTTCCCTCGAGGCGTTCGCCCCCACCGCATGGAGAACGACAGCCATGGCCTGCGTACTCATCGTCGACGATCAGTCCCTCCAACGTGCCGGCCTGCGCATGCTGCTGGCCGCCGTACCCGACATCACCGTGGTGGGCGCCACGGCGAGCGGCGCCGAAGCGGTGCGCATGAGCGCGGCGCTCCGCCCCGACGTCGTCCTGATGGACGTCCGCCGTCCGCTCCCGGACGACATCGACACCATCCGCCGCATCGCCCGCCCCTCCCCCCTCGCCGCGGTCGGCGAGGGGGGAGGGGCGCCCGGGCGCGCGCCGCGCGTGCTGGTCCTGACCTCCACCGGTGACGCCGCGTACGCCTACGCCGCGCTGCGCGCGGGCGCCGGGGGCTTCCTGCTCAAGGACGCCACCCCCGACGAGCTGACCGCGGCCGTCCGCGTGGTGGCGGCGGGGGACGCCGTCATCACGCCCGGACTGACCCGGGCGCTCATCGACACCGTCCGCCACGACCGCGCCGCGCTCCCCCGCAAAGGCGCGGCCGGGCCCGACGCCCTCACCGAGCGCGAACGCGACGTGCTCGTCGCGGTCGCCTCCGGCCGGTCCAACGCGGAGATCGCCGCGCGGCTGTCCATCGCCCCGACCACCGTCAAGTCGCACGTCAGCCACATCCTCGCCAAGATCGGCGCCCGCGCCCGCGTCCAGGCGGTCGCCTACGCCTACGAGTACGGCCTGGTCCATCCGGCGGCCTGACGCGGCCCGGGCCGCTCCGACGGCCCCGGCGCCCGCTTCACGGAGCCGGGCCGCCGGCGCCTTCGGTGCGCCCTAGTTCCGGGCGCGCTGGCGTACCTGGGCCAGGACGAGGTTGGGGTCCTTCTGGGTGAAGTACGCCGCGCCGGTGACGTAGGCGGTCCGGCCGCGCACGGCCACGGCGGTGGGGTTGGACAGTCCGGCCTTGCGGTCGAGGACGACCTGGTGGGCGCCGTCCGGGCGGACCAGGGCGACCTCGCTGCCGCCGGTCAGCGCGACGAGGGCCGTGTCGCGGTGCCGCTCGACGAACCCGAAGTCGTCGAGCGCGTAGAGGCCCGTCGCCCGGGTCTCGATCGGGCAGGCCGAGCCGTTCTCCCGGACCGGGATGCGCAGCAGGGTTCCGGCGTTGGTGTTGGACACCCACACGGAGCCGCGGTGCAGGCGCAGACCGTTGGCTCCGACCCGGGCCGCGGGCCGCGCGTTGCGCGGCTCGAGCTCCGCGCCCGAGGCCCACGCGGTGGGCCTGCCGCCCGCGCGCGGTACGCGCCAGACGGTACCCAGCACCGAGTCGGCGACGTAGAACACGCCTCGGCGCTCGTCGAGGGCGAGGCCGTTGGGGAACCCCGTCGCCGGCAGCTGGGCGATCTGGCGGGGCCTGCCGCCGCCGGCGGGGACGCGCCAGATGCCGGTCGCGCGGGTGCCGGTGGCGTAGGTGACGTACAGGGTGCCGTTCTGCGCGCGGGCGATGCCGAGCACGACGGCCCTGCCGACGACGGGCGTGGACGCGTCCGGCACGGCGGGCAGCGTCGCGAGGAGCCGCTTGCGGCCCTCGCGGGTGACGTTGACGACCTGCCGGGCGGTCGAGAACGTCAGGTCGGCAGAGCCGTCGGGTTCGAGCGCGATGTTCTCCGGTGACTCGCCCTTGGCGAGGTCGAAGTGGGCGACGACGCGCGGCGCCGACACCGTCGGCTCGTCTCCGGCGGCCGGCGCCGTGGCGAGCAGCCCGAGGGCGAGTACAGCGGCGGTGACGCCCGCCGAACGGGGAAGTCGGGTCATGAGACCTCTTCTCGGAGGAAGCCTGAACCGCCTTGTGCGGCGGCCAGACGACCATGGCGGCGCCCCGGCGGCGACCGTCGCCGTCGCGGCCGGGAGATCGCCCGCGTGGCCCACGGCATCGACCCGCCTGCCGCTCACCCGGGTGATCCCGCCATGCAGCAGACTGTGCGGTGCGACAGCCGTCCCGAAGGACACCCGGACGGACCCTCGTCCGGACGGACACCCACCCCAGAAGGAAGCACGACGTGATCATCTTCGGCACCAAGGGATACCTCTACCAGCTGGCGATACTGACGCTGGTGTGCGGCCGCTGCGGCAACCCCGCCGCGCACACCCTCAGGAAGCGGGTCACGAAGTTCACGCTGTTCTTCGTGCCGTTGTTCCCGATCTCCTCGAAGTACGCGACCCAGTGCACGTTCTGCGGCGCGGAGCAGCAGGTGGCCAAGGAGCAGGCCGAGCAGCTGCAGGCGCAGGCCGCCGGTCACGTCGGCGGTCAGGCTTACGGGCAGCCGCAGCAGCAGCCGTACCAGCGCTGACGCCCGACGGGGCTCACGAGGTGAGCCCGACCCGGTCGCAGGCCGTGCGCAGTGCCGGGGTGCAGATCTGGGCGACGGTGTAGACGCCCTTCTCGACCAGGACCGGTTCGATGTCCTCGGCCGTCACGGCGGTCGGGGTGAGCAGGACCGAAGGGATGTCCTCGGTGGTGGGGCTGTCGACGGTCGTGGCGGCGCTGTCGCGGGGATCGTCGCCCCGTCCCACGGCGACGGCCATGGCGGCCACCGCGGAGGCCTCGTCCTTGAACGGCTTGTACACCGTCATGTACTGCTCGCCCTTGACGATCCGCCGCACGGCGTCGAGGTCGGCGTCCTGGCCGGTGACGGGCGGGAGCTCGGTGACGCCGGCGCTCTTGAGCGAGGAGATCACACCCGAGGCGATGGAGTCGTTGGCCGCCAGCACGCCGTCGATCCGGTCCGGGCCGAGGGCCGCGATGGCGGCGGACATGTTGGCGTGGGCGTTCTGCGCGCTCCAGTCCAGCGTGTTGTACGACCTGGCGATCGTCACCTCGCCGGCGAGGACGGAGAGCGCGCCCTTGCGGTACAGGGCCGCGTTGGGGCTGGTGGGGTCGCCGTTGACCATGACGACGTCGGCGTTCTCGGCCCGCCTGCCCAGGGCTTCGAGGAGCGCCGCGCCCTGGAGCCGGCCGACCTCGTGCCCGTCGAAGCCGACGTAGCCGGTGACGGGGCCCTCGGCGAGGCGGTCGTAGGCGACGACGGGGACGCCCGCGCGGCGCGCCTCCTGGATGGAGGAGCGCAGCGCCCGGGTGTCGGCGGCGTCGAGGATCAGGACCTTCGCGCCCTTGGTGACCATGGACACCATCTGCTGCCGCTGCCTGGTCACGTCGTTCTCGGCGTTGGCGTACTCGACTTTGCAGGCCGGGCACAGCTTCTTCACCTGCGCCTCGATCAGCGGCCGGTCCGAGTGCTCCCAGCGTGGGACGGCCCGGCTGGGGAGCAGCAGGCCGACGGTGAAGCCCCCGTGGTCGCCGCTCTGCCCCGCGCTGTCGCAGGAGGCCAGGGGCAGGGTGAGAAGGGCCGCGCCGGCCACCGCGGCTGCGTATCTGCGTCGGGTGCTCACGGCACTGCCTCCGGTACGACGATCTCGCTCCACACCTGTTTTCCGCCGGCCACCGGGACCGAGCCGAACGTGTCGGACATCGCCTCGACCAGCAGCAGGCCGCGGCCGCCGGTGGACTCCCAGTCGACGATCACCGGTTTGGCGGGGGCGCGCGGCGAGGAGTCGCTCACGCAGACGCGGACCCGGTCGCCGCGCAGGATCAGGTCCAGACGGACGGGCCCCTGTGTGTGCACGAGGGCGTTGGTGACGAGCTCGGAGACGACCAGCAGCACGGCGTCGGCCGCCTCCTGGACCTCCCAGCGGCGCAGGGTGCGCGCGGTGAAGCGGCGGGCGTGCATCACGGCGTCGGGCAGCCGCCACACCATCCAGCCGGCCCGGATGGGGCGGGTCTTCATGCCGTCGTAGCGCAGGAGCAGCAGCGCCACGTCGTCCTCGCGGCGGCCGGCGTCGCCGAGCAGGAGGTCGGCCGTGCGGCCGAGGTCCACGGGGTCGGCCGCGGCGAGCGCGGTGCGGGCGCGTCGCATGCCCTCGTCGAGTGGGAGGTCGGCGGCCTCCACCAGGCCGTCGGTGACCAGGGCGAGGACGGTGCCGGGGGTCAGTTCGACGGCCGTCATGGGGAAGTCGGCCTCGGCGAGGATGCCCAGCGGGGGGCCTCCCGCGACCTCCACCTCCTCGGTCTCGCCGTCGGGCCTGCGCAGCAGGGGCGCCAGATGACCGGCCCGCACGAACAGGGTGTTGCCCTCCTCCATGTCCAGTTCGGCGTAGCAGCAGGTCGCGAACAGGTCGGTCTCCATGCCGACGAGGAGCCGGTTGGCGTGGGAGACGACCACGTCGGGCGGGTGGCCCTCCATGGCGTAGGCCCGGACCGCCGTCCGCATCTGGCCCATGATCGTCGCGGCTCCGGCGCTGTGTCCCTGCACGTCTCCGATGACCAGCGCCACCCGGTCCTGGGAGAGGGCGATGACGTCGTACCAGTCGCCCCCCACCTGCAGGCCGCGCCGGGCCGGCAGATAGCGGGCGACGGCGGTTCCGCCGGGGAGTTCGGGCAGGCGCCGGGGCAGCAGGCTGCGCTGGAGCATGGTGGCGAGTTCCTGCTCGGCGTCGTGCGCGTGGGCCCGTTTGAGGGCCTGGCCGACGAGGGCGGCGGTCGCGGTGAGCAGGGAGCGCTCCTCGGGGACGAACTCGTGCGGCCGGTCCCAGCCGACCAGGCACACGCCGGCGACGCTGCCCTTGGCGGGCAGCGGCAGGACGGCCAGTCCCCCGGGGCCGATGCCGGACAGGCCGGGTTCGAGGTCGGCGTCGGTGGGCCACAGGTCCATCCGGCCGTCGCGCAACGCGTCCCGCAGGGTGGGCAGGGCGCGCAGCGGTGCGTCGGGCCATTCGGTGCGCCATTCCGAGCGCCAGGCCTCGGGCCAGGCCGCGGGCTGGGGCGGGTCGAGGACGGTGACCATGAGCCGGTCGTCCTGCAGCGCGGCGAGGGCGACGCGGTCGGCGGCCAGCGGCTCCCGCAGGGCGGCGACCACCACGCGGCCGACGTCGCGGACCGTCGCGGCGTCGTCGAGGGCGGCGGTCAGCCACTGGATGCGGGAGACGTCGTCGGCTCCGCGGCGCAGCACCGGGGTCGCGGTCACCACGCCGAGCACGCCGTCGGGGCGGCCGTCGGCGGCGGGCGCGGTCCGGCAGCTCAGGCTCAGCCAGCGCATCTCGCCCTTGGGGCCGCGGACCCGGAACTCCAGGTCGCGCCGGCCGGACTCCAGGTCCGCGGGCTCAAGGACCGTCATCAGGGCGTGCATGTCCTCCGGCAGGGCGTGGGCGAGCAGGGTGTCGACCTTGCCGTCGAAGTCGTCGGGGGTGATGCCGACCAGGTCGAGCAGGGTCTCGTCGGCCTCTATCAGGCCGGTGTCGGGGAAGAGGACGAAGGAGCCGACCCGCAGGCTGTGCAGGGCGGGCGCCAGCAGGGACGCCGTCTCCGTCGGTTCGGCGGCCGGTCCGAGCAGGACGGCGACGGCGTCGGCGTACCGCTCCAGGAACCGGCGCTGTTCGTTCTCGAAGCCGTCCGCGGACGAGCCGAGGACGAGGAGGCAGCCCAGCCGCCGTCCTTCCGCGTCCAGGGGGAGCGCTCCGAGTGGTCCGGGAGGGGTGCCGGGGGGCAGCCAGAGGGGGCGGTCGGTGCGGTAGGCGAGCACTGCGGGCGAGTCACCGGACAGCGGCAGGCGCTCCGGCGGCCGCTGTCCGGAAGGGGTTCCTCCGGACGTGTCCACCAGCCGGAGTTCTCCTTCGGCTGCGCCGGGCGCGTAGACCGCCGCCAGCGTCGCTCCGGCGAAGGTCAGGGCCCGGTCGAGGCATGTCCGCAACGTACCTCCCGTCCTGCCGCAGGTGCCGAGAGGTTGAGATCGGGGCACCCACCCACCAGAATCGCATATAAGGATCAGCCGAACATATCCACCTTATTGTCGTCTACGGCAGGTATCGCATATGAAGGCCTGCATTCGGGACACGGTGATGGCCCTGACCGTGCTCTGCGCGGCGGTGGTCCTGGCCGCCTGCGGGGCGGACGCCGGAAGCGAGCCCCGCGGCGGCGGGAGCGGGCCGCGCATCGGTCTGCTGCTGCCGGACTCCACCACACCCCGCTGGGAGGGCCAGGACAGGCCGCTGCTGGAGAAACGGATCGCCCGTCTCTGCGGCGACTGTAAGGTCGAACACGCCAACGCCAAGGGGGATGTGGCGCTCCAGCAGGAGCAGATGGATTCGATGATCACCAAGGGCGTCGACGCCATCGTGCTGGTGGCCGTGGACGCGCGCTCGCTCGGCCCCGCGGTCGCCAAGGCCCATGAGGCCGGCATCCCCGTCATCGCCTACGACCGGCTCGCCGAGGGCCCCATCTCGGGCTACGTCTCCTTCGACGGGGTGGAGGTCGGCCGGCTCCAGGGCAGGGCCCTGCTGCACGCGATGGGCGACAAGGTGCCCGGCGCCCAGATCGTCATGATGAACGGCGACCCGAGCGACCCCAACGCCAGGGCGTTCCGGCGGGGCGCGCTCTCCGTGCTCGCCGGCAAGGTGAAGATCGGCAAGGCGTACGACACCCCGCAGTGGCGGCCGGAGACCGCGCACATGAACATGACCGGGGCGCTGGCGGCACTCGGCCCCGAGTCCGTCGACGGGGTCTACGCGGCCAACGACGGTCTCGCCGGCGGCAGCATCTCGGCGCTCAAGGCGAACAAGGTCACCCCGCTGCCGCCGGTCACCGGACAGGACGCCGAACTTCCCGCGCTGCGCCGCATCGTCGGCGGCGACCAGTACATGACCGTCTTCAAGCCGTTCGGGCCCGAGGCGGCGGCCGGCGGCGCCATGGCCGTGGCGGCGGCGCGCGGGGAGAGCCTCGAGCCCGTCGCCACCGGCGAGGTGCCGACACGCGGCGGCGAGCCCGTCGCGTCGGTGCTGCTCACACCGGTGTCCGTGACGGTCGACAACATCGGGGACACGGTCGTCAAGGACGGCCTGCACACCGTCCAGCAGATCTGCACACCTCAACTCCGGGCCGCCTGCGACAGGGCCGGACTCACCTGACGCCGCGCGTCCCCGCTCCCGGGAAGAAGGTGGTTTGCGTGCCGGACCCCCCGTTGCTGGCGCTGCGCGGGGTGTGCAAGCGCTTCGGCGTCGTCCGGGTTCTCGACGACATCGATCTGGAGATCCACTCCGGCCAGGTCGTCGCCCTGCTCGGAGACAACGGGGCCGGCAAGTCCACCCTGGTCAAGGTGATCTCCGGAGTGGCACCCGCGGAGAAGGGCGTCATCGAGTGGCGTGGCGCGCCGGTGCACATCCGGCGTCCGCACGACGCCCGCGACCTCGGCATCGCCACCGTCTACCAGGACCTGGCGCTGTGCGGGAACCTCGACGTCGTCGGAAACCTGTTCCTCGGCCGGGAGATCCGCCGGTTCGGGTTCCTGGACGAGGTGGAGATGGAACGCCGCACCCGGCAGCTGCTGGAACGCCTCACCCGGGGCATGCCCGATCTGCGCGGCCCCGTCGTCTCGCTCTCCGGCGGTCAGCGGCAGACGGTGGCCATCGCCCGCTCGCTCCTGGGCGATCCGAGAGTCCTGCTGCTGGACGAGCCGACCGCGTCTCTCGGGTTCGAGCAGAGCACCGAGGTGCTCGACCTGGTGGACCGGTTGCGCGACCGCGGGCTGGGCGTGCTGCTCATCAGTCACAACATGGGCGACGTGAAGGCGCTCGCGGACCGGGCCGTCGTACTACGGCTGGGGCGCAACAACGGCTTCTTCGACGTGAACACCGCATCGCAGGAACAGATCGTCTCGTCCATCACCGGCGCCACGGAGAACGTGCCGCGCCGGCCGGCCGGCCGGGAGGCGGGGTGGTGAAGAGCATGCGGGCCGTCGCCCGCGCGATGGAGAGCGCAGTGACGTCGTTCCGGCGCAGGCTGAGCGCCGGCGAACTGGGTTCGCTCCCCGTCGTCCTCGTCCTGGCCGTCGTGTGGATCACCTTCCAGTCCCTCAACGAGAACTTCCTCTCGCCGCGCAACCTCTCCAATCTCAGCGTGGACATCGTGGGCACGGGGCTGATCGCCGTCGGCATCGTCTTCGTGCTGCTGCTCGGCGAACTCGACCTCTCCGTCGGCTCGATCAGCGGCCTGGCCGCGGCCGTCTTCGCCGTGCTGAACGTGAATCACGGGGCGCCGGAATGGCTCGCGCTGATCGTCGCGGTGCTGGCGGGCACGGTCGCGGGGACCGTGCAGGGCTACTCCATCGCCCGGACCCGGGTGCCGGCGTTCGTGGTCACGCTGGCCGGTCTGCTCACCTGGAACGGCCTCATGCTCGCCATCCTCGGCGACAGCGGCACCGTCAACCTGGACGAGAACGGCCTGATCGCCAGGCTCACCAGCTACTACTTCACTCAGGACGCCGTCGCCTACGGCCTGGCGGCACTCGCCGCGGGGGCGTACTTCTTCGCCTGCGACCGGGACCGGCGCCGCCGCCGGGTCCTCGACATGCCGCACCGCTCGCTGCGCGGCACCGTGGTGCGCACCGCCGCTCTCGCGGCGGTCGCCTTCGCCGTGGCCTACCTGCTGAACCGGTTCCAGGGGCTGCCGCTGGCCCTGCTGGTCTTCCTCGTGATGGTGGCCGGCCTCGACGTCATGCTGCGCCGCACGCACTACGGACGCCAGGTCTACGCGCTGGGCGGCAGCGTCGAGGCCTCCCGCCGGGCCAGTCTCAGCGTGACCTGGGTGCAGACCGCGGTGCTCGCGGTCTCGGGCACGATGGCCGCGATCGGCGGTCTGTTCCTGGCCTCGCGCATCACCTCGGTGAGCCAGAGCTCGGGGTCCGGCGTCCTGCTGGTGAACGCCATCGCCGCGGCCGTCATCGGCGGCACCAGCCTGTTCGGCGGACGCGGCACCACCTGGTCGGCGGTGCTGGGCATGCTGGTGATCCAGTCGATCGCGTCGGGCATGGCCATCACGGACACTCCGCCGGCCGTCCAGTTCATCATCACCGGCGGCGTGCTGTTCGCCGCCGTGGTCATCGACGCCCTGTCACGGCGCTCGCAGGAGTCGCACGGCCGCGCGTGAGTGCGCCCCGTGACTCCGCCCGGCGCGCGCCGCGGCCGTCGTGGGCAAAGTCATGCGGTCACCGGTAGCCAACGGGACGTGAACAGCACTAGTTTGGTGAAAGTTGCACCACTTCTGAACGCAGTGCTGCCGACGCGCCGTAGTGAGGGGTACCGGCGCATCCCGCGCGGGGCGTTCCACAGGCGATGAGGACAGCGTGCCGAACAACTCACCCGCAGCGGAGGGACGGAGATCCCTCACTCGCAACTGGCCCGTGGGCAGACGGCTGCGCGCCGTTCTCCTCATCCCGGTGCTCGTGGCCCTCGTGTTCGGGGGCATCCGGGTGAAACGTTCGGTGGACACCTGGCAGGACGCCGACGACGCGGTCCGCGTGGCGGAACTGGTCCAGGCCGCGAACAAGTACGCGAGCGACGCGATCAACGAACGCGACGTTTCGGTCATCCCGCTCGTGGCGGAGAAGAAGGAGACCGCCGCCGTCGTGCAGGCCCGGCAGATCACCGACGCAGACGCGAAGGCGTTCAACGCGGCGGTCGCCCGGATGCCGCAGAACAGCGGCCTCGTGCGGCGCGTGCAGCTGGTGCGCGAGGGCGAGAAGCAGCTCCCCGCCGTACGGGCCAACGCCTTCACCAAACGGATGTCCGGGGTGCAGACGGAGGAGAGCTACCACACCGTCCAGCACCCCCTGATGGAGATCTCCAACGAACTCGGGTACGGCAGCGACAACCAGGCCAGCTTCGGCCGGACGCTCTACGCCGTGTCCCTGACGCAGGCCGCCGAGTCCCTGATCCGCGCGATCGGCACGCATCTGCTGGTGGACGACCGCGACGCCCTCGCCCCTGGCGAACTGGAGACCCAGCTCGCCTCCTTCCGCTCGTACGCCTACCTGGAGCAGGTGGGTCTCCAGGAGTTCGCGGGCGCCGCCACCACCGCGGACATGGCACGCCTGCAGAAGGCGCTGACCGACGCCGAGGCCCGGGGCAAGCAGCAGACCGCAGCGGCCGCCGCCCAGGCCGAGGCGGCGGGGCAGAAGTACGTCGCCCCGCCTTCGATGGATGCGATGATCGCCGCGATCGCCACCGGGAAGCCCGCCGCGGACCTCGCCGAGCAGGGCATCACCCCGCAGTCCTTCTTCGCCGCGTCCACCCTGGGCTTCGACGCCTACCGCGGCGTGCAGGTGTATCTCACCGACGCCGCGCTCGCCAGCGCCCAGGACATCGCCGACCAGGCGCGCGGGGACGCGATCACCAACGCCGCGCTGGTGCTGGCGGCGGTGCTCGTCGCCTTCCTGCTCGCCACCTGGGTGGCCCGCACGATGGTCACCGGCATGCGCAAGCTGAGCGCCTCCGCCATCGAGATCGCCGGACAGCGGCTGCCCGCCGTGATCGACCAGCTGTCGCAGAGCGACCCAGGCAAGGTGGACACCCGGGTCACCCCCATCGCGATCGACACCACCGACGAGATCGGCGAGGTCGCCCGGGCCTTCGACCACGTACACCGCGAGGCCGTCCGGCTCGCGGCCGAGCAGGCGCTGCTGCGCGGCAACATCAACGCGATCTTCACCAACCTCTCGCGCCGCAGCCAGTCCCTGATCGAGCGCCAACTCGCCATGATCACCAGCCTGGAGGACAACGAGACGGACCCGGAGCAGCTGGAGAACCTCTTCAAACTGGACCACCTCGCCACACGGGTGCGCCGCAACGGCGAGAACCTCCTGGTGCTGGGCGGGGAGCGGCCCGCACAGCAGTGGGACCGCCCGCTGCCGCTGGTCGACGTCGTCCGCGCGGCCTCCTCGGAGGTGGAGCAGTACGAGCGCATCCGGTTCGCCGGCCTCCCGGAGGCCCAGATCCAGGGCCAGGCCGTGACCGACCTCGTGCACCTGCTCGCCGAACTGCTGGAGAACGCCACCGCGTTCTCCTCCCCGCACTCGGCGGTGCGGGTCACCGGCTCCCGGCTTCCCGACGGCCGGATCATGATCGAGATCCACGACGAGGGCATCGGCCTCGATGCGGACGACTTCGCGGTGATCAACCACAAACTGGCGAACCCGCCGACCGTCGACGTCGACATCGCCCAGCACATGGGACTGTTCGTGGTCGGCCGGCTCGCCGAACGCCACGGCATCCGCGTCCAGTTGCGCCCGTCCGCGGAGAAGTCCGGCACCACGTGCCTCGTCATGCTGCCCGACACGGTCGCCCAGCGTCCGGCGGACGCGATGCCCGATTCCGACACCCTGGCGCTGGCCATGGTCAGAGACCTCCCGGCGGCGCGGGGCGCGGGCGGCGCGGGGCCCTTCGGCGGTCCGGACTCCGGCGACGCCTTCACCGACTACGAGGCCTGGCAGGACGACGCGGGCAGGACGAGCCCGGTGCAGGAGGGGCCCGCCGCAGCCCGTCCGCCGCGACTCCCCCGCCGCTCGTCCGGAAACAGCCGGCGGGGCCGGGGCGACGGACGCTGAGGCCGACGGACACCGGGCGCGCCGCCCGAGCGGCGCGCCCCGGGAACCGGCGACGGCCGGCACGCCGGACACACAGGGCACGACGGATACGCCGAACGCACCGGACACGCCGGACACGCCCTTGGATGGCCCATCCCGCCGGGTAACCCGGCATCGGGTCATAGCGTGCGCAATATGAAGAAATGCCATATCGCGTACCTGGCGTGCAGTGCGACCCTCCTCGGGACGGGGCTCGGCGCCGCCGCCCCCGCCACCGGGCAACCGGCCCACCGTGTGCACGTGGTGCATCCGGGACAATCGATCCAGCGGGCCGTGGACGCCGCGGCGCCGGGCGACACCGTTCTGGTGGCCTTCGGCACGTACCGCGAGAGCGTCACCGTGAAGACACCCGGACTGACCCTGCGCGGCATGGGCCGCGGCACGGTCATCCGCCCGGCCGCAGCCGCCCCCGGCGCGACCACGGCGGGCACCGGGGCGACGGCCACCGGCGCCGCCCAGTCCGCGGCGAAGCCCGCCGCGAAGCCGGCGGCCAAACCCGCGACGAAGCCCGCCGCGAAGCCGGCGGCCAAACCCGCGGCCGAGCCGGCCGCCCCGGCCGCGGGCTGCGCCGAGAGCGGCAACGGCGTCTGCGTGCTCGGCACGAAGGAACAGCACGTCGAGGACGTCACCGTCGCGAACCTGACCGTCACGGGCTTCACCCGGTCGGGCGTCTACGCCATGGCCGCCGACAACCTGACGGTCCGCAACGTCACCGCCGAGAAGAACGGCGTGTGGGGCATCGCCCAGGAGGGCTCCCTGCACGGCGTGTTCCGGGGCAACACCGCACGGGACAACGGCGACGCGGGTCTCTTCCTCGCCAACTCGGTCAAGGAGGAGATGGGCGCCGTCGACACCGGGGGAACGGTCGTCGAGCACAACCGGCTCGAGGGCAACCGGATCGGCGTCACCGTCCGCAGGCTGCGCAACCTCACCCTCGCGGCCAACCGCCTCACCGGCAACTGCGCGGCGGTGTTCGTCGTCGGCGACGAGAACAAGCCGCGGGCCGGCCTGGTGACGGTGACGGAGAACCGTATCGAGCGCAACAACAAGTCGTGCCCGAAGACCGCCCGTCTGGACGCGCTGCAGGGCTCCGGCATCGTCCTGACCGGCGCCGAGGACAGTCTGATCACCCGCAACGTCATCAGGGACAACGTCGGCGCATCGCCGCTGTCCGGCGGCATCGTGCTGTTCAAGAGCTTCGTCGGCACCCCCAGCGAGCGGAACAGGATCAGCGACAACACGCTCGAGGGCAACGCCCCGGCCGACCTCGTCAACGCGGACACCGCGGGCAAGGGCAACACCTTCGAGGGCAACGCCTGCGCGGCGTCGAAGCCCGCCGGCCTGTGCCGCCCGGCCGACCGCACCCGTCGCTGACCCCGCGACGCACCACGGCACGGCGCGGCACCGAAGCACCGAAGCACCGAAGCACCGAAGCACCGAAGCAAGTCGAACCTCTGGGACCCGAGTACGAAGGAAGGCGGCACATGACGACCGTTCAGTCCCCCAAGCTGTCGGACCCGCCCGAGCAGGACCCGCCCCCCGCACCGCCGCCCTCCATGCGGATGCGGGAGCTCGCGTTCGGGGCCGCGTGCGCCGCCGCCCTGCGCGCGGCCGCCCGGCTGGGCGTGGCCGACGCCCTCGGCGACAGCCCGCTGCCCGTGGAGGACCTCGCGGCCGCGGTCAAGGCGGAGCCCCGGCAGCTGCGGCGGCTGCTGCGGGCCCTGTCCTGCTACGGCGTCTTCGCCGAGCGGCCGGACGGGACGTTCGCGCACACCGACGTCTCACGGCTGCTGCGCGAGGACGACCCGAACAGCCTGCGGGCCATCACCCTGTGGTGCACCGAGCCCTGGACCTGGGACGCCTGGCCGCTGCTGGACGAGGCGGTGCGCACCGGGCGCAACGTCGTGGAGGGCCTGTACGGGAAGGAGTTCTTCTCCTACCTCAACGAGGACGCCCCGGAGTCGGCCGACGTCTTCAACCGCGCGATGACCACGTCCAGCGTGCAGTCGGCGCGGGACGTCGCGGCGTTCCTGGATCTGTCGGGATGTGCGTCGGTCGCCGACCTCGGCGGCGGCCAGGGCCACGTGGTGGCGAGCCTGCTCGACAAGTACCCGGCGATGCGGGGCGCCCTGCTCGACCTGCCCCGGGTGGTGGAGAACGCGGTGCCGAGGCTGCTGCCGGGCGGCGACCTCGCCGACCGCGCCCGGATCGTGCCCGGCGACGTGCGCGAGGCCGTGCCGGTCGAGGCGGACGTCTACGTCATCAAGAACATCCTCGAGTGGGACGACGAGAGCACCGCCCGCACGCTGCGCAACGTCCGCGAGGCGGGCGGCCCGGGCACCCGGGTCGTGGTCATCGAGAACCTCGTGGACGACACGCCGTCGATGCGGTTCAGCACCGCGATGGACCTGATGCTGCTCCTCAACGTCGGCGGGGCGAAGCACACCACCGAGAGCATGGTCGCCCGGCTGACCGCCGCCGGACTGGTCATCGACGACGTCAGCCCGGTCAACCCGTACCTGCACGCGTTCGACTGTCACGTCGCGGGCTGAACCCGCACCCGTACCCCCTCGGACCACCGGTCGCCGGGCCCGCCGCGTCGCGGGCCCGGCGACCGGTGTGGTCCGGCGCGGCCTCAGCCCGCCGGCTCGCGCTCCCAGAGGTAGAAGCGCTGCGCCATGGCGTCCTTGGGCGACCGCCAGGTCTCGGGGTCGTACGCGCTGACGTACGAGGACAGCCGCTCGCTGACGTCCCGGAACTCCGGGTGCCCGGTGATCTTGGCGATGGCGGGGCCGGGGTCGCGCTCGGACTCGATCAGATGCATGTAGACGTCGCCGAACTGGAAGAGGCTGCGCCGGACGACGCCGACGAGCCGCGGGAGCTCACCGCGGTCGGACTCCTCGAACACCTTGGCGATGTCGGGCGCCGATCCGGGGGCCATCCGGGCGACGATCAGTGCTTGGTGCATGGGGGGCCGTCCTCCGTGAGGGTCAGTCGGTCAGACCGGGCGTCGCGCCGCGCTCGGCGGCCGCCTTCTCGATGCGGTCCCGGATCAGGGCCATCTGGACCTTGGAGTTCCGGTTGATGTTGTCGGTCATCCACTCGTCGTCGACCGGCGCCTGCGGTTTCATCGCGAAGTCCTGCGTCCAGACCATCCGCGTGCCGCCCGGCACCTCCTCGTACCGCCAGTGGATGTCCATGTGGTCGAAGGGTCCCGTCTCGACCCGGCGGGCCTTCACCGTGCGGGTGTCCCGGTCCGGCTCCCGCTCCGAGACCCAGCTCCACACGGTGCCGTTCTCGTCCGGGTGCATGGTCAGCCGGAAGGTGGTCTTGCGGCCCTCGCGGGAGAGGATCTCGACCGAGGCGTACTCGCTGAACAGCCGAGGCCAGTTCTCCAGGTCGTTGGTGATCTCCCAGACCAGTTCCAGGGGCGCCGCGATGGTGATCTCGTTCTGCGTGTGTCCGGACATCTCACGCTCCTGTCATGAGTGCGCTGTTGACGAGGTCGAGGAACTGCCGGGGCGTCTTGGAGCGCTCGGCGTCCGGGGGCATCGGCGTGCCGTACCGGTTCTCCAGCTCGCCCACGATGCCCAGCAGCCCGAGCGAGTCCACGCCCAGGGTCGCGAAGGCGGTGTCCTGCTGCCGGAGCTCGTCCGGCGCTACGGTGACGCCGGCGGACTTCTTCATGAGTTCGGCCAGCTCTTCCACGGTGATGCGGTCGGTCATGGGGTTCCTCTCCTCTGCTGCTTCCCTGCTGCGCGACGCCCCGCTACGAGGCGTCGGCGACGCCGTGCCGCAGCACGAGCGCCGAGTTGGAGCCCATGAGCCCCCGGCTCAGGACCAGTGCCGTGCGCACCTGTGCGGTGCGGGCGCGGCCGGTCACGAGGTCGAGGTCATGGCAGATGTCGAAGACGTTGGGGGTGGGCGGGATCAGCCCGTGTTCCATGGCGAGCACGGCGGCCGCGGTGTCCATCAGCGGCGCCGCGCAGTAGCCGCGGCCGATACCGGTCTTGGGCGCGGTGACGGGCACCCTGGCGCCGTGCGGGCCGAGCGCGTCGACGATGGCCAGTGCTTCGGCGCGGTCCGCCGCCGGGACGCCGAGCGCGTCGGCGAAGACCACGTCGATCTCCTCCGGCGCGCAGTGCGCCTCCTCCAGAGCTCCCCGGATCGCCTCGGCGAGGCCCTGCCGGGACTCCTCCCAGCGGGAGGCTCCGGTGAAGGTGGCCGCGTGACCGGCGAGGAAGGCCCGCACCCGCGCGCCGCGCGCCCGGGCCGACTCCGCCGCCTCCACGACGACCATGGCTCCGCCCTCGGCCGGTACGAACCCGCAGGCCGCGGACGTGAACGGGCGGTAGGCGCGGGCCGGGTCGTCGACGGTGCTGAGTTCCTCGTAGCCGAGCTGGCAGACCATCGAGTACGGCGCGATCGGCGCCTCGGTCGCCCCGGCCACGATCACGTCGGTGCCGCGCCGCACGGCCCGCGCCGCGTGGGCGAGGGCGTCGAGACCGCCGGCCTCGTCGGCGGCGACGACCGAGCAGGGGCCCTTGAACCCCCGGCGGATGGAGATCTGGCCGGTGCTGGCGGCGTAGAACCAGGCGATGGACTGGTAGGGGCCGACGAAACGGCTGCCCTTGCTCCACAACTGCTGGAGCTCGCGCTGGCCGAACTCGCCGCCGCCGGAACCGGCCGCGGTGACCACGCCCACGGAGTACGGCGCGGCGTCGGTCTCCGGCCGGCCGAGGCCGGCGTCGTCGAGAGCGAGGTCCGCGGCGGCCATCGCGAAGTGCGTGAACCGGTCGGTCTGGACGAGGAAGCGCTCCTCGATCGCCGCCGACGGGTCGAAGTCGCGGACCTGGCCGGCCACCCGCAGCGGAAGGTGCTCACAGCCCTCACGGGTGACCCGTTCCAGGACGCTGATGCCCTCCTTCGAGGACTTCCAGAAGGTCTCGGTGCTGGCTCCGTTGGGCGCGACCACGCCGATTCCCGTGACGGCCGCGCGCCGTGGCAGGGGTTCGCTCATCGTGTCTTCTCCCTCGGCCGGTTCATGACCACCGCGGACTGGAATCCGCCGAACCCGCTGCCCACCGAGAGCACACTGGAGAGCTTGCGCTCCCGGGCCACGCGCGGGACGTAGTCCAGGTCGCACTCGGGGTCGGGCGTCTCGTAGTTCGCGGTCGGCGGTACCACCTGGTGAGCCAACGCCAGGACGCAGGCGACGAGTTCGATCGCTCCGATGGCGCCCAGCGAGTGGCCCACCATCGACTTGATGGAGCTCATGGGGGTGTCGTAGGCGTGCCGGCCCAGGACCCGCTTCACCGCGGCGGTCTCGTGGCGGTCGTTCTGCTTGGTGCCCGAGCCGTGCGCGTTGACGTAGTCGACCGCGGTGGCGTCGGTCCGCGCGTGGTCCAGGGCGTCCTCGATGGCCCGGGCCATCTCCAGGCCCTCGCTGGTCAGGCCGGTCATGTGGTAGGCGTTGCCGTAGGTGGCGTACCCGCCGAGCTCGCAGTACACGTGCGCGCCGCGGGCCCGCGCGTGCTCCAGCTCCTCCAGGACGAGCACCGCGCCGCCCTCCCCCATCACGAACCCGTCGCGGTCGGCGTCGAAGGGACGCGAGGCGTGGGCGGGGTCGTCGTTGTTGCAGGATGTCGCCTTGATGGCGTCGAAGCAGGCCATGGTGATCGGGGAGATCGGCGAGTCCGAGGCGCCGGCGATGCAGATGTCGGCCCGGCCCTCCTCCACCGTGTGGAAGGCGTACCCGACCGCGTCGAGGCCGGAGGTGCAGCCCGTGGAGACGGTCTGCACGGGCCCCCGCGCGCCGAACCGCTCGGCGACCGTCGAGGCGAGGGTGCTGGGCGTGAACGCGCGGTGCAGCTGCGGGGCTGCCTGGCGGTGGTCGACGTCCCAGCGCTGTCCGTGCCCGCTGACCAGCACGTAGTCGTTCTCCAGCCGGGTGGTCCCGCCGACCGCGGTGCCCAGGGAGACGCCCACCCGCCAGGGGTTCTCCGCCGCGAGGTCGAGGCCCGCGTCCCGGACCGCCTCGTCTCCGGCGACCATGGCGAACTGGATGTAGCGGTCGCAGCGTTCGACGTCCCCGGCGTCCAGTCCGTGCGCCGCCGGGTCGAAGTCGCACTCGGCGGCGATCCTCGACCGCAGCCCGGCCGGGTCGAAGAAGGTGATGCCCCGCGTCGCCGTGCGGCCGTCGACGAGGAGGTTCCAGAAGGCGGGGACGCCTATGCCGCCGGGGGCGACGATGCCTATGCCGGTGACCGCCACCCGTCTCGTCATGACCGGACCTGACGTCGGCCGGCGGCCTCGGCGCCGATCACCACGGCCTCGGCGTCGGTCCCCTCGGTGTCGACGTGGCCGAGCGGCGGGCTCGGGGCCAGCGGACCGAGGTGGAAGACCATCCGGGCCTCCACCTTGCCGACGTTGCGGAAGCGGTGGCGCATGCCGAGCGGGATCAGCAGGCCCTGCTCCGGCTGCAGCTCCTGGGCCTCGCCGTCGAGGTCCACCTCCAGCTGCCCGCACACGACGTACACGAACTCCTCGGAGTACGGGTGGTAGTGCTCGCCGATGCGGTCGCCGGGCTTGATGATGGCCAGGCCCATGAAACCGCTGGTCGAGCCGACGGTGGCCGGGGTCAGCATGGCGCGCAGGTCGCCGCCGCGGCGGGTGTTGGGCTCGATCTCGCTGAGATCCACGACTCTGGGACGGGATGTGATCACGACGTTCCTCCGATGGTGTACTGCGCCGAGGTGGGGGGGCGGGTCGCCGCCCCGGCCCACGTGATGACGGATCAGGCGTCGGGCGACCTGCGGTCGGTGACGAGGTCCATGCGCGCGCGCTCGAGGAACCGCGCGAGCAGGGCGTCCTTCGCGCCGGCCGGAGCCGCGTCGGCGACGCCTTCCGCGAGCGTCGTCAGCTCCGCGGCCTGCGCCGGGTCGGACAGGCCGAGGGCCTGGCCGGGGTCGGCGCCGTCGAGTCCGCCGCGCACGTCGATCAGCCGTACGACGACGTCGTCGCGCTGGAAGATCGTGCTGCGCAGCACGGGGTTGCGCAGGTCGTCGGCGGCCGCCTCGTCCTGCCGGGCGAGCAGTTCGGCCAGCTTCATGCCGCGGTCCGGCCGGGCCGGGTAGTACAGGGCGTACCGCTCGGCCTGGGGGTCCTGCCGGTCCGCCGTCACGTGGTGGACGGCGGGCAGCGCGGCGCGGGTGAAGAAGACCCGGGCGGACTCGGGGTCGTTGAGGTCCCGGTCCTGCTCCAGATAGGGGTTGATGGCCTCCTCCACGGCCCGCACCTCGGGCTGCCGGGAGACATGGCGCAGCGCGGACAGCAGGTCGCCGCGCACTTCGATGGCCCGCACCACGCGGTTGCCGTGCATGAACAGCGAGGTGCGGCACAGCCGGGTGGTGTCGTCGACCTGCGGCTCGGGCGAGGCGTAGTCGGAGAGGATCTTGGCAACGATGTCCTCGCTGCCCGGCTTGACGGTGAAGGTGAGCGCGTGCCGGATCACGCCGTCGCCGATCCGGGGCGAGGTCTGCAGCCGGCGGCCGTTCGCCTTCGCGTCCGCCGCGGGTCCGCCGGTCTCGCGGACCACGTGGAAGCGCAGCGACCTGGTGTCGCGGACGCAGCTGTGCAGCGGCTCCACCATCCGCACGTGCTCCTCGCTGTTCACCCAGGCGAGGAACGGCGGCGCGCTCTCCCACTCGCTGGTGATGAGCCACTGGGAGGGGTTCTCGATGGACTGGCACAGCTGGTCGCTCACATGCCCGGGGACGGACGCGACCTGGTTGCACAGCTGCTCGTAGGCCTCCAGGAACTGCTGCTGGGCGCCGTCGTAGACGTCGACCAGCAGGACGACCCGGAGCCGGGAGCCGTCGAACACGGACTGCGAGACACGTTGCGACGCCTGTCGCGCCCGCGAACCTGCAACACGTTCGGACGTGGTGGTCATCCTGCGCACATCTCCTTCGCGGAGGGGGGAAGGGAACGTCGGCCGCGTGATGCGACGTCAGCGTTCCTCGATCGTGTGCCCGTCCCCGTGAGCGCGCGACCGGGGATGAACTACGCGGGTGACTGGGCGGGCCGGCGTCACAGGAGATGCGCGAAGACCACCAGGTTGTCCGTGTAGTCCTTGGCCCGGCGGTCGTACTCCCCCGCGCAGGTGATGAGCCGCACCTGCGCCTGGGGGGTGTCGCCGTACACGCGTTCGTCGGGGAAGTCGGCCTTCTCGAAGGTCTCCACGCTGTCCACCCGGAAGGACGGCTTGCTGCCGTCGGCCCGCACGACCTGGAAGACGTCGCCCTCGGTCAGCGCGCTGAGCCCGGCGAAGACGGCGGGGGACGTCCTGGTGTCGACGTGCCCGGCGATGATCGCGGTGCCCGCCTCGCCGGGAGAGGCTCCTGCGGCGTGCCAGCCGACCAGGTTGACGTTGTCCGCCGGGGGCGGGTCCAGCCGGCCGCTGGGGCCGATGGCGAGGTCGGTGAAGGGCGCGTTCACCGAGATCTTCGGGATGAGGAGGCGTACCGGTCTCGACCGGCGCAGATGCCTGCCCGAGGGCTCCTCGTCACGGGCGCCCGACGAGGAGGGGGCCGGCGGGGCGGCGGCGCGGGTGGCCTGACCGGAGGCGTGCAGGGGGCGCCCGGCGCCGGTCGACGGCTCGTTGCCGCCGCACAGACCCACGGCGAGGAAGACGGCGACCGTGGCGCAGAGCATCATCACGCCGGTGCGGGAGCCGCCCTCCGAGGGGGGCGCGGAGGACGCCGAGGACGCGGAGGGTGTGGGGGAGGAAGAGGGAGGAGGGGAGGACGGTGAAGGGGGGACTGCCATCGGTGGAACACCTCATTCGGGCGCGGCAGCGGGGCGGACGGGCGCGGGGAGCGGGCCGGGCCGCCGCACGGGTGCGCGGGCGGCGGCCGCGGCTGCGCTATCGCGGCCGGCACGGTCAGGCCGCGCCGGCGGCGGTCCGGCGGCACAGGGCGCAGACCCCGGCGACGGCGAGGACGCCGAGTCCTGCCGCGGTCGCCGAGGGGTCCGCGGGGGCGGCCGGGGCCGCCGCGGTGACCGGGATCGTCCGGGCAGTGCGCATCTGATGGCCTTTCCGTCACGGCCGGGCGACCGACACCTCGTCAGCTCGTACGATCCGACCGGGACGTGATCCACCGTCAGCCGACGGACGCCGCGGCACCACTCGGGGCGTTCACTCGGGTGAAGGGCGCCGGATCAGCCCAGTCCGAGGCCGGTCTGCAGGACGTGGCGCAGCGTGGACTCCGCGTCCGGGTCCGGGCCCGGCGACCGCCAGGCGACGAATCCGTCGGGCCGTACGAGCACCGCGCCCCCGCGGGGCGTGCCGTGGCGCTCCGCCCAGTCGGCGTCGCCCTCCGGCGTCAGGTCGGCGTCGGGGCCTTCGCCCACCCGGTACGACCTCAGCGGCACCGACAGCTCCCGGGCGAGGCGCCCGGCGGCCTCGTGCCAGCCGCTCGGCCGGGCGGCGTCGCTGAGCAGGACCAGGGACCGCTCGTAGAGGTCGAGGGTGGAGATCCGTTCGTCCCCGCGCCGCACCCACAGGTGGGGGGCCCGGCTGCCGGGTGCGCCGCTCAGGTCGAGACCCTCCGGGACGACCGGGACCGTCTCGTCGGCGCCGACGACCGCACCCTGCGGGTAGCGGTAGCCGAGAGCCACGTTCAGGATGCCGCGCTGCGGGCCTCCCGCGGAGCCGGGCGGCGGGGCGAAGCCGGGGTGGCTGTGCTCGGCCGACCGGGCGGCGGCCCGGGCGCTGGTGGCCTCCGCGACGGGACGGCGCTCGGCGTCGTAGGTGTCGAGCAGTTCCTCCCCCGCCCAGCCGTCGAGCACGGCGGCCAGCTTCCATGCGAGGTTGTGCGCGTCCTGGATGCCGGTGTTGGAGCCGAACGCCCCGGTCGGCGACATCTCGTGCGCCGAGTCGCCGGCCAGGAACACCCGGCCCGACCGGTAGCTGCGGGCGACGCGCTGGGCGGCGTGCCAGGGCGCCTTGCCGGTGATCTCCACGTCGAGGTCGGCGACCCCGACCGCGCGGCGGATGTGCTCGACGCACCGCTCGTCGGTGAACTCCTCGAGCGTCTCGCCGTGTTCGGGGTGCCAGGGAGCGTGGAAGACCCAGTTCTCGCGGTTGTCCACCGGCAGCAGGGCGCCGTCGGCGTCCGGGCTGGTCAGGTAGCAGACGATGAAACGGCGGTCGCCCACGACGTCGGCGAGGCCGCGGGAGCGGAAGGTGAGGCTGACGTTGTGGAACAGGTCGCCGGGGCCGCTCTGCCCGATGCCGAGCTGCTCCCGGACGGGGCTGCGGGGGCCGTCGGCGGCGACGAGGTAGTCCGCGCGGATGGCCAGGTGCTCACCGGTCTCACGGCTCTTGGCCACCGCGGCGACGCCGTGGGCGTCGGCCTCGAACGACATGAGTTCGGTGGAGAAACGCAGGTCGCCGCCGAGTCGCCGGGCGTGGTCGAGCAGCACCGGCTCCAGGTCGTTCTGACTGCACAGGCACCAGGAGCTGGGGCTGAAGCGGGCCAGGCCGCCGCCCGGGTCGATGTCCCGGAACAGCCATTCGCCGGCGTCGCCGACGAGGGTGGGCGCCTGCAGGATGCCGTGGTTGTCGGCCAGTGTTGCGGCCGCGTCCTGGATTCCCCGCTCCACGCCCGCCACCCGGAACAGCTCCATCGTGCGGACGTTGTTGCCGCGGCCGCGCGGATGGATGGAGGTGCCGGCGTGCCGCTCCACCAACAGGTGCGGTACCCCCAGCCGTCCGAGGAACAGCGAGGTCGCCAGACCCACCAGGGAGCCGCCGACGATGAGGACCGGGACCCTGAGGGTGGGGGGGCCGGCCTTTCCGGCTCGTTCGTTCATCACTCTCGCCTCCAGCGCGTCGTGTCCGCCGACCCGGCCGGATACGGCGGAGACCACATGCATGCCCCGTGGAGCTGACGGCGCTTCAGGCTTCACCCGGCTGCGTCGCGGCCGCGGGAGGGACCGCCGTGGTCGTCAGGGACGGTCCGGGAGGCGTGGGGGGCGGCGGAGCGGACGCGCCGTCAGCGGCCGACGCCGTCGAGGCGACCGACGAGGCCGGCGCCGGCGAGAGGGGCGACGCGGTCGAGATAGAAGCGGACGGTCGTCCCGTCGTCGGCGGTGTGCACCCGCACCAGGTCGGCCACGTAGTGCACGAGCATCAGGCCCCGGCCGCCGATCTGGCCGTGCGCGGGCGGCCTGCGGCCGGCGAGCGGGTCGATCATCCGGCCCGCGTCCCGGACCTCGCACACGACCTGCCCCCCGTCCTCCCAGAGAGCGAGCGTTCCGTGGCCGCCGCCGTGAACCACGCTGTTGGTCGTCAGCTCCGCCACCGCCAGCTCCGCGTCGGTGAGCCGCTGCCCCGTCAGGCCCAGCCGCTCGGCGCGCTCCACCGCGAAGGCTCGGGCCGCGGGCAGTTCCCGCGCGCCGAAGGAGAACTCCGCGGCGTCCGGCGCGGGCGGCAGCGGCGCGTTGTAGCGGGCGACGACGGAGCGCCAGTCGTAGGCGTCGCTCGCCGACTCCGTGTCGCCGAAGCGCACGGTCGGGTGGGTGATCCGCGCGTCGGTGAGCGCCTGTTCGTCCAGACCGGTCTCGTCGTAGGGGCACAGGACGGTCACCGCGCGGCCCTCGAAGGCCGCGTTGATCAGCGCCTCGTGCTGGGCGCACGCGGGGTACTCCAGGGCGCTGCGGCCCGGCCAGACCGGCTCGCCGATGATCCGCACCCGGCTTTGCCGGTGGGCGTCGGCGAAGCCGCGGAGCACCTTGGGGATGATGCGGCCCGGGTTGCGGCCCGCCTCGGCCATGTCCAGCAGGAGGACGGCCCGCGCGTCCGCACCGAGGGCCCGTCCGATCAGCTCCAGATGAGGGCCGGGCACGGCCACCGCGACCGGCTCGCCGGCGTCCAGACCCTGCTGGACGAACGACACCGTCCGCTCCACGTACTCCTGCTCCGAGCGGTAGAACAGCGCAGGGTGCTCGAACCTCCCCTCGACCGCGGGCGTGCTCATCGCGGCGACACCTCGATCCGGTGCAGGTCCGGCCAGAACAGGCTCAGCACCCTCGGCACCTGCGGCGGCGGATGCTCGACGACCACCCGGCCGTCGGGCAGGCCCAGCACCGTGACGGCGAGCGCCGCGACTCCGGCGACGTCCACGAATCCGACCTCAGACAGCTCCACGTAGGACACCCCGGCGTGTCGCCGGGCCAGGCCCGCCAGGGCCTCTTCCCACGGCGAGCGGGTGACCGGGCTGATCTCGCCCCGGGCCCGGATGCCGGGCCGGCCGGGCAGCGGGATCACCTCCAGCACAGCGGTCCCGCCGTGCGGCAGCCGGAACCCACCCACTCTCTGCGGGGCGTTCACCACCCTCGGTCTCCTTCGCTGTGCGCCCGGGTGTCCCGCGAGCGCGGGACGCCGACGCCGCCCTCTCCCGGGCGGCCCTCAGGACTGCCCTTACCCGTCCTGGCCGGCCTGACGCCGCTCCTGCGGGTGCATTGCCGGAACGCGACGTAGCGTGGCATGCACGGAGCAACGGAGGCGGACGACGGCCGAACCCCGGGGGACGCGATGTGCTGGAGTGCGACGGCCGATCTGGCGGCGGGGGCCGGACTGACGGCCCTCGCCGGCGTGGCCGTGGCGCGGGTCCGCCGCCGCCGGGACCTTCCGCTGGCCGCGCTGCCGCTGCTCCTCGGGGCGCACCAGATCGTGGAGGCCTTCGTCTGGGACGCGGGCGGGGGCAGCGGAGCCGCCACCGTCGTGTGGACCGTGATCGCGCTGCCGCTGCTGGCGGTGTGGGTGCCCGCGGGGGTGTGGTGCGCGGCCCGGCCGTCCGCCCGGCGCGGCGTCTCGTGCACGCTGGCCGTCGGCGTCGCGACCGCCGTGCCGCTCGCGTACGGCATCGCCGCCGGTCCGGTGACCGCCGAGATCCGCGGGCACCGGATCGGCTACCTCGTCGACCTGCCGTACCCGCCCGTCCTGGTCGCGGGCTATCTGGTGGCCACGGTCGGCGCGCTGCTCCTGTCGGGCGACCGTCGGCTGCGGGCCCTCGGGGCGGTGGCCGCCGTGGGGGCGGCGGGGTGCTTCGCGCTGTGGCGGCTGGAGTTCGTATCCACCTGGTGCGCCTTCGCCGCGGTCTGCTCGGTGATGCTGCTCGGCTGGGCCCGTGCGCCACGTCGTGAGGTGAGTCACATCTCTCCTCGATCGCAACTTTAGTTGAAAGTTCCGGCATCTAAGGTCACACAGCGTTCCGCAGAGCCTTCCGCCACCTCGCCCGGCAACTGGAGCCGTCCTCCATGACCGACAGGTCTTCCACGGCGCCCGCGCCGCCCTCCGCCGCAACCGGCGCCGCCACCGACGCCGCCGCTGCCGCCACCGCGGAGTACGCCCGGATCTACGCGGAGCAGCAACCGCGGCTCGTCGCGTACGCCCGCTCGCTCACGAGGAACGCCTGGACCGCCGAGGACCTCGTCGCCGAGGCCCACTTCCGCGTGTGGCGCCGTCTGGCCGCGGGGCACGGGATCGACAACGTGCCGGCCTATCTGAGGACGACGGTGCGGCATCTCGCGATCGCGTCCGGGAGCGCGGCGCGGGAGGCGCCGAGCGACCCGCAGGCGCAGGCCCGGGAGCGGGCCGAGACGGGCACGCACGGGGAGGATCCGGCCGACCGGGTGGCCGGCGTCGACCTGGTGGTCCGGGTGCTGGGCCAGTTGCCGGAGCGCTGGGTGAAGGCGCTGTGGCTGGCCGAGGCGGAGGGGCAGCCGCTGGCGGCGATCGGGCCGCAGCTCGGCACCAAGGACGGCGCGACGGCCGTCCTGCTGCACCGGGCGCGCGAGGGCATGCGCCAGGCCTTCCTGCGGGCGCAGACCGGTGCTCCGGACGACCCCGCGTGCCAGGTCCACTGGGCCCGGATGCCGGCGTACGTCCGTGGCGCCGCGACCGCGCGCCAGAGCGAGCGGCTGCTCGGACACGTGGACACGTGCGACGCGTGCCGCGGGTCGCTCGCCGCGCTGATGAGCGCCAACGACCGGCTGCCCGCTGTCGTCGGCCCCGCCCTGCTCGTCCTCGCCCTGGGCGGCGCCGCCAAGTTCCTGCCGGTCTTCACCGCGGCGTCGGCGGGCGCCACGGGCGCGGTCGGGGCCCACGGTGCGGGCCTGCTGCACGGAATGCGTCATGCCGTGTCCGCCGGGGCCCGGACGCCCGCGGCGACGGCGGGCGCGCTCGCGGTGGGCGCCGCCGTGGTGTGCCTCGTCCTCGGCTGGACGGACTCCGCGCCGGCGCCGCACCCGCCGGCCGCCGCGACGCCGGCGGCCGAGGCTCCGGTCGGCCGGGGCCCGGCCGACGAAGGCCCGGGGACCGGGCGGCCGGTGCCGTCGCCGACGCCGTCACCGAGTGCGGCGCGGGCCGAAGTCCCCCGCACGTCGGCGCGGGACACCGAAGGCGAGGGAGCCGGTACGCGGACCGCCGCCGCACCACGGGGCGGTGACGGCGCGGCAGGACGGGCCGCGCGACAGCCCGCGTCCGCCGTCGAGGGAACGACGCCGCCCACGCCCGCTCCGGCGCACGAGCCCTCGCCGCAAGCCCCGCAGAAGACACCGCCGCCGGACGAGGGTACCGTCGGCACGCCGCAACCCACCCCGCCCGTCGACGATCCCGGCCCCGAGCCCCCGCCGACGACGGATCCCGGACCCGACGACCCCGAGCCCGGCGGCGACGGCGGACACAAGGGGCCCGGTGGGCACGGGAAGGGATCAGGGGGCCACGGTGGGCACGGGAAGGGGCAGGGCGGCCACGGCGGGCACGGGAAGGGGCCGGGGAGCGGCGGCTGCCCGGCCGACCCCCCGCCCCCGCCGAACCCCGCCCCGTGAAATCCTGACCCCTTGACCCCCCGAACGGCCGAACACCCGGGCGGGGAACAGGAGTCACGCGAGAACCGCATCCCCTCCGTTGTCCTCCTGGGTTCGGTTGCTCCCCACGCATTCCGTACGTTCCCAGGGGCGTGATCCCTGCCCCGCCGCCCCGTTCGGGACGGCGGCGGGCCGAATTCGTGCCGCTCAACGGCCCCCGGCAGCCGTGCCCTCGGACGGGCCCCGCGTCCACGGGCGGCGCGTGCGGAAACCTGCCGTTCACGGCCTGAGGGACCGCGGGAAACACACGGTTCCTAGCATCCGGACGAACACGCCAGGACACCGTCCCGCTCGTCCACCGCCTCCGCAGTCCGGGGATTCCCGCCCCGGCTCTCGAAGGGCTGATCATGACGACCACCGAGTCATCCCCCACCGCGACCCGGCCGACGTCCCCCACCAGTCAGGCGACGAAGGAGACCCTGGAGGACTACACCCTCCGTTTCGCGCCCCGCAGTTACCGCCGCTGGACCCCGATGGTCGTCGCGACGACCGCCCTCGGCGGCATCGCCTACATGGCCGACTTCTCCATCGGCGCCGGCATCGGACTCGCCCACGGCACCGGCAACGCGCTCCTGGCGATCGCCGTCGCCGCCGTCGTCATCTTCGTGACCGGCTTCCCGCTCGCCTACTACGGCGCCCGCTACAACATCGACCTGGACCTGATCACCCGCGGTTCCGGCTTCGGTTACTACGGCTCGGTGCTGACCGGCGTCATCTTCGCGAGCTTCACCTTCATCTTCTTCGCCCTCGAGGGCTCGATCATGGCCCAGGGCCTGAAGCTGGGGCTCGGGCTCCCCCTGTGGCTGGGCTACCTGGTCTCCACGCTGATGGTGATCCCCCTGGTGATCTACGGCATGAAGGCGCTCAGCAAGCTCCAGGTGTGGACGACGCCGGTCTGGCTGCTGCTGATGGTCGGACCGCTGGTCTATCTGGTCGCCACCGACCCGGGCACGGTCGACCGCTTCCTCGCCTACGCCGGCGCCGACGGCGAGGGCGGGGTCGACACCGCGTCCGTGCTGCTGGGCGCGGGCGTATGCCTCTCGCTCATCGCGCAGATCGGCGAGCAGATCGACTACCTGCGGTTCATGCCGCCCAAGACCGAAGCGAACAAGCGCAGTTGGTGGACCGCCGTCATCATGGCCGGACCCGGCTGGGTGATCCTCGGCGCGCTGAAGCAGGCCATCGGCGTGTTCCTCGCCGTGTACATCCTGGCCGAGGTGGGCGCGGACGCCGCTCCCGAGCCGATCCAGCAGTTCAAGGGCGCGTTCGACGCGATGATGCCGTCCTGGATGGTCGTCCCGCTCGCCGTGATCAGCCAGATCAAGATCAATGTCACGAACGCCTACTCCGGCTCGCTGGCCTGGACCAACTCCTTCACCCGCGTCACCCGGCACTACCCCGGCCGCATGGTCTTCGTTCTGGTCAACCTCGGCTTCGCGCTGGTCCTGATGGAAGCCGACATGTTCAGCTTCCTCAACGACATCCTCGGCTTCTACTCGAACTGCGCCATCGCCTGGGTGGTCACCGTCGCCACCGACATCGGCGTCAACAAGTACCTGCTGAAACTGTCGCCGCTGCAGCCGGAGTTCCGCCGCGGCATGCTGCACGCCGTGAACCCGGTGGGCGTCGTCGCCTTCGTCGCCGCGTCCGGTCTCTCCATCGCGATGTACTTCCACGCCCTCGGCGACACGCTTCAGCCGTACTCGCCCGTCGCCGCGGCCGTCATCGCGTTCCTCCTCACTCCGTTCATGGCCGCCGTCACCAAGGGCCGGTACTACCTGCGACGCACGGACGACGGCATCGACGAGGCCCTGCTCGACGCGGACGGCAACCCTGCGGCGACGACGTACGACTGCCATGTCTGCCACCAGCCCTACGAGCGCCCCGACGTGGCCGCCTGCCCGACCCACGACGCGGTCGTCTGCTCCCTGTGCCTGAGCACGGACAGGACCGGCGACCACGTCCTGCCCGGGCAGGCTCCGGTGATCTGAGCCTCGCCCGGCAGTGACGAGGGGCCGCCCCGGCCCGTGATCGCGGGACGGCCCCTCGTGGTCAGCGGGTCGCCGTCCACTTCTGCTGAGCGGCGCCGGTGCAGGTCCAGATCTGGAGCCGGGTGCCGTTGGCGGAACCGCCGCCCGCGGCGTCCAGGCACTTGTTCGCCTGCGGGTTGACGATGTCCCCGGCGGCGGGGAGGGCCCACTGCTGGGCGGCGGTGCCGTTGCAGTCCCAGAGCTGCACGGCGGTGCCGTCCGCCGTGCCGCCCGAGGCGACGTCCAGGCACTTGCCGAGCGCGCGGATCGTGCCGTCGGTTCCCACGGTCCACTGCTGGGCGGCGGTGCCGTTGCAGTCGTACAGCTGCACGGCCGTGCCGTTGGCGGAAGCGGCCCCGGCCACGTCCACGCACTTGCCGCCGATCCCGGTGATCCGGCCGGCGGCCGGCTGGGCGGCGCCGGTGCTCACGCGGACGTGGTCGACCAGGAGCTGCCGGGGGAACGCCGTGCCGCCGTCGGGGTCGCCGGGCCAGTAGCCGCCGACCGCGAGGTTGAGGATCAGGAAGAAGGGCTTGTCGAAGACCCATCGCCGTCCGCCCAGGTCGGCGGGGGTGCGCCGCTGGTAGACGGCGCCGTCGACGGACCAGGTGATCGCGTTCGGGCTCCAGTCCACGGCGAAGGTGTGGAAGGCGTCGGCGAACGCCTGTCCCCCGGGCAGGCTGTACCCGGCGCCGATGCCGCCCGAGCCCGAGTAGCCCGGGCCGTGCAGCGTGCCGTGCACCGTGGCCGGCTCGAAGCCCACGTTCTCCATGACGTCGATCTCGCCCGAGTCGGGCCAGCCGACCCGGCCGATGTCGTCGCCGAGCATCCAGAACGCGGGCCACATGCCCTGGCCGCGCGGGATCTTCATCCGCGCCTCGACGTGACCGTACGTCGTGGTGAACCGGCCGGCCGTGTTCAGCCGGGCGGAGGTGTACTCGCACCGTCCGTACCAGCAGGGGTAGTTGCCCGGGTTCTCCCGCCGCGCGGTGATCACCAGGTGGCCCTGTCCGTCGAGGGCGGCATTGCGGTTGCCCGGGGTGTAGTACTGCCGCTCGTGGTTGTTGACGTTGTCACCGGTCTCGATCTGCCACTTCGTCCCGTCCACGGCCGCGCCCGCCGGCCCGTCGAACTCGTCGGAGAACGTGACGGCCACCGCCGCCCGGGCCGCGGGGGACCCGGCGAAGCGTGCCGCGGGGTCCGCGGCGGACGGTGACGCGCCCTGCGCCGGCAGCGCGGACAGTGAGGCGAAGGCCATGAGTGAGGCGAGACAGACCAGCAGGCGCCGGGTCGGGCGCGGAGGGTTCATGACTCCCCCTTCAGGGGCACGAGGGGTTGATTAAGGCATGTTCATGACAGGTTCGGGGCAGATCACATGTGGTTCGCGAGCGGTCCGCGACCGACCGGCGAGCCGCCGGAGGCCGGGCCGGCCGGGTGGATGCGGGGTGGGTGAACGAGCTTTGGCAGATGCTTAGTTCATTACGTGATTTAAGAAGTGAGCAATGCCGGTGTCAAGGGTTTGGTATATACCGGTCGGCGGCGATGTCCGGGGGCGGCGGCACACGGCGGCCGCGGTGCGGCGAAGATGGTCGACCATGACGGCACGCATCTTCATCGACAAGCAGAGCCCCAAGGCCTACCACGCGCTGGTCCAGACGTCCGAGGCGGTGCGGGCGACAGCGGCCGAGGCCGGTCTGGAACGGATTGTCGTGGAGCTGGTCAACCTCCGCGTCTCCCAGCTCAACGGGTGCGCGTCCTGCCTCGACGTGCACACCCGGGCGGCGCTGCGCGCGGGCGAGGACACCCGGCGGCTGGGCGTCCTCGCCGCCTGGCGGGACACGGCCCTCTTCACGCCCCTGGAACGGGCGGCCCTGGCGCTGGCGGAGGCGACCACTCTGCCGGCCGACGCCGCCGCACAGGAGGCCGCGTACGCCGACGCCCGCGCGGTGCTCACCGACGACCAGATCTCGGCGGTGATCTGGGTGGCCGTCACCATCAACGCCTTCAACCGCGTGTCCGTCCTCAGCAAGCACCCCGTGCGCTGAGGCGACCGGAGCGGGAGGCCAGGCGAACCTCCAGGAGGGCCGCCCCTCCCTCGCCCGGAAGATCTTCCATGGCCGGTCCGGGCAGCTCTACCAGCACTACCAGTACGGCATGGAGGACCAGATCGGCGCCCTGGGCGGTCCTCCATGCAGTGCGGCCTCTGCGCGACCCGGATGCCGCCGAGGGCGAGTGACCGGCGTCTCAGCCGCCTCCCACTCCATCTCCGCGTCAGTGCTGGTCAGTGGCCTGGAGCGGGTACAGCGTCTCCTCACGAGTGACAGCTTTGCTTTGCGCACCCGCTCCGTCCGGCGGCAGGCCCGGTGGGCTTTCGTGCCCCGAATGCGCGCTCAGCCGACCGCAGCGCCGAACCACTGGGGAAGCCGGTCGAGCAGATCCTGCTGATCGTCACCGACCCACGCCACGTGGCCGTCCGGCCGCAGCAGCACCGCGGGCGCGTCCAGTTCCTCGCTGATGTCGGCGACGTGGTCGACTCGATCTGCCCAGCCTGCCACCGAGAGGCGGCCGGTCTGGTCGAGCAGCAGCCCGCGGCCGCCGTGCATCAGCTCGTACAGGCGACCCCGCTTCAGCGCCACGTCCCGCAGCCGTCGGCCGAGCAGTTCATGCCCCTCGCCGAAGTCGTAGCGGACCCCGATCGCCGTGATCTTCTCCATCAGGTACCGGTTCACCTCCTCGAAGTCCATCAGTTCCGACACCAGCCGGCGCACTGCTCGGGGACCCGGCTCGACGGACATCAGTTCCATCTGCGCGCGGGTGTTGTCCAGCACATCGGCGGCCACCGGGTGCCGTTCGGTGTGGTAGCTGTCCAGCAGTCCCTCCGGCGCCCAGCCGTTGACTTCGGCGGCCAGCTTCCAGCCGAGGTTGAACGCGTCCTGGATGCCGAGGTTGAGCCCCTGCCCGCCGGTCGGCGGGTGGATGTGCGCCGCGTCGCCGGCCAGCAGCACCCGGCCGGTCCGGTAGCGCTCGGCCAGCCGGGTGGCGTCGCCGAAGCGGGAGAGCCAGCGCGGTGAGTGCACGCCGAAGTCGGTGCCGGCGAGCTTTTGCACCTGCCGCTTCAGTTCGTCCAGGGTCGGCGGGACCGTGCGGTCCTCGGCCACCCCTTCGGCGGGTGCGACGAGGCGGTACACCCCGTCCCCGAGGGGCATGGCGCCGAACCGCTTGTGGGTCTTGCGGACTTCGGCCATCACGGCGTTCAGCGTGTCCGGCGGCACGGTCACCTCCACCTCGCCCAGCAGCGTCTCGACCCTGGAGGGCTCGCCGGGGAAGCCGACGCCGAGCAGCTTGCGCACTGTGCTGCGGCCGCCGTCACAACCGACGAGGTAGCGCGAGCGCAGCCGCGTGCCGTCGGCTAGTTCGGCGGTCACCCCGTGTTCGTCCTGGCTGAGCCCGACGAGTTCGCAGCCGCGCCGGATCTCGACGCCGAGTTCGATGGCGTGCTCGGCAAGCAGGCGATCGGTGGTGGTCTGCGGAATGCCGAGGGTGTACGGATGTGCGGTGTCCATCCGGTCCGGCGCCGGCTTGCCGATGGCGGCGAAGAATCCACCGACCGGGTGCTGCCTGCCGAGCGCGAGGAACCGCTCCAGCAGACCGCGCTGGTCCATCACCTCGACGCTGCGCGCGTGCAGGCCGAGTGAGCGGACGATCCTGGTCGGCTCCGTGTCCTTCTCCAGCACGAGCGCGTGCACGCCGTGCAGCCGCAACTCGCCGGCCAGCATCAGGCCGGTCGGTCCGCCGCCGGCAACGATCACATCAATCATGAACCCCCCACTCAACAAGGTTGCATTTCGGCCAGCTGCTCTACGCAGTCCGGCGGCACGCACACCCGGACCTCCGCGCCGCGTGCCCGCAACCGCACCGCGAGTCCCACCCGCGGTTTCCCATCCCGCAGAAGCCACAGTCGACAAAGGCGCACGTACTTCGCGAGTCCCTGATTTCCTCAAGTCCTGGCCTCGGCCGACGATTCTGCGCCACAACCCGGGCCTTGCCGCAAGGCCCCCCGTGCGCTATACGTTGAGAGTGGCAAGGAGTGGGTAACCTCCTTGCCTTTGCTTTTTGCCGTCCGTTGTGAACGGACAGAGCCTTTCCGCATCGGGGCCCGCGATGCGCGGTCGGCAGCCGAGGCGTGGTCGCCGAAGGCGGCGATCCTCGCCCGGACCGCACCGCGTGTGAGGGCCGGCGTCCCGGCTGACTGGGTGGATCACCGCCGGGCGTCGCCGGGTGCGAGCAGGCTGGTGACTTCGGCGATCGCCTCGGCCACGGGCTTGAAGCAGCGGAGGTTCTCCGGCTTCCTGTGCCGGGACTCGGCGATGAGCATCAGCGGAGAGGCGCTCTGCTCACCGAGGTGGGTCAGGGCGCAGTGGCGGTACTCGTGCAGGTCCCAGCCCGTTCCGGGACCACGCACCGCGGTGTGCTCGTCCAGCAGGGCGCGGGCCTGTCCGCAGGAAAGCCGGGCCGGCCCGGTAGCCGTCCCGGTGGGCTGCGGGCCGCCCCGTCGGACGTCCGGCTGCTGGGCACCGTGTTCGACGGGGTCGGCGGCATGGCGCGGATGACGGTCGGCGCTGTGGTGACCCGCCGGCAGGGCGAGCCGGCCGACCAGCCCGGCGAGAGCGTCGGCGACTGGCGTCGGCACGCCCTCGACCGCCGGCCTCCGGCCCTGTTCGAGTGCAGCGCCCAGTCCCTCGCCGTGTGGCGGCCGGACCCGCCGATCGACGTCGCCCAGGCCCACTGCACTCCGTACGGCTCCTGACCGGACGGCGGTACGCGTCGGGCGCCCGGGGGCGGCGGGTCGGGCCGCACGAGGCGTGAGGCGGGGTGGGTGGGCGGGTCCGGTAGCACAAAGGCGGCCGCCGTGCGGCCGAACGGCGACGCGAGCCACCCGGAATCGTGCCTTTCCTCACCCGTTCTCGTGGACTCCCCGCCCGCCTGCCGCGGGTCGTTCCCGCAGGTCGTGGGAGAGTGACGGCCGGAATCGGACAGGGGGGCCTGTGACGCGTCGACAGAAACGTTCCAGGGCAGCCGGAATGCCTGCGCACCGCGGGTTTCCGGCGCTGCTCGTCGCCCTCGCCCTCGTGGCCGGTGCGACGCTCGCGGGAGCGGCCCCGGCCGGCGCCGCGACCTGGACAGGCGTGGCGCCGGGAGTGACGTACCGCCAGTACGACCTGGCCGCCGCGGCCGGCACGGCGCGTGCGCACGTGCTCGCCGTCGATCTCGCCAACCCCCGCGTCAGCCTGGGCCTGTTGTATCCGGGGGGGACGGCCGCCCGCGCGACCGTCTCCTCGCTGGCCGGCCGGCAGAGGGCGGTGGCCGGCGTCAACGGCGACTTCTTCGACATCACCGAGACGCAGCACCCGGGCGTCGCGGCGACCGGGGCGAGCGTCGGTCCCGCGGTCGCCGGGGGACGGGCGTTGAAGGGCGCGGTCCCCGACGCGCAGCGGTTCGGCCCCGCGCCGCCGCCGGGCACCGACACCAGGGCCGTGGTCGGCGTCGGCGCCGACGGCAGGGCGAGGCTGGACAGTCTGACCCTCAACGGCTCGTACACCGTGACGGGGCGGCGGATGCCGCTGGGCGGCGTCAACCAGTACGCCCTGCCGGAGAACTCGGTCGGCGCGTACACCTCGGACTGGGGCGGCGTCTCGCGCCGGCGGGCCACCTGCGGCTCGGACACCGAGCGGGCCGCGCCCTGCAGCGCGAGCACGTACGAGGTGACGCTGAGGAGGGGGCGGGTCGTGTCTGCCTCGGTCACGCCGGGCAGTGGCGCGATCGCCGCGGGCACCACGGTCCTCGTCGGACGGGAGGCGGGCGCACGGCGACTGCGGACGCTCGTCACGGGACAGCGGGTGGCGGTGCGCTACGCGCTGACGTCCGCTTCGGGCTCGGCGTACCGCTTCGCCGTGGGCGGATTCCCGGTCCTGTCGGGCGGCCGGCCGCTCGCCGGTCTCGACACGGCGGTCTCCGCGGTGCGCACGGCCGTCGGCATCGGCGGCGGCGGCCGGCGGGTGTTCCTGTTCGCGCTGGACGGCGCCGCCCCCTACCGCCGGGGTCTGACGCTCGCCGAGGTCGCCGCCGCCCTCCGCGGACTCGGCGCGACGGAGGGTTTCGGCCTGGACGGCGGCGGGTCCTCGACGCTGGTGGCCCGTCCGCGGGGCGCGGTGGCCGGCGTCACGGTCCGCAACCATCCGTCCGACGGGGCGGAGCGTCCCGTGGCGAACGGCGTCGGGGTCTTCGTCGGCTGACCCGGGATCACCGGACGTTCCCGGCGATCCCGGCGATCCCGGCGATCCCTGCGCCGCGGGGCCTCACGGCCGGAGGCCGCCGACGATGTCGGCCGTCGCCGTGAGTCCGCCGGCGATGGTGGGAGCCATGCTGGTGCCGGCCAGGAGGAATCCGAGCAGCAGACAGACCAGGGCGTGCGAGACCTTCAGTCCGCCGTTGCGCATGAAGATCACCGCCAGAACCAGCAGCAACAGCACCGCGGAAATCGAAACGGCCACCGTCAACCTCCTCTAGATCCGTTTTAACGGCGTTCGGCCGTAAGTGTGGCGTAAAGGAGGTTTCGTCCGGGTGGCTGACCCGTCCGCCGAAGGAGTGGTGTCACGGAGAAGCCCGCCCCCGGCATGCGCCCGGGGCGGGCCTCACCGCGTGACGGCCGGGATCAGGGCGCCCGCAGGTCGACGAGTTCGGCGACGGCCGCCCGGTGGGCGCCGGCGGTGCCGTAGGCGATCGAGTCGGCCTTGGCGCGCTTGAGGCACAGGTGGACGGGGTGCTCCCAGGTCATGCCGATGCCGGCGTGCAGTTGCAGCGCCTCCTCGGCGGCGCGCACGGCGACTCCCGCGGCGTAGCTCTGCGCGACGGCCGTCGCGAGGTCGGCGTCCTCGCCGTTCGCCAGCGCGTCGGCCGCGGCGCGGGCGGCGGCCCGGAGGTTGACGACCTCCAGCCACAGCTGCGCCAGACGGTGCTTGAGTGCCTGGAAGCCGCCGACGGACCGGTTGAACTGCTTGCGCTCCTTCAGGTAGCGCACGGTCTCGGTCAACGCCCATTCGGCCAGCCCGAGTTGCTCGGAGGCGAGCAGTCCGGCACCGGCGCGCAGGGCCCGTCGCACGGCGGGTCCGGCGTCTCCGAGCCGGCGGCCGGCGGCGACCCCGGAGAGGGTGACGGTCGCGAGGGGCCGGGTGAGGTCGAGCGACACCTGCGGGGTGACGGTCACGGCCGAGGCGTCGACCGCGTACAGGCCGCCGTCGTCCGCGGGGACGAGCAGCAGGTCGGCGGCCACGGCGTCGGCGATGCCGGTCAACTCGCCGGACAGCAGCCCGTTCTCGAGTCGCACGGCCGGGAAGGCGGCGCCGGGCGCGATGTGCAGCCCCACGGCGAGCGCCCCGACCGTGGTCGCCGACGCCAGCCCGGCGAGCAGGTCGTCGGCGCCGCACGCCAGCAGCGCCTCGGTGGCCACCACCGCGCTGGTCAGATAGGGCACGGGCGCGACCGCGCGGCCCAGTTCCTCGAGGACGACGGCCGCCTCCCGGTGCGTGGCGCCCTGTCCGTCCAGCTCCTCGGGGATCAGCAGGCCGGCGAGGCCCATGTCGCCGGTGAGCGTCTTCCACAGGGAGACGTCGTGGGGGGCGTCCGACTCGGTCCGCGCGATCGCGCCGGCCGGGTCGAGGCGGTCGGTCAGCAGGTCCCGGACCGCCGACCGCAGCGCCTCTTCCTCTTCGGAGTAGAGGAGATCCGGCTGTGTGCTCATCGGGCCAGGTCCTTCCAGGCGACGTCCTTGTCGGTGCGCGGCTCGGACGGCAGGCCCAGGACGCGCTCGGCGACGATGTTCAGCAGGACCTCGCTGGTCCCGCCCTCGATGCTGTTCCCCTTGGAGCGCAGGTAGCGGTACCCGGCGTCGCGGCCGGTGAAGTCCACGAGCTCCGGGCGGCGCATCGTCCAGTCGTCGTACAACAGGCCCTCCTCGCCGCGCAGTTCCACTTCCAGGCCGCTGATCTCCTGGTTGAGGCGGGCGAAGGCGAGCTTCATGCCGGCGCCCTCGGGGCCGGGCTGGCCGGACGCGAGCTGCTGGCGCAGGCGTTCGCCCGTGAGGCGGGCCACCTCGGCCTCCACCCACAGCTTGAGCAGCCGCTGGTGCAGGTCGTGGGTGCGCAGTTCGGGCCGTTCGCGCCACGTCCGGGAGACCGGGCCGATCATGCCGCCCTCGCGGGGCAGCCGCATGCCGCCGATGGCGACGCGCTCGTTGTTCAGCGTGGTCTGCGCGACCCGCCAGCCCTCGCCGACCTCGCCGAGGCGGCGTGTGTCGGGGATGCGCACGCCGGTGAGGAAGACCTCGTTGAACTCGGCCTCACCGGTGATCTGGCGCAGCGGCCGCACGTCGACGCCCGGGTCGGTCATGTCGCAGAGGAAGTAGGTGATGCCCGCGTGCTTGGGCAGGTCCGGGTCGGTGCGGGCGATGAGGATGGCCCAGCGGGCGACGTGGGCACTGGAGGTCCACACCTTCTGCCCGTTGACGATCCAGTCACCGTCGTCCGCACGGACGGCGCGCGTGCCGAGCGCGGCCAGGTCGGAGCCGGCGCCGGGCTCGCTGAACAGCTGGCACCAGACCTCCTCGCCCGTCCACAGCGGCCGCAGGAACCGCTGCTTCTGCTCGTCCGTGCCGTACTTCAGGATCGTCGGCGCCGCCATGCCGAGGCCGATGCCGATGCGCCGGGGGTCGTTGTCGGGGGCGCCCGCGGCCTCCAGTTCGGCGTCGACGACGGCCTGGAGGGAGCGGGGGGCGCCGAGGCCGCCGAGGCCCTCCGGGTAGTGCACCCAGGCGAGCCCGGCGTCGAAGCGGGCCTTCAGGAAGGCCGACCGCCCGGTCGTGGCGGGCGGGTGGTCGGCCAGCAACTGCGCCGTGCGGCGCTGGAGTTCGGCTGCGTCGGTCATACGGCGGCTCCGTTCTGCGGTACGACGGCGACCCGGCCGGTGGTGACGCCGTCGGCGACCCGCTGCACGGCGGCCGCGGCCCCGTCGAGCGGCGTCCGCTCGCTGATCAGCGGCTTGATCGCACCCCGGGCGGCCAGTTCGGTGAGCTGCTCGTGGCAGTGCTGGACCAGCTTCGGGTTCTTCGTGTTGTACAGGCCCCAGTGCAGGCCGAGGATCGCGTAGTTCTTCACCAGCGCGTGGTTCAGCGCGGGGCTCGGGATGGTCCCGCTCGCGAAGCCGACGACGACGATCCGGCCCTCGAAGGCGACGGTCTTCGCGGACTGCGTGTAGGCCTCGCCGCCGACGGGGTCGTAGATCACGTCGGCGCCCCGGCCGCCGGTGGCCTCCTTCACGGCGGCCACGACGTCCTCGGCCCGCCGGTCGATCACCGTGTCGCAGCCCAGCTCCCTGGCGACGGCCGCCTTATCGGCGCCGCCCACGACGCCGATGACCCGCGCGCCCGCCGCCTTCCCGAGCTGTACGGCCGCGCTGCCGACGCCTCCGGCGGCGGCGTGGACGAGCAGTGTCTCGCCCGCTTCGAGGCGCGCCCTGCGGTGCAGACCGAACCAGCCGGTCTGGTAGCCGATGTGCAGGGCGGCGGCCTCGGCGTCGTCGAGCGACTCGGGGGCGGGCAGCAGGGCTGCGGCGTCGGCGACGGCGTACTCGGCGAAGCCGCCGTGCGGCAGGGCCGGGTTGGCGATCACACGGCGCCCGTCCTCGGTCTCGCCGCAGATCTCCACGCCCGGGGTGAACGGCAGCGGCGGCCGGACCTGGTAGTGGCCCCGGCACATCAGCACGTCCGGGAAGTTGATGTTCGCGGCGCGCACCCGGAGCAGGACCTGGCCGTCGCCGGGCGTGGGCCGCGCCACGTCCGCGAGCCGCATCACCTCGCTCGGCTCGCCGTTCTCGTGCACCTGCCATGCCTGCATGCGGAGCCTCCACGGGACTACGTCGTCGGACCCTGGTTCCCCTGCATACTAAGCGGTCGCTTGTCGTCCGGGGAACCGTTGCGTGCGTCACCTCCGCGACGGCCGCGCCCGCACGTGCATCCGCTCGCCCTGCGGACCGAAGAGGCTGAGGAACTCCGCCGGCCCCTCTCCCGTCGATCCGAACCAGTGCGGCACACGCGTGTCGAACTCGGCCGCCTCCCCCGCCGTCATCACCACGTCGTGCTCCGCGAGCACCACCCGCAGCCGTCCCGACATCACGTACAGCCACTCGTAGCCCTCGTGGGTGCGCGGCTCCGGCTCCTCCTCGCGCTGCGGCACGAGCACCTTGAACGCCTGCAGACCGCCGGGCTGCCGGGACAGCGGCCAAAAGGTCCGCCCGTGCCGCACCAGGGGCTCGGCACGCACCCGGGGGTCGCCGACGGGGGGCGTCCCGACCAGCTCGTCCAGCGCCACCTGATGGGCCCGAGCGATGGGCAGCAGCAGCTCCAGACTGGGCTTGCGCAGCCCGGACTCCAGCCGGGACAGGGTGCTGACGGAGATGCCGGTGGCGCCGGACAACGCCGCGAGCGTCACCTCCCGCTCCTTGCGGATGCGACGCAGCCTGGGTCCGACCTCCGCGAGGACGTCATCGGTAGTCATCTCCCCATCTTGCCGAACCGGCAAAGACGTTTGTCAATCCCGTGCGGGCCGGGGTGTGGTCACCGGCTCCCCGTTGCACCATGGCTGCATGTTGCTGACCCGGCTCGCCGACGTGTCCCGGGAGGTCGCCGCCGTCCCGGCGCGCTCCCGCAAGATCGCCCTGCTCGCCGAGCTCTTCCGGGAGACGGACGCGCAGGACGTCCCCGTTGTGATCCCCTATCTCGCCGGGCGGCTCCCCCAGGGCCGTCTGGGCGTCGGCTGGAAGGTGCTGAGCCGCCCGGTCGCCCCGGCCGACGAGCCGACCCTCTCCGTGCGGGAGGCGGACGCCCTGCTCACCGAGCTCGGCACGGTCTCGGGCCCCGGGTCGCAGGCCGAAAGGGTGCGTCTGGTGGGCGAGTTGATGAGCGCGGCCACCGCGGACGAACAGCGGTTCCTGCTCGGCCTGATCACCGGTGAGGTCCGGCAGGGCGCGCTGGACGCCCTCGCCGTGGAGGGCCTGGCACAGGCGACCGGCGCGTCCCCCGCGGACGTGCGGCGCGCGGTGATGCTGGCCGGGTCACTGCAGTCGGTGGCGCGGACGCTGCTCGCGGAGGGGCCCGCGGCGCTGGGGTCGTTCCGGCTCACCGTGGGCCGCCCGGTGCAGCCGATGCTCGCGCACACGGCGTCCTCCGTCACCGAGGCGGTCGGCAGGCTCGGCGCGTGCGCGGTCGAGGAGAAGCTCGACGGCATCCGCGTCCAGGTGCACCGCGACGGCGACGACGTGCGCCTCTACACCCGCACCCTCGACGACATCACCGACCGCCTGCCCGAGGTGACCCGCGCGGCGCGGGGGCTGGCGGGGACGCGGTTCATCCTGGACGGCGAGGTCATCGCCTTCGACCGGGCGGGCCGCCCGCGCTCGTTCCAGGAGACCGCGGGCCGGGTCGGCTCCCGGGTGGACGTGGCGACGGCCGCGGAGGAGGTGCCGGTCTCCCCCGTGTTCTTCGACGTGCTGTCCGTGGACGGGCGTGACCTTCTCGACCTGCCGTTCGCGCAGCGGCACGCGGAGCTGGCCCGGCTGGCCCCCGAGCCGATGCGGGTGCGCCGCACGCTCGTGTCGGGCCCGGACGAGGCCGAGGCCGCGGAGGAGTTCTCCCGGCAGACGCTGCTGCGCGGCCACGAGGGCGTCGTCGTCAAGGCCCTGGACGCGCCCTACAGCGCGGGCCGGCGCGGCGCGTCCTGGCTGAAGGTCAAGCCGGTGCACACGCTCGACCTGGTGGTCCTGGCCGCCGAGTGGGGCCACGGGCGGCGCACCGGCAAGCTGTCCAACCTGCACCTCGGCGCCCGGACGCGGGACGGCGGCTTCGTGATGCTCGGCAAGACCTTCAAGGGCATGACCGACGCGATGCTGGCCTGGCAGACGGAGCACCTGCGGGGGCTGGCCGTCGAGGAGAGCGGGTACGTGGTGACCGTCCGGCCCGAGCTCGTCGTCGAGATCGCCTACGACGGACTGCAGCGCTCCTCCCGCTATCCGGCCGGCGTCACCCTGCGCTTCGCCCGCGTGCTGCGCTACCGCGAGGACAAGCCGCCCGAGGAGGCGGACACGGTGGAGACCCTGCTCGCCGCGCATCCGCAGGTGCGCCCGTGACCGCGCGCACAAGCGCCGGTCTGCTGCTGTTCCGGCGGACCGCGACGGGACTGGAGGTGCTGCTGGGTCATATGGGCGGCCCCTACTTCACCGGCAAGGAGGCCGGCGCGTGGACCGTCCCCAAGGGGGAGTACGGGTCCGACGAGCCGGCCTGGGAGGCGGCCCGGCGTGAGTTCCGCGAGGAGCTGGGGCTGGCCCCGCCCGACGGCGAGCCGATCGCGCTCGGCGAGGTGCGGCAGAGCGGCGGCAAGACCGTCACCGTGTGGGCCGTCGAGGCGGATCTCGACCCGGCCGCGGTCGAGCCGGGCACCTTCACCATGGAGTGGCCGCCCCGCTCGGGACGCGTGGCGGAGTTCCCGGAACTGGACCGGGTGGCCTGGCACGGCCTGGAACAGGCCCGTGCGGTGATCGTCACGGCGCAGGCCGCGTTTCTGGACCGGCTGGCGGAGCACTCGTCATCGGGTGCCTGAGCGGACGCGCACGCGTTGCGCCGTCCGGTGCGGCGCGCGAAGGTCGGAACACAGCCAGCTCCCCAGGAGGTCGGTCATGCCCATCGCGACGGTGAACCCGGCGAACGGCGAGACGCTCGAGACGTACGAGGCCATGGACGAGGAGGAGCTGGAACGCCGGCTCCAGCTCGCCGAGGCCACCTTCCGCACGTACCGGACGACGACGTTCCCCGAACGCGCACGGATGCTGAACCGGGCGGCCGACCTGCTCGACGAGGACCAGCGGGACATCGCCCGGACCATGACCGTCGAGATGGGCAAACCGGTCGGGCAGGCGCGGGCCGAGGCGGCGAAGTGCGCCCGGGCGATGCGCTGGTACGCCGATCACGCGCAGGAACTGCTCGCCGACGAGGAGCCGGCCGCCGCCGACGTCAAGGACTCCGGCGGCTCGCGCGCCGTGGTCCGGTACCGGCCGCTGGGCCCGGTGCTCGCGGTGATGCCGTGGAACTTCCCGCTCTGGCAGGTCGTGCGGTTCGCCGCGCCGGCGCTGATGGCGGGCAACGTGGGGCTGCTCAAGCACGCCTCGAACGTGCCGCGGACCGCGCTGTACCTGGAGGAGTTGTTCCACCGGGCGGGCTTCCCCGCGGGGTGCTTCCAGACCCTGCTCGTGGGTTCGGGCGCGGTGGACGGCATCCTGCGCGACGAACGCGTCAAGGCGGCGACCCTGACCGGCAGCGAGCCGGCCGGACGGGCCGTCGCCGCCACCGCGGGCGAGATGATCAAGAAGACGGTGCTGGAGCTTGGCGGCAGCGACCCGTTCGTGGTGATGCCGTCCGCGGACGTCGACCGGGCGGCCGAGGTCGCGGTGACCGCGCGTGTGCAGAACAACGGGCAGTCGTGCATCGCCGCCAAGCGGTTCATCGTTCACACGGACGTGTACGACGCGTTCACCGAGCGGTTCGTCGCGGGCATGGCGGCGCTGAAGGTCGGGGATCCGCTGGAGGAGGGGACGGACGTCGGCCCGCTGGCGAGCGAGCAGGGGCGGTCGGACCTGGAGGAACTGGTGGACGACGCGCGGCGCTTCGGGGCCCGGGTGCTGTGCGGGGGCGCGCGGCCCGAGGGGCCCGGCTGGTACTACCCGCCGACCGTCCTGGCCGGGGTCACGCGGGAGATGCGCATCCACCGCGAGGAGGCGTTCGGGCCGGTGGCGACCGTGTACCGGGCGGCCGATCTGGACGCGGCGGTGCTGATCGCCAACGACTCGCCGTTCGGGCTGAGTTCCAACGTCTGGACGCGCGACGAGGCCGAGGTGGACCGGTTCGTCCGGGACCTGGAGGCCGGCGGGGTGTTCGTCAACGGGATGACCGCGTCCCATCCGGGGTTCCCGTTCGGCGGGGTGAAACGGTCCGGATACGGCCGTGAGCTGTCCGGGCACGGAATCCGGGAGTTCTGCAACATCACCACGGTTTGGCACGGTGCGTGACCGCCGCGCGGCTACGATCCCGGATGTGAACCGCGAAGTGACCCTGCCCCTGATCGTCGACGACCGCGGGACCCTGCAGGTGGCCGCGGCGGATGTGAGCAAGCTTCTCCGCACGCTGGGGGGCCGGTGGCTGCATCTCGTCGAGGCCGGGGCGGAGGGTCTCGACGAGGACACGGTGGCCGCTCTGACCATCGAACTGGCCAAGCTGGCCGACCGCATCGACGTGGCGTGCATCGCCCACAGCAGCGGGGGGACTTCGTAGGAGGGCGGTTCGCCGCCGGGTGCGGGTGCGTCGCGGCCTGTCACGCGGTTCCCCGCGCGCCTTGGGCCCGTCCACCGCGCCCGGCGTCAGGGGCGCGGGGAACTGTGCGAACAGCCCCCACGCGCCCGCTGCCGCCGCACTACCGGATGGACATCCCGGAGAGCGTCCTGGCGATCACCAGGCGCTGGATCTCGCTCGTGCCCTCGAAGATGGTGTAGATGGCGGCGTCGCGGTGCATGCGCTCCACCGGGTACTCCCGCGTATACCCGTTGCCGCCGAGGATCTGGATGGCCTGCGCGGTGACCTTCTTCGCGGTCTCACTGGCGTACAGCTTCGACATCGAGCCCTCGGCGGCCGTGAACGGCTTGCCGTTGACCGCCATCCAGGAGGCCCGCCAGACCAGCAGCCGTGCGGCGTCGATCTCGGTGCGCATGTCCGCGAGCTGGAAGGCGACGCCCTGGTTGTCGATGATCGGGCGGCCGAACTGCTCTCGTGTCCTCGCGTAGTCGAGGGCGACCTCGTAGGCGGCGCGGGCGGTGCCGACGGCCATCGCGCCGACGGCGGGGCGCGAGGCCTCGAACGTGGCCATCGCCGCGTTCTTCACCCGCTCGCCGCCCGTCTTCGCCCGCTCGCGGGCCCGCGCCAGCCGCTCGTCCAGCTTCTCCTTGCCGCCCAGCAGGCACGAACCGGGGACGCGCACGTCGTCGAGGACGACCTCGGCGGTGTGCGAGGCGCGAATGCCGTGCTTCTTGAACTTCTGGCCCTGGGCGAGACCCGGGGTGCCCGGCGGGACGATGAAGGAGGCGTGCCCCTTGGAGCCGAGTTCGGGGTCCACGGCCGCCACGACCACGTGGACGTTGGCGATGCCGCCGTTGGTCGCCCAGGTCTTGGTGCCGTTGAGCACCCACTCGTCCTTGGCCTCGTCGTACACGGCCCGCGTGCGCAGGGAGGCCACGTCGGAGCCGGCGTCGGGCTCGGAGGAGCAGAAGGCGGCCACCTTGACGTCGTTCGCGTCGCCGTACATCTGCGGGATCCAGGTGCCGATCTGCTCCTCGGTCCCGTTGGCGAGGACGCCCACGGCGGCCAGCCCGGTGCCCACGATGGACAGGGCGATGCCCGCGTCGCCCCAGAACAGCTCCTCCATGGCCATCGGGATGCCGAGGCCGGTGGGGTCGAAGTACTGCTGCGCGTAGAAGTCGAGGGAGTAGATGCCGACCTTCGCGGCCTCCTGGATGACCGGCCAGGGAGTTTCCTCACGCTCGTCCCATTCGGCTGCCGCGGGGCGGATGACGTCGGCGGCGAAGCCGTGCAGCCAGTCCCGGACCTCCTTCTGTTCGTCGTTGAGCTCCATGGTGAACTCGGCCATGTCCCCTCCAGCGGCGGTGCGTGTTACTAGCGGTAACGCGAGTCTGTTACCGGTCGGTAGGAAAAGTCAACTCCTGATGACGGCACAGGAGCCCTTCCACCCGTTCGATGTCAGGCTGCTGTCAGGTGTTAGTTTGCGCAGGCGTCACCGAAACAGCACGGGTGGGGAGAGCACATGGACACCACGCAGCGGACCGAGCAACAGCGGTCCGCCGACCGCCGACGACGCGAGCTGCTGGAGGCCGCCGACCGGGTGGTGCTGCGCGACGGCCCACAGGCGTCCATGAACGCCATCGCGGCGGAGGCCGGCATCACCAAGCCGATCCTCTACCGCCACTTCGGCGACAAGGGCGGACTCTACGCCGCCCTCGCCACCCGGCACACGGACGCCCTGCTGGACTCGCTGCGCGCCGCGCTGGACGCGCCCGCCGAACGGCGGGAACGGGTCGAGGCGACCCTCGACACCTACCTCGCCGCGATCGAGGCCCGGCCGCAGGTGTACCGCTTCCTCATGCACCCGTCCGACACGGGCACGGGCCCCGACCAGGGCTTCGACGTGGGCAAGCACAGCGCGCCCCTGCTACGCCGGATGGGCGAGGAGCTGGCCCAGGTGATCGAGGACCGGCTGGATCTCGGCCCCGGCAGCCAGCAGCTCGCCCGGGTGTGGGGGCACGGGATCGTCGGGATGATGCACGCGGCGGGCGACTGGTGGCTCGGCGAGCGGCCGTGTTCCCGCGCCGAGCTGGTGCGGAGTCTGGCCGACCTGCTGTGGGGTCGTCTCGCGGCGGCCGGCGACAAGGTCGGCGGCCCCGGCTTCTGACCCGGGACCGCCGCGCGGGTACGCGGGGCGGTCCGCACGCAGGTGGATCCGGAGGGCGTCGGCACCCCACCCGGCCGCCCTACCCGGCCGCCCCGTCCGGCCGCCCTGCCCGGTGGCCGGCGCGGCCGACCCGTACCGCCCGAGCCCCTACGGGGTGTCGTGCCAGGAGGCCCGGCGCACCTGGCGCGCCAGCCGTCTGCCGCGCCAGCCCGACACCCGGTCCGCGTACACCACGCCCTCCAGGTGGTCGCACTCGTGCTGCAGGCATCTGGCGAAGAATCCCGTGCCGTGGACCCGCAGCCGCTCCCCCGTCATCGTGCGGCCCTCGACCACGGCGTGGTCGTGGCGCTCCGTCCCCGCCTCCAGCCCGGGCAGGGACAGACACCCCTCGGGACCGCGCAGAACCAGGCCGTCGGCCTCGACCAGGCGCGGGTTCACCACATGGCCCACATGACGGGCGTCCTCGTCGTCGGGGCAGTCGTAGACGAACACCCGCAGCGCCTCGCCGACCTGGTTGGCCGCCAGGCCGACGCCCTGGGCCGCGTACATCGTCGCGAACATGTCCTCGACGAGACGCGCGAGTTGGGGGCCGAAGTCGGTGACGTCCTCGCAACGGGTGTGCAGGACGGGGTCGCCGAGCAGAGTGAGGGGCCGGACGCGCCCGCGGGCGCCCGGGATGGAGCCGTGTCGCATGGCGGCAAGGGTACGGTCCTTTCTGACACGCGCATGCCGCGGGCGACGTGAAGCGGTGCCGGGATTCGGGAGTGCGAATGGATCTCGATAGGCTGACCGCCTACCACGTTGCCGTACGGCAGAGGCGCGGCGCGTACGCAAGGAGGATCGAGAACTGATGGCAGGCAACTCGGACCCGCTCACGCCGCGGGCCAAGATCGCCGTGACCGCGGGCAAGGCGGTCGCGGCGGCGTCGCGCGCCGCGGGGCGCGGCAGCGGTTCGGTGATCGGCGGCCGGGTGGCGCTCAAACTCGACCCCGACCTCCTCGCCAGGCTCGCCCAGAACCTGGACGTGGTCCTCGTCTCGGCGACCAACGGCAAGACCACGACCACCCGGCTGATCGCCGAGGCGCTGCGCGCCGCCGGCCCGGTCGTTTCCAACGCGCTCGGCGCCAACATGCCGGCCGGCATCACCTCGGCCCTCGCGGGCGGCTCCGAGGCCCGCTACGGCGTGATCGAGGTCGACGAGAAGTACCTCGCGGGCGTCGCCCGGGACACCGCGCCCAAGTGCATCGCGCTGCTCAACCTCTCCCGCGACCAGCTGGACCGCGCCGCCGAGACCCGGATGCTCGCGGAGAACTGGCGCGAGGGGCTCGCCGGCTCCAAGGCCGTGGTGGTCGCCAACGCCGACGACCCGCTGGTGGTCTGGGCGGCCTCCTCCTCCCCCAACGTCGTCTGGGTCGCCGCCGGCCAGATGTGGAAGGACGACGCCTGGTCGTGCCCGTCCTGCGGCGGCGTCATGCAGCGGCCCGGCGACGACTGGTTCTGCGGCGAGTGCGGCTTCCGCCGTCCGACGCCGAGCTGGGCGCTCTCCGGCGACCACGTCATCGACCCGCACGGATCGGCCTGGCCGATCCACCTCCAGCTGCCGGGCCGCGCCAACAAGGCCAACGCCGCCTCCTCGGCCGCCGTGGCCGCCGTCTTCGGCGTGCCTCCGCAGGTGGCGCTGGAGCGGATGTACGCGGTGCAGGCCGTCGCCGGGCGCTACGACGTCGTCCAGTTCCAGGGCCGCGACCTTCGGCTGCTGCTGGCGAAGAACCCGGCCGGCTGGCTCGAGACGTTCAGCCTCATCGACCCGCCGCCGACCCCGGTCATCCTCTCGGTGAACGCGCGCGGCGCCGACGGGACCGACACCTCCTGGCTGTGGGACGTCGACTACACGCGGCTGACCGGCCACCCGATCTTCGTCGTCGGCGACCGGAAGCTGGACCTGGCGGTGCGCCTCGAAGTCGCCAACCAGCACTTCCAGGTCTGTGAGAACCTCGACCAGGCCGTGCAGCAGGCGCCGCCCGGCCGGATCGAGGTCATCGCGAACTACACCGCGTTCCAGGACCTCCGCCGCCGCGTCGGCAACTGACCCGAAGGACGATCCCATTCCCATGAGCGACAACCAACTGCGGCTGGTGTGGATCTACCCGGACCTGCTGAGCACCTACGGGGACCAGGGCAACGCCCTCGTCGTGGAGCGCCGCGCGCGCCAGCGCGGCCTCGACGTGGCGCGGCTCGACGTGCGCAGCGACCAGCCGATCCCGACCTCCGGCGACATCTACCTCATCGGCGGCGGCGAGGACCGGCCGCAGCGGCTCGCGGCGGAGCGGCTGCGCCGGGACGCGCACCTGTACCAGGCGGTGAACAACGGCGCGATCGTGTTCGCGGTCTGCGCCGGCTACCAGATCCTGGGCCACGAGTTCGTCAACGACCTCGGCCAGCGCGAGCCGGGTCTCGGCCTGCTGGACGTGACGACGACGCGCGGCGAGGGCGAACGGTGCGTCGGCGACGTCCTCGCGGACATCGACCCGCGCCTCGGCCTGCCGCAGCTGACCGGGTTCGAGAACCACCAGGGCATCACCCACCTCGGCCCGACCGCCCGTCCGCTGGCCCGCGTGCAGCTCGGCCGGGGCAACGGCACCGGCGACGGCACCGAGGGCGCGTACAACGACACCGTGTTCGGCACGTACATGCACGGTCCGGTGCTCGCGCGCAACCCGCTGATCGCGGACCTGCTGCTGAAGCTGGCGCTCGACGTGAACGCGCTGCCGCCGATCGACGACCGCTGGTACGAGGCGCTGCGCAACGAGCGCATCGCCGCCGCCCAGCAGCCCGCGTGACCCGGCGCCCCGCGTGACCTGGCAGCCCGCGTGATCCGGCGCCCCGCGTGACTCATCTGTTCACCTGCTCTTCGGGGCGCCGTCAGCAGCCCGTCTGACGGCGCATCCGCACAGGTGAGCAGGTGCGTCCAGCAGGCGGACGCGTGCTTCGGCCCCGCCCCCTCCTGCCGCTAGGGTGGCGGGGATTCGAGCCGGACAGTGTGGTCCGGACCAGGCCCACGTGGAGAAGGTTGTTTCGGGCTATGCGCATTGGTGTCCTCACGTCCGGCGGCGACTGCCCCGGCCTGAACGCCGTCATCCGGTCCGTCGTGCACCGCGCCGTCGTCGACCACGGCGACGAGGTCATCGGCTTCCGGGACGGCTGGAAGGGCCTCCTGGAGTGCGACTACCTCAAGCTCGACCTCGACGCGGTGGGCGGCATCCTCGCCCGCGGCGGCACCATCCTCGGTTCCTCGCGGGTCCAGCCCTCGCATCTGCGGGACGGCGTGGAGCGGGCCAGGGGCCACGTCCAGGACCTCGGGCTCGACGCGATCATCCCGATCGGCGGTGAGGGCACCCTCAAGGCGGCCCGGCTGATGTCCGACAGCGGGCTGCCCGTCGTCGGCGTGCCGAAGACCATCGACAACGACATCGCCGTCACGGACGTCACCTTCGGCTTCGACACGGCCGTCGGCGTCGCGACCGACGCGCTGGACCGGCTGAAGACCACTGCCGAGTCGCACCAGCGGGTTCTGGTGGTCGAGGTCATGGGGCGGCACACCGGCTGGATAGCGCTGCACTCCGGCATGGCGGCCGGCGCGCACGCCATCGTCGTGCCGGAACGGCCCTTCGACATCGAGGAGCTGGCCCGCCGGGTCGGCGAACGGTTCGAGGCGGGCAAGCGGTTCGCGATCGTGGTGGCCGCCGAGGGCGCCAAGCCGGCCCCCGGCGGCATGGCCTTCGACGAGGGCGCCAAGGACGTCTACGGCCACGAGCGGTTCGCCGGCATCGCCCGGCAGCTCTCCATCGAGCTGGAGTCCCGGCTCGGCAAGGAGGCCCGGCCGGTCATCCTCGGGCATGTGCAGCGCGGCGGCACGCCGACCGCCTACGACCGGGTGCTGGCCACGCGGTTCGGCTGGCACGCCGTGGAGGCCGTGCACCGCGGCGAGTTCGGTCACATGACGGCCCTGCGCGGCACGGACATCGTGATGGTGCCGCTGGCGGAGGCCGTGGAGACGCTGAAGACGGTCCCCGACGAGCGGTACGCCGAGGCCGAGACCGTCCTGTAGGAGGGCCACGACTACAGCCGCCCCCGGTGACGAAGATCGCCGGGGGCGGTTCTACTCTTGGGGCGGCAGGAAACGTACAACCCCCCACGAATCAGGAGCCGGCGCAATGGACCACGGCGGGCACGGCATGACGATGGATCTGCCGCCGTTCACGCTGGGACGGGGCCTTCAGTGGTCGGCGGACCCGTTCTTCCTCGTCGCCTGTCTCCTGGGGCTCGGACTGTACGGGTGGGGCGTGCTGCGGCTGCGGCGGCGCGGGGACGCGTGGCCGGTCGGGCGGACGGTGTCGTTCGCCGTGGGCGTGCTGACCGTGATGCTGGTGATGTGCACCGGCCTGAACGACTACGGCATGGTCATGTTCAGCGTGCACATGGTGCAGCACATGGTGATCAGCATGCTCTCGCCGATCCTGCTTCTGCTCGGCGCCCCCATGACGCTCGCGCTGCGCGCGCTGCCGGCCGCCGAACGGGGGCGCAAGGGGCCGCGTGAGCTGCTGCTGATGCTGCTGCACAGCCGCTACATGCGCGTCGTCACCCATCCCGCGTTCACGATCCCGCTGTTCATCGCGAGCCTCTACGCCCTGTACTTCACCCCGCTGTTCGACTTCCTGATGGGCTCGAAGACCGGGCACCTCGCGATGATGGTGCACTTCCTCGCCGTCGGTGTGGTGTTCTTCTGGCCGATCATCGGCGTGGATCCGGGTCCGAACCGGCCGGGCTATCTGATGCGGATGCTGGAGCTGTTCGCGGGCATGCCGTTCCACGCGTTCTTCGGCATCGCGCTGATGATGGCCTCGCAGCCGATGGTGAAGACGTTCGAGAACCCGCCGGCCTCCCTCGGCATCGACGCGCTCGCCGACCAGAACGCGGCCGGCGGCATCGCCTGGGCGTTCAGCGAGATCCCCTCCGTGCTGGTGCTGATCGCGCTGCTCTTCCAGTGGTACGGCTCCGAGCAGCGCCAGGCCCGTCGCAAGGACCGGGCCGCCGACCGCGACGGGGACCAGGAGCTGGAGGCCTACAACGCCTATCTTGCGTCACTCGACGCACGCGGGCGCTGATCCCGGGGCACCATGGAGGGGGACCCGCCCGGCGGAGGGCGGCCCTGAGGAGGGTGTCGCGATGGCCGGTACCACGGACGGTTCCACGAAGACCATGGGCGTGCTCACCGTCGGCGGACTCGTCGCGGTGACCGCCTACACGGTGGCGCTCGGCAGCAACGGCTGGCTGTGGTTCGGCTGGGTGGTGCTCGGGCTGATCACCCTCGCCCTGGTGGTGATGCGGACCACCTGATCACGCGGGGCCGAGCCGGGCCGCCGAGTGCACGCCCGGCTGGTACTTCGGCAGCCGGGCGGTGATCTTCATACCCGCCCCGAGAGCCGTCTCGATGACCAGGCCGTGGTCGTCCCCGTAGACCTGGCGCAGCCGGTCGTCCACGTTGGACAGGCCGATGCCGCCGGAGGGCCCGACCTCTCCGGCCAGGATGCGGCGCAGCGCCCCCGGGTCCATGCCGGCTCCGTCGTCCTCGATGACGACGAGTGCCTCGGCGCCGGCGTCCTGCGCGGTGATCTGGATGTGACAGGTGCCGGCCTTGCCCTCCAGACCGTGCTTGACGGCGTTCTCCACCAGCGGCTGGAGGCACAGGAACGGCAGCGCCACCGGGAGCACCTCGGGGGCGATCTGCAGGGTGACGGCGAGGCGGTCGCCGAAGCGGGCCCGCACCAGCGCCAGATAGTGGTCGATGGCGTGCAGCTCGTCGGCGAGGGTGGTGAAGTCGCCGTGTCTGCGGAACGAGTAGCGGGTGAAGTCGGCGAATTCCAGCAGCAGTTCGCGGGCGCGCTCGGGGTCGGTGCGGACGAACGAGGCGATCACGGCGAGGGAGTTGAAGATGAAGTGGGGGGAGATCTGGGCGCGCAGGGCCTTGATCTCCGCCTCGATCAGCCGGGTGCGCGACTGGTCGAGGTCTGCCAGTTCCAGCTGGACGCTCACCCAGCGGGCCACCTCGCCCGCCGCCCGGACCAGGACGGCGGACTCGCGGGGCGCGCAGGCGACGAGCGCGCCGTGCACCCGGTCGTCGACGGTGAGCGGGGCGACCACGGCCCAGCGGACGGGGCAGTCGGCGTGCTCGCAGGCCAGGCGGAAGGCCTCGCCGCGACCGCTGTCCAGCGGGCCGGCCAGCCGTTCCATGATCTCGGCGCGGTGATGGGCCCCCACGCCGTCCCAGACCAGCACCTGCTCCTCGTCGGTCAGGCACAGCGCGTCCGTGCCGAGCAGGGTGCGCAGTCTGCGGGCCGACCTGCGGGCGGTCTCCTCGGTCAGTCCCGCCCTCAGCGGGGGCGCCGCGAGGGACGCGGTGTGCAGGGTCTGGAAGGTGGCGTGCTCGACAGGGGTGCCGAGGCCCCCGAGGCGCTCCGGCCGTCCGGTCCGCCGCCCGAGCCAGAAGCCGGCGGCGAGGAACGGCAGGATGGCGATGCAGACGCCCGCCAGGAAGCCGCTCACGGCTTCGCCTCCGCGGCCGGCGCGGTGCGCAGTTCCTCCGGCAGGTGGAAGCGGGCCAGGATGGCGGAGGCGCCGGACGGGACGCGGTTCGGGGTGGCCAGGGACACCAGGATCATGGTGAGGAAGCCGAGCGGCACGGACCACAGGGCGGGCCAGGCGAGCAGGGCGTGCGCCGGGCCCGCGCCGGGGAGGCCGGCCATCGTCGCGGCGACCGCGACGAACGCCGATCCGCCGCCGACCAGCATGCCGGCGGCCGCGCCGGGCGGCGTCAGCCGGCGCCACCAGATGCCGAGCACCAGCAGCGGGCAGAACGAGGACGCCGACACCGCGAAGGCCAGCCCCACGGCGTCGGCCACCGGCAGTCCGCCCACCAGCAGGCTGGCGGCCAGCGGGACGGCCATGGCGAGCCCGGTGCCGAGCCGGAAGTGCCGCACGCCGCGGGTCGGCAGAACGTCCTGGGCGAGCACCCCGGCCACCGCCATCGTCAGTCCGGACGCGGTGGACAGGAACGCGGCGAAGGCGCCGCCGGCGACCAGCGCGCCCAGCAGCTCGCCGCCGAGGCCGCCGATCACCCGGTCCGGCAGCAGCAGGACGGCCGCGTCCGCGTCGCCGGTGAGGGCGAGTTCGGGCGTGTAGATGCGGCCGAGGGCGCCGTAGACGGGCGGCAGGAGGTAGAACGCGCCGATCAGGGCGAGGACGGCGACCGTGGTGCGGCGGGCGGCGACGCCGTGCGGGCTGGTGTAGAAGCGCACGACGACGTGCGGCAGGCCCATGGTGCCGAGGAAGGTGGCGAGGATCAGCCCGTAGGTGGCGTACAGCGGCCGCTCCTCACGGCTCGTGGCGAGCGAGGTGGACATGCCGCCGCTGCTTCCGCGTTCGGCGGCGGGGACCGTGGCGCCTTCGGCGAAGGTGAGGCGGGCGCCCCGCTCGATGCGGTGGGTGCCGGCGGGCAGCCGGAGCAGCGCGTCCTCGTGCGGGCGGCCGTCGACCGTGCCGTCCACGGTCACGGTCAGGGGGCGGTCCAGCTTCAGGTCCAGGGTGTCGCCGACCCGCACCACCCGCTGGTCGCGGAAGGCCGCGGGCTCCTCGAAGACGTCGCGGGGCGCGCCGTCGCTCTGCCAGGCGAGGACCAGGAAGAGGACGGGGACGAGGAGCGCGGTGAGTTTGAGCCAGTACTGGAAGGCCTGCACGAAGGTGATGCTGCGCATGCCGCCCGCGGCGACGGTGGCCGTGACGACCAGCGCGACGATCAGCCCGCCGAGGGAGTCGGGAGCGCCGGTGAGCACCGTCAGCGTCAGTCCTGCGCCCTGGAGCTGGGGCAGCAGGTAGAGCCAGCCCACACCGACGACGAAGGCGCCCGCGAGCCGTCTCACGGCCTGCGAGGCGAGCCGCGCCTCGGCGAAGTCGGGGAGGGTGTAGGCGCCGGAGCGGCGCAGCGGGGCGGCGACGAAGATCAGCAGGACCAGATAGCCGGCGGTGTAGCCGACCGGGTACCAGAGCATGTCCGGGCCCTGGACGAGGACGAGGCCCGCGATGCCGAGGAAGGAGGCGGCGGAGAGGTACTCGCCGCTGATGGCGGCCGCGTTGAGTCGGGGGCCGACGGTGCGGGAGGCGACGTAGAAGTCGGAGGTGGTGCGGGAGATGCGCAGGCCGAAGGCGCCGACCAGTACGGTCGCGACGACCACCAGGGCGACGGCGGGCACGGCGAAGGTCGAGTTCATCGTCGCTTCGCCCTCACCGGTCCTCGACCAGCCGGACGAAGTCCCGTTCGTTGCGCTCGGCGCGGCGCACGTACCACCGGGCCAGCAGGACGAGCGGGGCGTACAGGCAGAAGCCGAGGACCGCCCATTCGAGGCGGTGGGCGTCGGGCATCGCCGCGAAAAGCAGCGGCAGCGGGCCCACGAGGAGCGCGAGGACGGCGAACACCGTGAGTGCGGCGCGCAGTTGGGACCGCATCAGGGAGCGGACGTAGGTGTCGCCCAGGGTGGTCTGCTCGTCGATCTCGGTGCGCGGGCGGTAGTAGCCGGAGGCGTGCGGGTGGCGTCCGCGGGAGCGGAGCCGGGCGTGGGGCACGGCGCGGCGGCCGGGGCGGGTGACGACGACACGTCGTTCGGCGGGGTCCTGATGGGGCACGGTCAGGGCCTCCTCATCAGCAGGTCCCGCAGTTCGCGGGCGTGACGGCGGCTGACCTGGAGTTCCTCGCCGCCGACGAGGACGCTCACCGTGCCGGCGTCGAGCCGGAGTTCGCCTATGTGGCGCAGGGCGACGAGATGGCGGCGGTGGATGCGCACGAAGCCGCGGGCGCCCCAGCGGTCCTCCAGGGTGGACAGCGGGATGCGGACGAGATGGCTGCCGCGGTCGGTGTGCAGCCGGGCGTAGTCGCCCTGCGCCTCGACGTGGGTGATGTCGTCGACGGCGACGAAGCGGGTCACGCCGCCGAGTTCGACGGGTATGTGGTCGGGGTCGGGTTCGTGGACCGGGATGCGGGGCGCTGCGCCGCGCAGTTCGGCGGCGCGGCGGACGGCTTCCGCGAGGCGTTCCTTGCGGACCGGTTTGAGGACGTAGTCGACGGCCTTGAGGTCGAAGGCCTGGACGGCGAAGTCCTCGTGGGCGGTGACGAAGACGACCAGCGGGGGCCGGGCGAAGCCGGTGAGCAGACGGGCCAGGTCGAGGCCGTCGAGGCCGGGCATCTGGATGTCGAGGAAGACGACGTCGACGGCGTGGGGGCCGTCGGGTCCGGACTCCAGTGCGCGGTTGATGCGGCGCAGCGCCTCGGTCGCGTCGCCGGCGCCCTCCACGCTGCCGATGCGGGGGTCCGCGGAGAGCAGGAAGAGCAGCTCCTCCAGCGAGGGGCGTTCGTCGTCGACGGCGAGGGCGCGCAGCATGAAGGTGGAGTGTAGGGGTGATCGGCGCGGCGGGACATGTACGGGGACCGGACGTTCGTGCTGGATACAGTGCGGACATGAGTGACGGCGGCGCCCTTTTCGACGATCTCGACCGGAAGATCATCACCGCGTTGATGGCGAACGCCAGGACGAGCTTCGCCGAGATCGGCACGGCCGTCGGGCTGTCGTCGACGGCCGTCAAGCGCCGGGTGGACCGGTTGCGGGAGACCGGGGTGATCACGGGGTTCACGGCCACGGTGCAGCCGGCGGCGCTGGGCTGGAGCACGGAGGCCTACGTCGAGGTGTACTGCGAGGGCGCCGCGCCGCCGAGGCGGCTGGCGGAGGTGGTGCGCAACCATCCGGAGATCACCGCGGCGATGACGGTGACGGGCGGTGCGGACGCGCTGCTGCATGTGCGGGCGCGGGACGTGGAGCACTTCGAGGAGGTGCTGGAGCGGATCCGGGTCGAGCCGTTCATCCGGAAGACGATCAGCGTGATGGTGCTGTCGCATCTGCTGCCGGAGAGCCCGGAGGCGGGCGCGACGCAGCCCGCTCCCGAATAAACCTGCGAACAAACCTGCGATGACGCAGCGAACCTGCGTCAGCAGGGCGAATCACGCAGCGTTCGTGCGTGGACACGCAATGCTCGTTGCTTGTCGGGCATCCCCGTCGGTTCCTACCGTGGTGTCAACCCTCAGTCGACACCGCAGGAAAACGGAGGAACCCCTCTGTGACCGAAAGCCGTGTGCGGCGCCCCCGGCGCTTCCTCGTCTGCGAACCCAGACACTTCGCCGTGCAGTACGCGATCAATCCGTGGATGCATCCCGACACCCCCGTCGACGTCGACCTCGCCCAGGCGCAGTGGCAGGGGCTGATCAGCGCCTACCGCAGCCACGGCCACACCGTGGAGGCCGTGGAGCCGGCTCCCGGCCTTCCGGACATGGTCTTCGCCGCGAACTCGGCGGTCGTCGTCGCCGGCCGCGTCTTCGGCTCCCTGTTCCACGCGCCGGAGCGGCGTCCCGAATCCGTCCACTACGACACCTGGTTCAAGGCGGCGGGCTACGAGGTCCACCGCCCGGAGGCCGTCTGCGAGGGCGAGGGCGACCTGGTGTGGACGGGCCGGTACGTGCTGGCCGGCACCGGGTTCCGCACGACCCGTGAGGCGCACCGCGAGGCGCAGGAGTTCTTCGGTCACCCGGTGATCAGCCTGACCCTGGTGGATCCGCACTTCTACCACCTGGACACGGCGCTGTTCGTCCTCGACGACGACAACGTCGCGTACTACCCGGAGGCCTTCTCGCAGGGCAGCCGCGAGGTGCTGGCGCGGCTGTACCCGGACGCGGTGCTCGCCACCCGCGACGACGCCATGGCGTTCGGCCTGAACTCGGTGTCCGACGGCCGTCATGTGTTCATCGCGCCCCGGGCCGAGGCCCTCGCCGCCCGGCTCGGCGAGCGCGGCTATGTCCCCGTCCCCGTCGACCTCTCGGAGTTCCAGAAGGCCGGCGGGGGCATCAAGTGCTGCACTCAGGAGATTCGTTCATGACCGCACCCGTCGTCCCGACGCGCTCCTCCGCCGATCTGATCCGCGCCGAGGAGCCGGTCCTCGCGCACAACTACCACCCGCTGCCCGTGGTCGTCGCGAGCGCCGAGGGCGCGTGGGTGCAGGACGTCGAGGGCCGCCGCTACCTCGACATGCTGGCCGGCTACTCGGCGCTCAACTTCGGCCACCGGCACCCCGCCCTGATCGAGGCGGCCCACCGCCAGCTGGACCGGCTCACGCTCACCTCCCGCGCCTTCCACAACGACCGCCTCGCCGGGTTCGCCGAGCGGCTCGCGGAGCTGACCGGCCTGGACATGGTCCTGCCGATGAACACGGGCGCGGAGGCGGTCGAGAGCGGCGTCAAGGTGGCCCGCAAGTGGGCGTACGACGTGAAGGGCGTCCCCGCCGACCGGGCGACGATCGTGGTGGCCGCCGACAACTTCCACGGCCGCACCACGACGATCGTGAGCTTCTCGACGGACGAGACGGCCCGGGCGGGCTTCGGCCCGTTCACGCCGGGTTTCCGGATCGTCCCGTACAACGACCTGGCCGCGCTGGAGGCGGCGGTCGACGAGACGACGGCGGCGGTGCTGATCGAGCCGATCCAGGGCGAGGCCGGCGTCGTCGTCCCCGACGACGGGTATCTGGCGGGGGTGCGGGAGCTGACCCGCCGGACGAACTGCCTCTTCGTCGCGGACGAGATCCAGTCCGGGCTCGGGCGGACCGGGCGGACGCTGGCCGTGGAGCACGAGGAGGTCGTGCCCGACGTGCTGCTCCTCGGCAAGGCGCTGGGCGGCGGCATCGTGCCGGTGTCGGCGGTGGTGGCCCGGCGGGAGGTGCTGTCGGTGCTGCGGCCCGGCGAGCACGGGTCGACGTTCGGCGGCAATCCGCTGGCCGCCGCGGTCGGCACGGCGGTGGTGGAGCTGCTCGAGACGGGTGAATTCCAGCGCCGGGCGGCCGAACTGGGCGTCGTGCTGCGCGAGGGGCTGACCTCGCTGGTCGGCAAGGGCGTCGTCGGCTTCCGCTCGCGCGGGCTGTGGGCGGGGGTCGACGTGGACCCGGCCCTCGGCACGGGCCGAGAGGTGAGCGAGCGCCTCATGCGGGAGGGCGTCCTGGTCAAGGACACCCATGGCTCGACCATCCGGCTGGCGCCGCCGCTGACCATCACCGGCGAGGAACTGGCCGCGGCGCTGGGCGCGTTGGAGCGGGTGCTGACGCGGGGCGCCTGACGGCTCCGCCGTCTGCCCGGGGCCGGTGCGGGTGGGTCCCGCGTCGCCCCGGGTGGCCCGGCCGCACTTGTGCAGGCAGGGTGAAGATTGGGTCGGGAGGTGGTAGACCACTCTCAGCGACAGAGAGGCCGGCCGTGGGCATTGAGGACGAGGACGACACTGCCCGCCGGCGGTTCGACGTGGCGGACACCGCGCCCCTGCTGCTCGACGAGCGGGGCGTGGTGACGAGCTGGACCAGGGACGCCGAGCGGCTGCTGGGGTATCCGGCGGCCGAGGCCGTGGGCAGCGACCTGGCCGCACTGCTCACCCGCGCCGACGCCGGACGGGTACCGGACGTTCTCGCGCGGTGCCGCGAGGACGGCGGCTGGGCGGGGCTGCTGTCGGCTCGCCGCAGGGACGGGCGCCCGGTGCCGGTCATGGTGCGTCTGACCTCCGCCCACGAGCCCGGCGGTCCCGCGCGCTGGCTGGCCCTGCTGAACGAGATGTCCGACGCCCCGGGCTGGAACATGAGCCGTTCGGTGCTGGAGCAGATGGTCGGCGACTCCCCGATCGGCATAGCCATCGTCAACACCGATCTGCGTTTCGTGTGGTCCAACGCGGCCCTGGCGCGGTTCGGCGGCGGGCCTCCGGAGCGCCGGCTGGGGCTGCGCCTCGCGGATGTGCAGCCGGGCCTGGACTCCGCGTCGATCGAGGAGCAGATGCGCCGGGTGCTGGAGTCCGGGGAGCCCGTCATCGGCTACGAGCTGCTGGGCACGGTGCAGGCGGCTCCGCACCGGGAGACGGCGCACATGCTGTCCTTCACCCGGCTGGAGGACGAGCGGGGCGGCCCGATGGGCGTCTACTACACGGTCGTGGACATGACCGAGCGGCATCGCGCCCGGCAGCGGCTCGCCCTGCTCGACCGGGCCGGCCGGCGTATCGGCCGCAGCCTCGACATCACCCGGACGGCACAGGAACTGGCGGACGTGGCGGTGCCGGACTTCGCCGACGTCGTCACCGTGGACCTGCTCGAGCCGGTGCTTCGGGGCGCGGAGCCCGCGCCGGCCCGGTCGGCGTGCGGCCCCGACGACGCCGTGACGCTGCGCAGGGCGGGGCGGCGGCGGGCCGGGGACGCCGAGACGACCTCCGACGCCGACGGTCCGGCCGCGGCAGCCGGGGCCGCCGCGGTCGTCTACCCCGCGGGTTCGCCGCCGGTGCGCGCTCTGGCCGACGGACGGCCCTGGCGGGTGGACCGGCTCGAGCCGGTCGGCCCGCGGGGAGCGTGGCGCCCGGGCGGCCCGCAGGACCTGGGCGCCCCGCAGGACGCGGGCCGCCCGCGCGCCGGGCGCGCCGAGGAATGGGCCGCCGTGCAGCCCGCCGGGTCGGGCCCGCCCAGCGCCCTGATCGTGCCGGTACGGGCGCGGGGCACCGTCCTGGGCGTCACCACGTTCCTGCGGAGCGACCGGCGCGAGCCCTTCGACGAGGACGACCTGGCGCTCGCCGAGGACCTCGTCTCGCGGGCCGCCGTCTGCGTGGACAACGCACGGCGCTACACCCGCGAACGGGACGCGGCCCTGGCACTCCAGCGCAACCTGCTCCCGCGCAGGCTGCCCGAACAGGACGCCGTCGAGGTGGCCGCCTGCTACCGGCCGGCCGACGAGCTGACCGGCCTCGGCGGTGACTGGTACGACCTGATCCCGCTGTCGGGGGCCCGGGTGGCGCTCGTCGTCGGCGAGGTGCCCGGGCACGGCATCGACGCCGCGGCGGCCATGGGGCGGGTGCGGACCGCGGTGCGCACCCTGGCGGCGCTGGACCTGCCGCCCGCGGAGGTCCTCGCCCACCTCGACGACCTGGTCACCCGCATGGACGAGGAGGAGGACGACACCGGGGACGAGAAGCCCGTCACGGAGGACTCCGGGTCCGGGACCGACGGCAGGCACGCGGCGGGTTCGGCGTGCGTGTACGTCGTCTACGACCCGGTCGACGGGCGGTGCGTGATGGCCGCCGCCGGACACCCCGCGCCGGCCGTCGTGCTGCCCGACGGGACCGTCGAGTTCGTCGATCTGCCCCAGGGACCCGCGCTCGGTGTGGGCGGGCCGCCCTTCGAGTCGGCCGAGCTGGTCCTGCCGGAGGGCAGCACGCTCGCCCTGCACACGGACGGCCTGCTGGCCGACGACGAGCAGGGGGCGCCGGACACCGACCGGGAACGGCTGCGCCAGGCCCTGGAACGCCCGGCCGACGCCCTCGACCTGCACTGCCGGACGGTGATCGACGCCCTCGTCCCGGCCCGTCCGTACGACGACGTGGCCCTGCTGATGGCCCGCACCCGCCGTCTGCCGGCCGGCCAGGTGGCCGACTGGGAGCTGCCCGCGGACCCGGCGGCCGTCGCCGAGGCACGCAAGGCCGCGAGCCGCCGGCTGGCGGAGTGGGGGCTCCCGGAGCTGTCGTTCACCACCGAGCTGGTCGTCAGCGAGCTGGTCACCAACGCCATCCGGTACGCCACGGGGCCGATCCGGCTCCGGCTGATCCGCGGGCGGACCCTGTTCTGCGGGGTCTTCGACGGCGGCGCCACCGCACCCCATCTGCGCCATCCGAGGGCCACCGACGAGGGCGGCCGGGGGCTGCTGCTGGTCTCCCAGGTCACCCAGCGGTGGGGCACCCGCTTCCTCCCCGAGGGAAAGGTCATCTGGGCGGAGCAGTCGCTGACGGACCCCGACGTGTGATCGGCAGGACACATTCGTCGTATCACATGAGAAAATGGCGCAATACCGGCAGATGGGGCGCAGGCCATGAACGACACGGCGATCGACTACGCGGCGGTGTTCCAGGCCCTGCCGGGCATGGTGGCGCTGCTCACGCCCGAGCTGGTGTACGCGGACGCCAACGAGGAGTTCCTGCGGGTGGCCGGGCGCAAACGCGAGCAGATGGTCGGCCGGCACCTCTTCGACGTCTTCCCCGACAACCCCGAGGACCCCGGCGCCAACGGCATGCGCAACCTGGAGGCGTCGCTGCTCCGGGTGCTGACCACCGGCGAGCGGGACACCATGGCGCTGCAGCGCTACGACGTCGAGTCGGCCGAACGGCCCGGCGAGTGGGAGGAGCGCTACTGGAGCCCGGTCAACGCCCCGGTGTACGGCCCGGACGGGTCGGTGGTGCTGCTGGTGCACCGCGTCGAGGAGGTCACCGAGCTGATCCGGGCCCGCGGTGGGCGCGGGTCGGCAGCCGACGGCGGGCGGGCCGGCAGCCGAGGCCGGGTGCTGGAGGCCGAGCTGTACACGCGCGCCCGTGAGCTGCAGGAGCTCAACGAGCGGCTGCGGCTGGCCCACGCCCGCGAGCGCGAGGTGGCCCTCGCCCTCCAGGAGGCGATGCTGCCGACACGCCTGCAGGCCGGGCACCACCGGGCCGCGGTGCGCTACCGGCCGGCGGTCGGCGCGCTCAACGTGTGCGGGGACTGGTACGACCTGGTCGACCTGGTCGGCGGCAACCGCATCGGGGTGTCGGTCGGCGACGTCGTCGGACACGGTCTGGAGGCCGCCGGGGTGATGGGCCAGCTGCGCAGCGCGCTCAGCGCGACCTCCCGGGTGGCCCGCGGCCCGGGCGAGGCGCTGAACGTCCTCGGGCGGTACGCGCACGTCGTGGACGGAGCCGAATCGGCCACCGCGGTCACCACGTTCATCGACCTCGACCGTCACACCATCACGTACAGCAGCGCCGGACACCCGCCGCCCGTCCTCGTGCACGCCGACGGGCGGGTGGAGTTCCTCGACCGGGCGACCGATCCCCCGCTGGACGCCCGGCCCGACCCCGCCCCGCGGACCGAGGCGCGCACCACCTACAGCGAGGGCGCCACCCTGGCCCTGTACACGGACGGTCTGATCGAGCGGCGACAGGAGGACATCTACACGGGGCTGAACCGGCTCGCGGAGTCGCTGGCCCGGCATCGGGACGCCGACCCGGAGAGCCTCGCCGACGCGGTGCTGTGGGAGCTCCTGCCGTCGGGCGGCGCGACCGACGACACGGCCCTGGTCGTCGTACGGCTGTGACGGGCGAGGGGGGCGGGGGCCGAAACGGAACGGTTCCGGCAGTTGCCGCCTGCCCCTACACTGGCACCCCACACCATGCCGGTTGACCTGCTGGAACACGGCCACGAGCCGATCCGCCGGACACGAGGAGCGACACCCTTTGTTCTACTACCTCCTGAAATACGTGGTGTTGGGGCCGCTGTTGAGACTGCTCTTCCGCCCCCGAATAGAGGGTCTGGAGCATGTGCCGGACTCGGGAGCGGCCATCATCGCGGGCAACCACCTGTCGTTCTCGGACCACTTCCTGATGCCCGCGATCCTCAAGCGGCGGATCACGTTCCTCGCGAAGGCCGAGTACTTCACGGGCCCCGGCCTGAAGGGCCGGCTGACCGCGGCCTTCTTCCGCAGCGCGGGTCAGATCCCGGTGGACCGTTCCGGCAAGGAGGCGGGCCAGGCAGCGATCCGCGAGGGCCTGGGAGTCCTGAGCAAGGACGAGTTGCTCGGCATCTACCCGGAGGGCACCCGCTCGCACGACGGCCGGCTCTACAAGGGCAAGGTGGGCGTCGCCGTGATGGCCCTGCGGGCGCAGGTGCCGGTGATCCCCTGCGCGATGATCGGCACTTTCGAGGCGCAGCCGCCGGGCAAGGTCGTACCGACCCTGCACCCGGTCGTGATCCGGTTCGGCAAGCCCCTCGACTTCTCCCGCTACCTCGGCATGGAGCACGAGAAGGCCGTGCTGCGCGCGATCACCGACGAGATCATGTACGCCATCCTCTCGCTGTCCGAGCAGGAGTACGTGGACCAGTACGCGGCCGTCGCCAAGGCGGAGGAGGCCGCCGCGAAGGCGGAGGCGGAGAAGTCCGGGAAGGGACGCAGGTTCCCCCGTCTGCCGTCGAAATGACGCAGCGTCAGCCCGGCAGGGTGCTCGGGTGAGGAACAGCTGAGGGGCGGCCGGATCCATCCGGCCGCCCCTCGTCGCCCCACGGGGCGGTGTCCTACCGCTCGAGCGTCACCGCCCGAGTCCTGCCCTCGAGCCCTACGGCTTGGGCGTGGCGTGCGGCGCGCACGTCACGTCCGACCGGTCCAGCTTGCCGGTGAGCAGGTAGGCGTCGACCCGGCTGTTGATGCAGGTGTTCACCAGGCTGGTGACACCGTGGGAGCCCGCGCCCTTCTCGGTGATCAGGCGGGAGCCCTGGAAACGCTTGTGCAGCTCCACGGCGCCCTCGTACGGGGTGGCCGCGTCGTTCGTGGACTGCACGATCAGCACCTGCGGCAGACCCTTGTGGGTGGTGACGTGCACCGGGGTCTGCTGCTTGACCGGCCAGGTGGCGCAGGGCAGGTTCATCCAGGCGTTGGCCCACGTCATGAACGGGTGGTTCTTGTGCAGCGCCGTGTTGTCGCGGTCCCACTTCTTCCAGCTGGTGGGCCACTTGGCGTCGGTGCACTCGACGGCCGTGTAGACGGCGTTGCCGTTCTCCGAGGAGATGTTGCCGGCGGTGTCCGTCAGGTCGGGAGAGGCCGCGTCGACGAGGGCCTTGACGTCCCCGGCGAAGTACGCGCTGAAGACGGTGGCGACCGGCACCCACGAGGAGTCGTAGTACGGGGCGCTCTGGAAGAAGGAGATGAGCTCGGCGGGGCCGACGACGCCGCCGATGGGGTTCTTCTTCGCGGTGGCGCGCAGCTCGAGCCACTTCGCCTGGACGGCGGCGCGGGTGGTGCCGAGGTGGAAGGTCGCGTCGTTGGCGGCGACCCAGTCCTGCCAGTCCTTCCAGCGGCCCTCGAAGGCGACGTCCTGGTCGAGGTTGGCCTCGTACCAGACCTTCTCGCGGGAGGGGTTGACGACGCTGTCGACGACCATGCGGCGCAGGTGCCCCGGGAACATCGTGCCGTACACGGCGCCGAGGTAGGTGCCGTAGGAGACGCCGAGGAAGTTGAGCTTGCGCTCGCCGAGCGCGGCGCGGATCACGTCCAGGTCGCGCACGGTGTTCGGCGTGGTCATCTGCTGGAGCATCGCCTTGCCGGTGCGCTCGGCGCAGCCCTGCGCGTACTCACGGGCGAGCTTGCGCTGGGCGTACTTGTCGGCCGTGGTGTCCGGGACCGGGTCGGCCTTGGGCGCCTTGACGAACTCCTGCGGATCCATGCAGGAGATGGGCGCGGAGTGGCCCACGCCGCGCGGGTCGAAGCCGACGAAGTCGTAGGCCTTGGCCACGTTGGCCCAGACGGGCGCCTTGGTGGTGACGCGGCGGGGGAAGCGCAGGCCGGAGCCGCCGGGGCCACCGGGGTTGTAGACGAGCGCGCCCTGGCGCTCCTGTGCCGTGCCCGTGTTGCCGATGCGGTCCACGGCGAGCTTGATCTGCTTGCCGTTCGGCTTGGCGTAGTCGACCGGAACGGTGACCCAACCGCACTTGATCGGCTTCTCCAGGCCCCAGTCGGCCGGGCAGTCCTGCCAGTCGATGCCGGCCTTCGCGGCGCGCTCGGCGGCGATCGCCGCGCCCCGCGCCTCGCGGTCCTGGCCCGGGCGGCTGCTGCTCGCGCTCGCCGCGGGCGCGTTGACGGCGCCGGCGAGCAGTGTCGCGGTGACGAGTATGCCCGCCGAGCCCAGCGCTGCGACGCGCTTGTTCGGTCGTATGTCCTTCAAGTGGGAACTCCCCTACCTGGTTATGGCGGCAGGGTGGATCCTCGCTGCTGTGAGGCGCCTGAGAAAAGGTGTCGTTGACCTTCTTTGCCAATCCGATAACCGGAGAGGAAGGTACCGTTCATCGGATGCGCAGGTCGGCGAGGGCTTCGTCCAGTACGCGGCGCAGCCGCAGTGCGTCGGGTGCGAGGGCCGTGACGAGCGCGGCAGGGCCGGCCAACGGCATGATGCAGGCCTGTTCGCCGAACGTCCGGGCCGTCGCCGGCCGCTCCGCGAACTCCGGCCGGACGACGACGAGTTGTCCGACGGCGCGGTGTCCCGCGAGAACGGCGGGTCCGTCCCAGCCGCCGGGCGCGCCCGGGCCGCACGCCAGCTCCTGATCGAGGACGGTCCGCCCGGCGACCTTCACGACCAGCCGACTGGTCAACCGGCCCGGCTCCTCCCCCACCCGCCCGAGCACCTGCTCCTCGCGCAGCACCAGGCGGCCGCCGGCGCCGAGGTCGGCACGCGTGGAGACGTACAGGTCACTGCCGGCGGCGGAGATCAACTGCTCGGGCGTCCAGTGCAGTTCGCCTCCGTCGGCGACGGTGAGCCGCACGTCGTAACGCGCCTCGTCCTTGGCCTGACCGGGCAGGGCGATGGTGGCGGCGGCCGAGCCGACCCGCAGCCGGGCCCCGGCGCCGACGTCCGCCTCCACGGCGAACCGGTCGCCGCCGAGGGGCCCGCTCATCGCCCCGACCAGCAGGACGCGCGCCTCGTCGCCGACGGCCCGGGTACGCCGCAGGGCGAGCGGCCCGTCGCTTTCCAGCACGGGCAGGGAGGTGCCTCCTCGGCCGTCGGCGATCGCCCCGATGCGTGCGGTGGCGCACACCCCGCCCATGTCACGCCGCCCAGGCGGCGAGCCGTGAACGCACCCACGCCGCGACGTCGGTGACGCCGCCGTCGCCGCGCAGGGACTGGAGGACGACGGGCAGTTCGGCCCGTTGCGCCTTCGCGTCGGCGGCCATGCGGGCGAGGTCGGAGCCCACGTACGGCGCGAGGTCGGTCTTGTTGACGACGAGCAGATCGGCGGTGGTGACGCCCGGGCCGCCCTTGCGCGGGATGTCGTCCCCGCCCGCCACGTCGATGACGAAGATCTGGGCGTCCACCAGCCCCCGGGAGAAGGTGGCGGTGAGGTTGTCCCCGCCCGACTCGACCAGGATGAGGTCCAGCGGCCCCACGGCGTCCTCCAGGTCCTCCACGGCTTCGAGGTTGGCGGAGATGTCGTCCCGGATCGCGGTGTGCGGGCAGGCGCCCGTCTCGACGGCCGTGATCCGCTCGGGCGGCAGCACGGCCTCCCGCAGCAGGAACTCGGCGTCCTCACGGGTGTAGATGTCGTTGGTGACGACGGCCAGGGACAGTTCGTCCCGCAACGCCCGGCACAGGGCCGCGACGGTGGCGGTCTTGCCGGACCCGACGGGCCCGCCCAGGCCGATGCGCAGCGCACGCCGCGAGCCGTCGGGCCGACGGGCGTCGGCGCTGACGGCGGCGGGACCCTGATGGATGTGATCGAGATGCACAACGGCTCCATTCAGCCGAGCGGGGCACTACGGCCCGTCTGGGGGTGCCCCCTCTGGGGGAGTTCGAGGACAAGGCCCGTCCAGGGCCGAAGCGGGGGCACGGGGGCGGCAGCCCCCGAGGCCGGGGTGGGAAGGGGTGGCGGGGGCGGGGAGACTCAGGACGCGAACAGCCGCACGGGCCAGGCCGCATGCACCTCCGCCCCTGTCTCCAGCAGCGGAGCGGACGCGGAGGGCAGCACGTCGACGCCCTCCGTCGGCGCCGCCGTGCCGCAGGACACGGCCCGGTCGACCACCAGGTCCAGCTCCGGCGCCAGCCGGGCCAGCACGGCGGTCGCCTGGAAGGGGTCGAGGCTCAGCAACCGCACGACGGCGGTGGCGGGTCCGCTCACGCTCTCGTAGACCGCGCAGTAGGCGGCGTCCGCCGCCCCCAGGCCGGCCGCCCGCGCCGTCAGCCCCAGCACGACCGGCTGATGCGCTCCCTTGGGGAACTCCCGCGCCAGCGCGTCCAGTTCGGCGCTCGGCCAGGCGGACCGGGCGGCCCGCATCAGCTGCCGCCCGAGTCTGCGCGCGGCCAGCCGCAGCGCCGGGGAGGGGGTGCGGGCGTCCGCCGCGGCGTCCAGTCGCGCGGGGTCCGCCCCGGCGGCCGCCGCCGCGGCCAGCGCCGCCGCCACGAGTCCGGCGGTGTGCAGCCTGCCCCGGCAGAACGCCTCGAGGCTTGCCGCGCCGGTGATCCGCCCCGCCTTGACGGCTTCCTCCGCCCCGCCGGAGTGCGCGTGCCCTCCGGCGGGGAAGCGTCCGTCGGCGAGGACGAGCAGTGCCGCTCTGGTCACGGTGTGGTCCTCGGTCTCAGAACAGGAAGTAGCGCTGCGCCATGGGCAGTTCGGCGGCCGGAGTCGCCTCGACGAGCTCCCCGTCGATGTGCACGGCGAAACTGTCGGGGTCGACCGCCACATGCGGCCGGGCGTCGTTCTCCCGCATGTCCGCCTTGGTGACACCGCGCGTGGACTCGATGGCGACGAACTTCTTGCCCAGCTGCAGACGCTCGGGCAGTCCGTCCTCGATCGCGAGCGGCGCCACGAAGTTGAACGAGTTCGAGGCGGGCGCCCGGCCGATCGCGCCGTACATCGGGCGCGGCAGGATCGGCTGCGGCGTCGGGATGGAGGCGTTGGCGTCGCCCATCTGGGCGTACGCGATCTGCCCGCCCTTGATGACGAGGTGCGGCTTGACGCCGAAGAACGCCGGCTCCCACAGCACCAGGTCGGCGAGCTTCCCGCTCTCGACGGACCCGATCTCGCGGGCCAGTCCCTGCGCGAGAGCCGGGTTGATCGTGTACTTGGCGACGTAGCGGCGGACCCGGCGGTTGTCCGCCCGCCCGTCCCCGGACAGCGCGCCCCGCCGCCGCTTCATCACGTGCGCCGTCTGCCAGGTCCGCAGGATCACCTCGCCGACCCGGCCCATGGCCTGCGCGTCGGAGGAGATGATCGAGATCGCCCCGAGGTCGTGCAGGACGTCCTCGGCGCCGATGGTCGACGGCCGGATCCGCGACTCGGCGAACGCCAGGTCCTCCGGGACGGCCGGGTTGAGGTGGTGACACACCATCAGCATGTCGAGGTGTTCCTCGGCCGTGTTGACCGTGTACGGCCGCGTCGGGTTGGTCGAGCTCGGCAGCACGTGCGGCTCGGAGACGACGGTCATGATGTCCGGCGCGTGCCCGCCGCCCGCGCCCTCGGTGTGGTACGCGTGGATGCCGCGTCCGGCGATCGCTCCCAGCGTGTCGCCCACGAACCCGGCCTCGTTGAGCGTGTCGGTGTGGATCGCGACCTGGATTCCGGTGCGGTCGGCGACGGTCAGCGAGGCGTCGATGACGGCCGGGGTCGAGCCCCAGTCCTCGTGCAGCTTCAGCCCCAGCGCCCCGCCGCGGATCTGCGAGAGCATCGCGTCGTGCGAGACGGTGTTTCCCTTGCCGAGGAAGCCGATGTTCAGCGGGTAGTGCTCCATCGCCTCCAGCATGCGCGCGAGGTGCCAGGGGCCGGGCGTCACGGTCGTCGCCTTGGACCCCTCGGCCGGTCCCGTGCCGCCGCCGACCAGGGTGGTGACACCCGACGCGAGGGCCTCGTCGGCGATCTGCGGGCAGATGAAGTGGACGTGCGCGTCGACCGCGCCGGCCGTCAGGATCCGCCCGTTGCCGGCGATGACCTCCGTCTCCGGGCCGATGACCAGGTCCGGGTGGACGCCGTCCATCGTGTCGGGGTTGCCGGCCTTGCCGATGCCGGTGATCCGCCCGTCCCGGATGCCGACGTCGGCCTTCACCACGCCCCAGTGGTCCACGATGACCGCGCCCGTGACGACGGTGTCGGGCGTGCCCTCGGCGCGGGTGGCCCGCGACTGTCCCATGGACTCACGGATGACCTTGCCGCCGCCGAAGACCGCCTCGTCACCGGCGAGTCCGGGGCCGCCGCAGCGGTCCTCCTCGATCTCGATCAGCAGGTCGGTGTCGGCTAGCCGGATGCGGTCGCCGGTCGTCGGGCCGAACAGGTCGGCGTACGCGGCTCGCGAGATCTCAGGCATCGAGAGCGCCTCCGGTCTCCCCGCGCAGCCCGGGCACGATCCGGTCGCCCGCCAGGGGGACGAGTTCGACCTCGACGGGGATCCCGGGCTCGAAGCGCACGGCCGTGCCGGCGGCGACGTTCAACCGCCTGCCGTGCGCGGCGGCGCGGTCGAATTCCAGACCCGGGTTGGTCTCGGCGAAGTGGTAGTGGGAGCCGACCTGGACGGGCCGGTCCGCGGCGTTGAGCACGGTGAGCCGGGTCACCGCACGGCCTTCGTTGTACACGACCGGCCCCTCGGCGAAGAGGATCTCTCCGGGAATCATGGCGGCCTCTCCCTCAGACGATCGGGTCGTGGACGGTGACGAGCTTGGTGCCGTCGGGGAAGGTGGCCTCGACCTGGACGTCGTGGATCATCTCGGGGATGCCCTCCATGACGTCGTCACGGGTGAGCAGCTTGCGTCCCGAGGACATGAGCTCGGCGACCGTACGACCGTCCCGCGCGCCCTCGAGGATGTGCGAGGTGATGAGGGCCACCGCCTCGGGGTGGTTGAGCTTCAGCCCGCGGGCCCGGCGCCTCTCGGCGACGTCGGCCGCCACGTGGATCAGCAGCCTCTCCTGCTCGTGCGGGGTCAGTTGCACGTCCCACCTCACATCCTCGCTCCGGACCGTGCGGGGCCCGGTTGCCGCGGCCACGGGGGGAATGCCCCTGGTGGCATGGATCGGCAGGCTAGTTGGAGAGCGTTTCGGGCAAGTTAACCCAGCTGTGACCGCTCAGGCCGGCGACGGTGGGGGCGACACGCTCATCAACGCGCGCAGGCCGTCGCCGAGCACCTCGACGGGCGCGGGGCCGAACAGCGACTGCTGGACCACGAAACCCAGGACGGTGGCGATCAGCGTGCGGGCCACGTGGTCCGGGGAGACGTCGGACCGCATCATCCCCGCGGCCTGGTAGGCGGCGACGATCCGCGCCCAGGACTCGCGCACGCCGCCGTAGCCCTCGCTCAGGACCCCCGACAGCTCCTCGTTGCGCAGCGTCTCCGCCCACACCTGGACGACCAGGCGGGGAAAGGCGGGGCGGCCGTCGACCGTCAGGGACGCGCGGGCCGCGAGGGTCCGGCCGAGCACCGCGGCGACGAGCACGTCGGGCGGCGGGGGCGGGCTGGGCCGGGCCTCCTCCTCGAAGGCCTCGCGGACCTGGCCGAGGACCTCGCCGACGATCGCGGCGATGAGCTCCTCCTTGCCGCTGAAGTAGCGGTACACCGCCCCGGCCGACAGGTCTACCTCCTTCAGCACGTCCTGCATCGAGGTGGCGTGGAAGCCGTTGCGGGCGAAACAGACCGCCGCACCGTCGAGGATCTGACGGCGGCGGGCGTCGAGGTGGGCCTGGGAGACACGAGCCATGCCCCCAACGTAAAACGAACATTCATTCTTGACAAGCGAAGCGCCGGGCGGGACCGTGGAGCACGTAAAACGAACGATCCTTCTTTCTGCGACTCCATACCGTCACCACAGCATCACCCCTGGGGGTATCCATGTCCGTCACCCGGCGCCTGATCGCCGTCGTCCTGCTCGTGCCCGCACTCGCCGCCACGGCCCTGTGGGCCTTCGCCTGGCCCGCGGCCCGCACCGCCCCCCGCGACCTGCCGCTCGGCGTGGCCGGTCCGGCCGCCGTCACGGCCCCGCTGGAACAGCGACTCGCCGGGCACGGGGACGCCTTCGAGATTCACCGCTACGCCGACGAGGCGGCGGCCCGTGACGCGATCGCGCAGCGGACCGTATACGGCGCGGTCGTCGTCACCGCCGACGGGACTGAACTGCTGACGGCGTCCGCCGCGAGCCCGGTCGTGGCACAGCTGCTGCAGCAGGCCGTGACCCGGCAGGCGGCCGCCGACGGCACTGCGGTGAGGACGGTGGACGTGGTTCCCGCCCCGTCGGCCGACCCGCGCGGCGCGGCCCTCACCGCGAGCGTGCTGCCCCTCGCCCTCGCGGGCATCATGGCCGGCGCCGCGGTCACCCTGCTCGGGCTGCGCGGGGTCCGGGCCGCGCTGGCGCTGACCGGCGCCGCCGTCCTCGTGGGGATGGTCGCGGCCGCCCTGGCGCACAGCTGGCTCGGCGTGCTCACCGGCGGCTGGTGGGCGGAGGCCTCGGTGTTCTCCCTGTCGACGCTGGCGGTGAGCGCCGCGGTGGCGGGCTGCGCCGCACTGCTCGGCCCCGCGGGCATCGGCGCCGGGGCGCTCGTGATGATGTTCCTGGGCAACCCGTTCTCGGGGGCGGGCTCGGCCCCGCAGATGCTGCCCGAGCCGGCCGGCGCGATCGGACAGTGGCTCCCGCCGGGCGCCGGCACGACCCTGCTGCGCTCGGTGGCGTTCTTCGACGGCGCCGCGGCGACGGGCCCGGCGCTCACGCTGTCCTGCTGGGCGGTCCTTGGCCTCGGAGCCGTCCTGCTGGGCGCCCGGCTGCGGTCCCGGGCGGCAGGGGCGGACGCGGCCGCCGCCGGGGAACGCGCACCGGCGCTCGTCGGCTGAACGACGGCGGCACATGCGGGCCGTGCGCCTCAGGGCGCACAGCCTCTCGCCTTTTCGCGGACCCTTTCGCCGGCGCCGCAACGGGCCGGGCCCCACGACGCGACGGGCCTCACGACTCGTCGGGCCCGACGACGCGACGGCCCCTACGACGCTCCGGGCCGCCGGTGCTCCGCGGCGATCCCGAACCGCTGCTGTTCGCGGGGAGCGGAGGCGACCTCGCGCACGGCCGACACGGAGCGGATCACCTGCTCCTCGGCAGGGCGGTCCAGTTCGTCCAGTCGTTCCAGGTCGGCGGCGGAGACGAGGGCGACGAGGGGCTTGCCGTGCCGGGTCACGACGACGCGCTCACCGCCGTACACCACGCGGTTGATCAGGTCGGCGAGTTCAGCCCTGGCTTGCGTCACCGGAATCTCGTAGGCCATGGACCCATTCTAACGTCACGTACGTCCTGTACATTTCTTACAGACGCGCCAGACGTAGAGGAGGGGGCACACCCATGCAGCGACCGCTCGCCCGCCATGTCCTGCCCGAGTTCACCGAACGGACGAGTTCGGGGCACCGCCGCACGATGGATCCGTACTCCAAGCTGCTGGAGGAGCGGATCGTGTTCCTGGGGGCCCCGGTCGACGACGTCTCGGCGAACGACGTGACGGCCCAGTTCATGTACCTCGAGCACAAGGACCCGGACCGGGACATCGCGCTGTACATCAACTCCCCCGGCGGCTCGTTCAGCGCGATGACGGCTCTGTACGACACGATCCGGTTCGTCACGTGCGACGTGTCGACGACCTGCCTGGGGCAGGCGGGCACGTCGGCCGCGGTCCTGCTGGCCGCGGGCACGCCGGGCAAGCGGTTCAGCCTGCCGGGGGCGCGGATGACGATCCGCCAGCCCTCGCTGCCCGAGCCGGTCGAGGGGCAGGCCGGCGACCTGGCCGTCCAGGCCGAGGAGCTGGCCCGCACCCGCGCGACCCTGGAGGAGATGCTCGTGCGGCACACCGGGCGCACCCCGGAGCAGGTGACCGCGGACATCGAGCGCGACATGTTCCTCACCGCCCCGCAGGCGGTGGAGTACGGCCTGGTGGACGGGATCATCCCGAGCCGCAAGGCGCCGTCCGGGACGCAGGACGGGAGGTGAGCCGGCGATGGTGCCCGAACTGCCGCCGCTGCCCGCGCTGACCCGCGCGGAGGCCGAGCTGATCGACGGCTACCTCGACGTCGTCGACCTGCTCGGCCGCATCAACCCCGCCCACCACACGGACACCTACCGCGGACTGCGCGCCGCCCAGGCGCTGGTGAGCAAGGCGGCCGCGCTGCGCGACGCGCTGACGCTGATGCACCAGCGGGGGGAGAGCGAGTTGCACGCGCCGACGCTCGCACGGGCGCTGCGCGTCCTGGACGGGGAGCGCCGCACGGCGCGCGTCACGCTGCCGCCGGCCTCCGGGAGTTGACCGGGTACGGCTCGCGGCTCCGGCGGCCGGCGGCACGGGCGCCCTCGGCGAGGACGACTCCCGACTCGGACGTGACGTCCGGGCCGGAGTCGAAACGGCCCAGAAGGCGTACCCCCGTTCGGCAGAACGTCTACTGTTCCCCCGGACGCCCAGAACTTGCGCGAAAGGGCGCTCTTCGAGCGGAACAGAAGACGTCGCCGCTGGTGGGAGCCCCTGAGACGGCGCGCCACCTGATCACCCGTCAGGGTGTTCACCCGAACGGGTGAGTGGTGAGTAACCCCACAAATCCCCGGTTCCGTTGGGATTTTCGGACATCCGTGAGCCAAGATCCCTGACTGACGACAAGCCCCCGCCACAAGCGGCGGGGCGGTCCGGGTGGACGCCGAGTCCTGCCGCCTCCCGGATGACCGGTCGACAGGAGTGCATCGGCAGGAGTGGAGGACCCAAGCACGACGGGTCGCCGGAACGGTCACGCCATGACCGGGCCGAGCAGCCCTTGGGGTGAAGCCGCTGACGCGGCCGGGCAACTTCGCCAGCCCGAATCCGACAGGTCATCCTTCACAGGCGGCTGACGAAGGGTTGCGCATGACTGCGCTCAATCGTGTCCCGTCGCTCATGGCCCGGGCCGGTACGGCCTCGGCGTTCGCCATCGCCGCCGTCGGCGGCACGGTCGTGGTCCCGGGGCTCGCTCCGGATGCCGCGGCCGCCACACCGGCGACGAAGGCGCTGCAGGTCGCGGCTTCCAAGAAGGGTGCGCCGTACAAGTACGGGGCCACCGGGCCGAAGAGGTTCGACTGCTCGGGGCTCACGATGTACTCGTTCAAGAAGGCGGGCAAGAGTCTGCCGCGGACGGCGGCCCAGCAGTACAACAAGACGAAGCACATTTCGGCGTCCAGCCGCAAGGCGGGCGACCTGGTGTTCTTCCACTCGGGGTCGAACGTGTACCACGTCGGGATCTACGCGGGTAAGGGCAAGATCTGGCACTCGCCGAAGACCGGGGACGTGGTGAAGCTGCAGAAGATCTGGACCAAGAGCGTCTGGTACGGCCGGGTCCGCTAGGCCCGGGGCGCCGATCCGCCGGGTCCGACGGGACCTGGCGCCGATCTGCCGGGTCCGGCCGAGCCGCCGGGCCCATCCGGACCTCCCGGGGCCGTGTACGGCGTCCTGACACGCCCTCACCGCCCCGGGAGCTCGCCTTCCGCGGGGACCGCCGGGACCGCCAGGACTCCGGCAGCAGGCTCCGCCGCCGGGACGGCCCACGGGAGCTCGACGATGACCGTCTTGCCGCCCTCCCGGGTGGGCCGCACCCTGAGTCTGCCGCCGGCCTCCGCGGTCAGCCAGCGAATGATCACCATGCCTCGGCCGTTGTCCTGCTGGACGGCGGCCGGCAGTCGTTGCGGAAAGCGCGGGTGGCTGTCGGTCACGCCGATGCTCAGACGTTCGTCGCGGTCGAGCACGAGGTCCACCGTGAAGGTGGGTGACTGACCGAAGGTGTGCTGCACGGCGTTGGTGGCGAGTTCCGAGACGATCAGGCGGACGGTGTCGGCCGCCTCGGCGTCCGCCGGCAGGCCCCACTCGCCGAGGGCGCCGACCACGAACGCGCGGGCCGTGGAGACCGAGGCGGGATCGCTCGGCAGAGTGACGGTTGCTTCCAGGTGATCTGCCATGGCGACGTCGTACCTTTCCCACGGGACCGGAGCCCGATACGGCGCGGATCGTTCGAGTACGGTCCCGGACTGGTGCTTCTTCGCCAGACTGCCATCACGACGCCGGTCACGGGTGGCGATCCACCAAGATGTGCATATATCTGTCGCTCGATGCGGTGAACTCTGCGACGACAGAGCGTATTTGCTCGGCCTGTCAGGAGTAAGGAGAAGCCCGTGCAGCACGGACCGGCGGTGCGCCGCCGCAAGCTGGGCGCGGAACTGCGCACTTTACGCGCCCAGGCGGGCCTCACCAGCGGTGAGGCGGCCCGGCTCGCGGGCTGGCACCAGTCCAAGGTGAGCCGTATCGAGACCGGCACCAGTGGATCGAAACCGGCCGATGTGCGGTTACTCCTCGACGTCTACGGGGTGGCCGATCCGCAACTGCGGGAGCTGATGCTGGCGTTGGCGGGCGCCGACTCCGGCGCCGGCGGTGGCGGCGGCCGGGACCACTGGTGGCACGCCTACCGCGGGGTGCTGCCGCCCGCCTACCGGGACTTCATCAGCCTGGAGTCCCAGGCCAGCGCGATGCGCACGCTGGAGACGACCGTGGTGCCGGGTCTGCTGCAGACGCCCGAGTACGCACGCGCGGTGACCCTGGCGGCCGTCGAGGGCCTCGACGAGGAGCAGCTGGACGCCCTGGTGGAGGTGCGGCTGGCCCGCCAGGACGTGCTGCGCGCCCAGCCGCCGCTGGAGCTGAGCGCGGTGCTCGACGAGTCGGTGCTGCGCCGCGAGGTGGGCGGTCCCGAGGTGATGGCGCACCAGCTGCGACGGCTTGCGGAGGCCTCCCGAATGCCGCACGTGAGTCTTCAAGTGCTGCCGTTCAGGGCGGGTGCGCATATCGGGGTAACCGGCCCTTTCGTTATCTTTTCATTTTCGCGCACTTCTGATCTGGATGTGGTTGTTCTCGACCACTTGACGAGTAGCCTCTATCTCGAACGGAAAGAAGACCTCCAGGCCTATGCCCAGGCCTTCAACGCCCTTAGGGCGCAAGCCCTTTCGCCCGGGGAATCATCGGATCACCTCGCCGCTCTCGCCGGCGGCGCATAAGGAGGCACCATGTCCGCAGTACCGCGGAACGTACCTTCCCGTACCGGTCCCGACCCTCTCCCGCCGATGCGGTGGCTGCGCAGCAGCTACAGCACCGGAGCCAACAACTGCGTCGAGACCGCCCGGCCCGACCGCGGCCCCTGGGCCGGTCTGCTCGCCGTGCGCGACTCCAAGAACCCGGCCGGCCCCGCCCTGCTCTTCTCCCCCGAGAGCTGGACGGGCTTCACCGCCGCGCTCCGCCGACCGAGCCGCAGCTGACGACGCCGCAAGGCGCCCTCCGTCACCGGCGGCCCACGGCCCTGTCCCGCCGACTCACGGCCGCGTCCCGCCGATCACCCGCACCGCCCGTTCCACCTCGGCCCCGGAGAGGTCCGCACGGGCGGTGAGCCTCAGGCGTGAGATCCCGTCGGGCACGGAAGGGGGTCGGAAGCAGCCCACGGCCAGGCCTGCCGTGCGGCAGTCCGCCGCCCACTGCAGAGCCTCCTCCGGGGACGGAGCACGCACCGAGACGACCGCGGCGTCGGGACGCACCGCTTCCAGGCCCGCGGCCGTCAGCCGGGCGTGCAGTTCGGCCGCCACCGCACGCGCGCGTGCCGCGCGTTCCGGCTCCCGGCGCAGCAGCCGCAGGGCCGCCAGCGCGGCGCCCGCCGCCGCCGGGGCCAGGCCCGTGTCGAAGATGAACGTGCGGGCCGCGTTCACCAGGTGCTCGATCACCCGCGCGGGGCCCAGCACCGCGCCCCCCTGGCTGCCGAGCGACTTGGACAGCGTGAGCGTCACGACGACGTCGCCGGCGCCGGCGAGACCGGCCGCGTGCGCGGTCCCCCGGCCGCCGTCCCCGAGCACGCCCAGTCCGTGGGCGTCGTCGACGACGAGTCCGGCGCCGTGCTCCCGGCAGGCCGCGGCGAGACCGGCCAGCGGGGCCGCGTCGCCGTCGACCGAGAAGACCGCGTCGGAGACGGCCACGGCCGGTCCGTCGTGGGCGTCGAGCGCCTTGCGCACGGCCTCCGGGTCGGCGTGCGCGACGACCTGGACGGCGCCCCAGGCCAGCCGGCAGCCGTCGATGAGCGAGGCGTGGTTGCCCGCGTCGGAGACGATCAGCGAGCCGTGCGGGGCCAGCGCGGTGACGGCGGCGAGGTTGGCCGCGTAGCCGGAGGAGAAGACCAGCGCCGCCTCGAAGCCGCAGAAGTCCGCCAGCTCCCGCTCCAGCTCGCCGTGCAGCTCGGTGGTGCCGGTGACGAGGCGGGAGCCGGTGGCGCCGCCGCCCCAGGTGCGGGCGGCGTCCGCGGCGCCCTCGACGACCTCGGGATGACGGGCCAGACCCAGGTAGTCGTTGCTCGCGAGGTCGAGCAGCGGAGAGTCGGCCGGGCGCGGCCTCAGCGTCCGTACGAGTCCGGCCCGGCGGCGCAGCTCCGCCTGCTCGTCGATCCAGCCGAACGCCATGGGTCCTCCGGGGCTTTGTAGGTAGCGGACAGACCCTAGCGGCAGGGCCGCCCGCCCACGGTGTGGCAATACCCACACGTCGAACCGGGTGTGTTGTGTGATCCCTACCTTGGCCCGGAGCGGGTGCGTAGGACAGGATCGGCTCTCATGGACCTGCTGAACACGCTGGTGGACAAGGGGCTTCGGCGCGAGCTGCCGACCCGCGAGGAGGCTCTGGCCGTCCTCGCCACTTCCGACGACGACGTGATGGACGTGGTGGCCGCGGCCGGGAAGGTGCGCCGGCACTGGTTCGGGCGACGGGTGAAGCTCAACTACCTCGTCAATCTCAAGTCGGGCCTGTGCCCCGAGGACTGTTCGTACTGCTCCCAGCGGCTGGGCTCGACGGCCGGCATCCTGAAGTACACCTGGCTCAAGCCCGAGGAGGCCTCGCAGGCCGCCGCGGCCGGTCTCGCCGGGGGCGCCAAGCGGGTCTGTCTGGTGGCGTCCGGGCGCGGGCCGACGGACCGGGACGTCGACCGGGTCTCCGACACCATCAAGGCGATCAAGGAACAGAACGAGGGCGTCGAGGTGTGCGCCTGTCTGGGTCTGCTCTCCGACGGCCAGGCCGAGCGGCTGCGCGAGGCGGGCGCCGACGCCTACAACCACAACCTCAACACGTCGGAGTCGACGTACGGGGAGATCACGACCACGCACACCTACGCCGACCGGGTGGACACCGTCACCAAGGCGCACGCGGCGGGCCTGTCGGCCTGCTCGGGTCTGATCGCCGGCATGGGCGAGACGGACGAGGACCTGGTGGACGTCGTCTACTCGCTGCGCGAGCTGGACCCGGACTCGGTGCCGGTCAACTTCCTCATCCCGGTCGAGGGCACCCCGCTCGCCAAGGAGTGGAACCTCACCCCGCAGCGCTGCCTGCGCATCCTGGCCATGGTGCGGTTCGTCTGCCCGGACGTCGAGGTCCGCATCGCGGGCGGGCGCGAGGTCCATCTGCGCACGATGCAGCCGCTCGCGCTGCACCTGGCCAACTCGATCTTCCTCGGCGACTACCTCACGACCGAGGGCCAGGCGGGCAAGGCCGACCTGGAGATGATCGCGGACGCCGGCTTCGAGGTGGAGGGCGCGGACCAGGTCACGCTGCCCGGCCACCGGGCGGCGCGGGGCGGCTGCGGGTCCCACGCGGGCGGCGGCTGCGGCTCCGAGGAATTGGCGGGTTGCGGGTCGCACGAGGGCGGCGTCTGCGGCTCCGTACCCGCTGCGGCGACCGCCCCCGCCGCCGCGGCGGCCGCCGGGGAGGCCCGCACCGACCTGGTCGCCGTGCGCCGCCGCGGCGCCGGCACCGACCTCGCGCCCAATGCCTGAGCCGTCCCCGCTCGGCGTGCCGGAGCTGCTGGAACTCGACCGGCGGCATGTGTGGCACCCCTACGGTCCGATGCCCGGCCGGGCCGAACCGCTCGTCGTGGAGTCGGCGAGCGGGATCCGGCTGCGGATGGCGGACGGCTCGGGCGAGCTGGTCGACGGCATGTCGTCCTGGTGGTCGGCGATCCACGGCTACAACCACCCGGTGCTCAACGACGCCGTGCGCGAGCAGCTGGGACGGATGAGTCACGTCATGTTCGGCGGGCTCACCCACGAGCCCGCCGTCCGGCTGGCCAAGCTGCTCGTCGACATGTCGCCCGAAGGCCTCGAGCACGTCTTCCTCGCCGACTCCGGTTCGGTGTCGGTCGAGGTCGCCGTGAAGATGTGCCTGCAGTACTGGCGTTCGCTGGGCCGTCCGGCCAAGCGGCGCCTGCTGACCTGGCGCGGCGGCTATCACGGCGACACCTGGCAGCCCATGTCCGTGTGCGACCCCGATGGCGGGATGCACGACCTGTGGACCGGGGTGCTGCCCCGGCAGGTCTTCGTGGACGCTCCCCCGGCGGAGTACGACGAGGCGTACGCCGAAGGGCTGCGCGCGGCCGTCGAACGGCACGCCGACGAGCTGGCAGCGGTCATCGTGGAGCCGGTGGTGCAGGGCGCGGGGGGGATGCGGTTCCACTCCCCCGGCTATCTGCGGGTGCTGCGCGAGGCGTGCGACGCGCACGACGTGCTGCTGGTGTTCGACGAGATCGCGACCGGTTTCGGCCGTACGGGCGCGCTGTTCGCGGCGGGGCACGCCTCGGTCACGCCGGATGTGATGTGTGTGGGCAAGGCGTTGACCGGCGGTTATCTGACGATGGCGGCGACGCTGTGCACCGCGCGGGTGGCCGACGGGATCTCGCGGGGCGAGGTGCCGGTGCTGGCGCACGGTCCGACGTTCATGGGCAACCCCCTCGCCGCGGCCGTGGCCTGCGCGTCGATCGAGCTGCTGCTCGGACAGGACTGGCTCGCGGAGGTCAAGCGGATCGAGTCGGGCCTGCGGGAGGGGCTCGCGCCGGCGTCGGGGCTCCCGGGCGTGCGGGACGTACGGGTTCTCGGCGCCGTCGGGGTCGTCCAGCTGGACCACGAGGTGGACATGCGGGCGGCCACCGCGGCGGCCGTGCGCGAGGGCGTCTGGCTGCGGCCGTTCCGCGATCTCGTCTACACGATGCCGCCGTACGTCACGTCGGACGAGGACGTGGCACGGATCGCGCGTGCGGTGTGCGCCGCGGCGCGGGAGGAGTGAGCATGCCGATCCTGGTGATCACGGGGACGGGCACGGAGGTCGGCAAGACGGTCACGACGGCGGCGGTCGCCGCGGCGGCGCTGGCGGCGGGCCGGTCGGTGGCCGTGCTGAAGGCGGCGCAGACCGGTGTGGCGCCCGGCGAGCCGGGGGACGCCGAAGAGGTCGCGCGGCTGGCGGGGACGCTCACGGCGGTCGAAGTCGCCCGCTTCCCGGAGCCGTTGGCGCCCGCGACTGCGGCGCGGCGGGCGGGTCTGACGCCCGTGCGCCCGAACGACGTGGCGGAGGCGGCGCGGAAGCTGGCGGCGGCGCACGACCTGGTGCTCGTCGAGGGGGCGGGCGGGCTGCTCGTGCGGTTCGACGAGGCGGGCGGGACGCTGGCCGACGCCGCTCGGCTGCTGCGGGCGCCGGTGCTGCTGGTGTCCTCGGCGGGGCTGGGCACGCTGAACACGACGGAGCTGACGGCTCGTGAACTGCGTGGGCGTGAGCTGGAGCTGCTGGGCGTGGTCATCGGCGACTGGCCGAACTCCCCGGATCTGGCGATGCGGTGCAACGTCACCGACCTGCCGGACGTCGCCGGGGCCCCGCTGCTGGGCGCGCTGCCGACGGGCGCGGGGGCGCTGGCGCCCTCCGCCTTCCGCGCGGCGGCCCCGGGCTGGCTGGCGCCACGGCTCGACGGGACGTGGGACGCCGACGCCTTCCGGGTGCGGGTGGCGGACTGAGCCGGGGCCGCGAGGCGTCGCGGCCCGTCCGCCCTCGCGGGACTCGCGGATCCCATGGGAGGTCGACGGCGGTCCGCCCGCGTCCGCGGGCCGGGCGGGCGGGCGCTCGCAGCCCGGGGAACGGGCGGGCCCGACGCCCCGTCCGGACGGCCGGGCCCGGCGGTTCCGACCGGTGGGACCTCACGGGCCCGAGCGGCGGACGTCGTCCGGGACGTCTCGTTCCTGCGGCGGCCCGGAACCCGTCCCCTGGGCGTCGGCCTGGGCGATCAGCCGGACGAGTTCGATGCGGGAGCGGATGCCCAGCCGGTTGAAGACGCCGCGCAGGTGGTGGTCGATCGTGCGATGGCTGAGGGCGAGACGGACGGCGATCTCCCGGTTCGTCGCGCCCTCGGCGGCCATCCGGGCGATCAGGAACTGCTGGGCCGTCAGCAGGACGGCCGGGCTGTCCGCCCCGCGGGCCGGCGTCGCGGGAGCGCCGAGGGCGCGGAGTTCGGCGCGGGCCGCTTCGGCGCAGTGCGGGGCGCCGAAGGACTCGAACGCCTCCCGGGCGCTGTGCAGCCGGTCGCGGGCCTCCGCGCGGTGCCGGAGCCGGCGCAGCGCGCTGCCGAACAGCAGCTCCGTGCGGGCGTGTTCGAAGGGGCGGGCGCCTTCGGCGTGCAGCTCGAGCGCGGCGCGGTAGTGCCCCAGGGCGTCGGCCCCGGGGGTCAGCAGGGCGCGGCAGCGGGCGCTGAGGGCCAGTTCGTCGGCGCTGTGGACGGCACGGGCCCAGCGGTCGTAGTCGGCGTGCGCGGCCCGGGCGACGCGTGTGTCGCCGGTGCGCACGGCGGCCTCGACGTAGTGCGGGGCAGCCGAGTGGCGGACGGCGCGGTGGCCGTGTCCGGGTCCCAGGGCGGCGAGGGCGCGCAGCCGGGCCGCGGCGGGTCCGTAGCGTCCGGTGCACAGGTCGAGGAAGGCGAGCGCCCACTGGGCGAGCGCGGCGGGCAGGCCCAGGCCGTGGGCGAGGGCGTGGGACCGGGCCGCGGCGGCGCGCCTTCGGCACAGCTCGCCGTCGCCGGTGAGCGCGGCGAACATGGCGAGGGCGGCCTGCAGATGACAGGCGCCGTTGTCCTGTCCGGTGGCGTGCGCCTGCCGTAGCGCGTCCAGCGCGGCGGCCTCGGCGGCGCGCGGCCGGCCGGTCCAGAAGTCGGCGTGGGCGCGGAACTCCAGTGCCTGCGGGACGAGTGCGGTGAGTCCCCGGGTGCGGGCCGCGGCCGCCGCCCGGACGGTGGCGGTCGCGGCGCGGCGGTGGTCGCCGAGCATCAGGGCGGCGATGCCGGCGTGCAGCAGGTCGGTGGGGTCGCCGCCGGGGCCGCATCTGCCCGCGGTCGCCTCCAGCAGGTCACGGGCGTCCTCGTAGCGTCCGTCGACGGCGGCGGCGATCCCGCCCAGCACCCCCGGGGACGCCACGCCCGACTGCCGTGCCACCGCCACCGCTTCCCGGCAGCGCCGCAGGTCGCCGGTGTGGACGGCGGCTTCGGTGGCGCGGGCCAGCAGGGGCGCCGGGTCGGCGCCGGCCGCGGCGCCCGTCAGCAGCGCGTCGAACGCCTCGGCGGCGTGGCCGGCGCGCAGGGCGAGGACGCCGGTGAGGGCGCCGGCGTCGGTGCGGGCGGCCAGGGCGCGGGAGCGGTCGGCGTCGCCGGTGCTCCAGGCGTCCTCCGCAGCGCGGGCGAGCAGGCGGGAGCGTTCCCGGGGGGCGGGGCACAGGACGGCGGCGCGTTCGGCCAGGGCGGCGGCCAGGGCCGGGTCTGCGTCGGCGCGGGCCCGGTGTGCCGCGGTGGCCAGTTCCGCGGCGAGGCGTGCGGAGGGGCCGAGTGCGGCCGCGCCCCGGTGCCAGGAGCGCCGGGGCAGTTCGGCGGCGTCGTGCAGGACGCGGGCCAGCAGCCGGTGGACGTCGCGCCGGTCGGCCGGGGCGGCCGTCTCGTAGGCGGCGATCCGGGTCCAGGCGTCGCGGAAGCCGACGCCGCCCGCCGTGGCGTACGCCAGGCCGGCCGTCTCGGCCGCCTCCAGCGGCCGGGTGTCGAGCCGGGCGGCGGCGACGGCGCGCAGGAAGGCGTGGGTGGCCACCGGGTACTGGTCGGCGGCGGCGAGCAGGAGCAGCAGCCGGGTGTCCTCGGGCAGGGCGCGGACCGCCCGGCGGTGTGCGCGCAGGACGCCCGGGGCCAGTTCCGCCGGCTCGGTGGGCAGCGGGTCGAGGCCGGCCGCCTGGCGTTCGGTGAGCCGGGCCGCGAGCTCGACGGCGGCGCGCGGGTCGCCGTGCACGAGGCGCAGGACGCGCACCCGGACGCCCTCGGGCAGCGCGGCGACCGGGCGCGGACCCGCGTCCGGCGGCCTCGGTGGCGAAGTGCGGTCCAGAGGTGGGGGGTTCACCGGAGTCACCACCCACATGACGTTACTGGCGGGTTACTTGAACCGTAAAGACCGGCGATATCACCGATGCGGCGCGCGTAGACCCGGCCGGACACTCCTGGCAACCCCACCCGTTTCAGGAGGCATCATGCAGCGCCGCAAGCGTCGCATCGCCGCGGTCCTCTCGGCCGCGGCCACTTCGCTCCTTCTGTCACTGTCCCTCTCCGCCCCCACCGCCCACGCGGCGACCCACGACCCGATCGTCTTCGTGCACGGCATCAGCAGCTCGTCGAGCAGCTGGGACGACTGGGTCGGCTACTTCAAGGCCGACGGCTACACGGCCGCCGAGCTCGACGCGTGGACGTACAGCTGGTCCCAGTCGAACGCCACCACGGCCGCTCAGCTGGCCACCGAGATCAAGAACGTGCGCGCGAGGACCGGCGCGAGCAAGGTCGACGTGGTCGTCCACTCCATGGGGGCGCTCAGTTCCCGCTACTACCTGAAGAACCTCGGCGGGACGGCCTTCGTGGACGACTTCGTCTCCGTCGCCGGCACCAACCACGGCACGTCGGTCGCCTCGCTGTGCAGCTGGCTGTACAGGTCCTGCGCCGAGATGGTCACCGGCAGCTCGTTCGTGACCGCCCTCAACTCCGGTGACGAGACGCCGGGCAGCGTCAACTACGCCGCCTACTGGTCGAACTGCGACGCGGCCGTGGACCCGGACTCCTCGGCGCTGCTGAGCGGGGCGACGAACGTGGGCGTCGGCTGCATCTCGCACGACGACATGAACAACGACCACGGTGTCTACGCACAGGTGCGCGCCTTCGTCCAGTGACCGGCGCGGGCGGCACGGCGGGGGTGCGGCGGGCCGGCACGGGGAAGGATCCGGGTAGGCCCGTCCTGCCCGGGAGGTCGCCATGCCGATACGGTCCACGGGTTCCGGCAAGGTGTCCGGTGACCCCGTCCACCATCCGCTGTTCGCCCGCTGGTATCCCGCGGTCAGCACCGCCGCGGAGGCCCGCGGCGGTCTGGCGGCGGTGCGTGGGCGGCTGCTGTCCGGACTGTCCGGCCGGGTCGTCGAGATCGGCGCGGGCAACGGGCTGAACTTCGCCCACTACCCGCGCACCGTCGCGGAGGTCGTCGCGATCGAGCCGGAACGCCGCATGCGGGCCCTGGCGCTGGAACAGGCCCTGCGCGCCGGTACGCCCGTGGACGTGGTCCCGGGCGTCGCGGAGGCGCTGCCGGTCAAGAGCGAGGCCTTCGACGCGGCGGTGGTCTCACTGGTGCTGTGCAGCGTGCGGGACGTGCCGCGGGCGCTGGCCGAGCTGCGGCGCGTGCTGCGGCCCGGCGGCGAGGTGCGGTTCCTCGAGCACGGGCCGGGCGGCGGCCCGGTCATGCGGTTCACGCAGCACGCGCTGGACCGCACCGTGTGGCCGTATCTGGCGGGCGGCTGCCGTCTCACCCGGGACACCGTCGGCGCGCTGCGGGAGGCGGGCTTCGATCTCGGCCCCTACCGGCGCGTGCGGCTGCCGGAGAACGGGCCGCGGCTGCCGTTCTCCTACTGTGTGACGGGGACCGCCTGGCGGCCGGGGGCGCCGGGCTGACGCCCCGCCCGACCGACAGCGCCGGTCGGCGGCCGCATCACCCGGTCCACTCGCGCAGCTCCCGTGCGATGTCGGCCACGGACGCCTCCCCGTTCTTCACCAGCCGGGCCAGGTCACGAACCTGTTCGGGTGAGGTGATCACCTTCAGGCCGCTGGCCACGAGGTAGGCGTAGGCGACCGCGCAGGCGAAGAGCGCGTTGGAGCGCTCCAGGGCCGGGACGTGGATGAGGAGCTGGAGCAGTGCGGCGGCGCGGGCCGGCGGGTCGTCGTAGACGGGGACGTCGAATATCTGCGCCTGATGGCGCGCCACGGCCGCGACCAGCGCGCCCCAGTCGGTGACCTGCGGGTCTCCCGGGGTCTTCTGTTCGGCGAGCATGAGGAGCCAGGCGAGGTCGATGCGGAGGTCGCTCAAGGGTTCAGCGGCGACCTTCGCGCGTGCCGCCCTCGCGGTCGGCGCCGAACTCCTCGGCGAAGAGCGACTCGTACTGCTTCATGAAGTCACCGGCGGCCTCGACGAAGGTCTGGCCGACTTCCCCGGCGTCCTGTCTGACCAGCTCTTCTATGTAGCGGTTGACGCTCATGCCGCGGGCGGTGGCGCGCTCGCGGGCGACCTGGGCCGTGCCTTCGTCGACGCGCACGTTCAGCTGGGTCTTCGCCATACCTCGAAGCTAGCGCCGATGTGCTAGCAACGGCAAGGGCGGCCGGAATCGAAAAGTGATACCGGCTGTGCGGCGCATCACACTACGCTCGGCCGGACGGTTCAGCGACGGCGGCACGATCACCGAGCGAGGAGACAGCCTTGTCCACACCTGCTGCGCAGCACGCCCCCGGTCCGGCCTCGGCCGACGGAGTCGCGGCCCGCGCCCGAGGTCTGACCAAGGCGTACGGCTCGGGCGAGACGGCGGTGATCGCCCTCGACTCGGTGGACGTGGACATCGCGAGCGGCCGCTTCACCGCCGTCATGGGGCCGTCCGGCTCCGGGAAGTCCACGCTCATGCACTGTCTGGCCGGCCTCGACACCGTCTCGGCGGGCCAGGTGTGGCTCGGCGGCACCGAGATCACCGGGCTGAAGGAACGGGAGCTGACCCGGCTCCGGCGGGACCGGATCGGGTTCATGTTCCAGTCGTTCAACCTGATCCCGACGCTGAACGCGGCCGAGAACATCACCCTGCCCATGGACATCGCCGGCCACAAGCCCGACCAGGAGTGGCTGGACCAGGTGATCGACACGCTCGGCCTGCGGGCGCGGCTCAAGCACCGGCCCGCCCAGCTCTCCGGCGGACAACAGCAGCGGGTGGCCTGCGCCCGGGCGCTCGCCTCCCGTCCCGAGCTGATCTTCGCGGACGAGCCCACCGGCAACCTCGACTCACGGGCCGGGCTCGAGGTCCTCGCGTTCCTGCGGCAGGCCGTCGACGACCTCGGCCAGACGGTCGTCATGGTCACCCACGACCCGGGCGCCGCCGCCCACTCCGACCTGGTGCTCTTCCTCGCGGACGGCCGACTGGTGGACCGGATGGAACAGCCCTCGGCGGACGCCGTGCTGGAACGCATGAAGCGCTTCGACGTGGGCCGCGCCCCATCGGCCGGCGGCCCGCCCGACGGCGCCGCCGACGAAGCGTCCCGGGGCAGGGCCGACGACCCGCCCGAGGGCAGGACCGGCGGCCCGCTCGGCAGCGACCCCGAGGAGGGCTGACCCGTGCTGAAGGCGACCCTCAGAAGTTTCCTGGCGCACAAGGGACGGCTGCTGCTGTCCGCGCTCGCCGTCGTCCTGTCGGTGGCGTTCGTGGCCGGCAGCCTGATCTTCTCCGACACGGTGACGCGCACCTTCGACCGGCTCTTCGCGTCCACGTCGGCTGACGTGACGGTGGAACCCGCCGACGACCTGACCTCCTCCGTGCCGACCGGCGCGACCCAGACCCTCCCCGCCGCGCTCGCCGCACGACTGGCCCGGGTCGAGGGCGTCGCGTCCGCCCACGCGGACGTGAGCGTGCAGAACATCACCGTCGTCGACGGCGACAACAAGTCGGTCGGGCCGACCACCGGCGCGCCGACCGTCGCCACCGACTGGTACGTCACCGACCGCAGCCCGGTGAAGCTGACCTCCGGCCACGCCCCGCGCGACGCCGGGGAGGCCATGCTCGACGCCGACACCGCCGACAAGAAGCACGTGCGGATCGGCGACACCCTGACGGTGATGGCCCAGCCGGGCTCGTTCAAGGTGAAGGTCGTCGGGATCGCCACCTTCACCACCACCAACCCCGGCGCGGCCCTGGTCTACCTCGACCCCGGCACCGCCGCCGCCCAGCTCCTCGGATCGGCGGACAAGGCGACCGGCATCTCCGTCGACGCGGCCCCGGGGGTGAGCGACACAGTGCTGGAGCGGCGGGTCCTGGCCGCCCTCGGCGACGGACGGTACGACGTGCAGACCGCCGAGGAACGGGCCAAGTCGTCGGCCGAGGCGCTGGGCGGGTTCCTCGACGTCATCAAGTACGTCATGCTCGGCTTCGCCGGGATCGCCGTCCTGGTCGGCGTGTTCCTCATCGTCAACACGTTCTCGATGCTGATCGCCCAGCGCACCCGTGAGCTGGGCCTGCTGCGCGCCCTGGGCGCGGACCGCCGCCAGGTGCGGCGCTCGGTCCTCACCGAGGCGGTGCTGCTCGGGCTGGTCGGCTCCACGCTCGGGCTGGCCGCCGGCGTCGGCCTCGCCGCCGGGCTGATCAAGCTCATGGGCGTGTTCGGCATGAACCTGAAGACCACCGAGATGGCGGTGGGCTGGGCGACTCCGGTGGCGGCGTACGTCGTCGGCGTCGGCGTCACGTTCGTCGCCGCGTATCTCCCGGCCCGCCGGGCGGCCGGCGTGTCCCCGATGGCGGCTCTCGCGGACGCGGACATCGCGGGGGTGGGCCGTCCGCTGAAGACGCGTGCCGTGGTCGGCGCGGTCGTCGGTGCGCTGGGCGTGGCCGCGCTCGCCGGCTGCGCGGCCTCGTCGAGCACGTCGTCCGCGGCGTCCCTGCTGGGCCTGGGCGTCGTCCTCACCCTGATCGCGACCGTCATCGCGGGCCCGCTGCTGGTCCGGCCGGTGATCCGGGTCCTCGGCGGCGCCTTCCCCGCGCTGTTCGGCTCCGTCGGCCGGATGAGCCAGCGCAACGCGCTGCGCAACCCGCGCCGCACGGGAGCCACCGCCGCCGCGCTGATGGTGGGCCTCGCCCTGGTGGGCGGCATGTCGGTGGCCAGCGCCTCGATGTCCAAGTCGTTCGACCAGCAGATCGACAAGACGCTCGGCGCCGACTTCGTCGTCCAGAACGCCAACTTCGCGCCGTTCTCCCAGGAGGTCACGGACGCGGTGCGCGACACCGAGGGCGTCGGCCTCGTGGTGCGGCAGCGGTTCGCCCCGCTCGCCGTGCGGCTGCCCGACGGCAAGCGCGTCGAGACGACCGCCGCCGGCTACGACGACCGGGTCGACGACGTCGCGCACATCCCGTACGCCGAGGGGAACACGGCGGCCGCGCTGGCCGACGGCGCCCTCGGCATGGACGTCGACTTCGCGAAGGAGCACGACGTGCGGATCGGCAGCGTGCTGCCGGTGGAGTTCCCGGGCGGCCGGACGACGTCGCTGAAGGTCGGCGCGCTCACCGACCAGGAGTCCGGCGACGGGTTCGGCATGCAGGGCGGGCTGTTCCTCGGCATCGCCGCCGTGGAGAAGTACGTGCCCGGCGGGCAGGACTCCGCCCTGTACGTCAACGCCGGCTCCGGCACGAGCGGCGAACAGCTGCGCCCCCGGCTGGAGAAGACGCTGGACGCGTACCCGCAGGTCCAGGCGCGCGACCAGGCCGACTACAAGAAGCTGGTGCACGACCAGATCGCCGTCCTGCTGTACCTGGTCTACGCCCTGCTCGGACTGGCGATCGTCATCGCGGTGCTCGGCGTCGTCAACACGCTGGCGCTGTCGGTGGTGGAGCGGACCCGGGAGATCGGGCTGCTGCGTGCCATCGGGCTGGGGCGGCGGCAGTTGCGCCGGATGATCCGGCTGGAGTCGGTGGTGATCGCGGTGTTCGGCGCGGTGCTCGGACTCGGGCTCGGACTGGTCTGGGGCGTGTGCATCCAGCAGGTGCTGGCGTTGCAGGGGATGAAGGCCTTCGCCGTGCCGTGGGGCACGATCGTCGCGGTGGTCGTCGGCTCGGCGGTCGTCGGCGTCGTGGCGGCGATGCTGCCGGCCCTGCGGGCGTCCCGGATGAACGTGCTGGCGGCGATCGCGCACGAGTGACGGCGCCGGCCGGCCCGGAGTGCGTCCGGATCCTGGAATTCCGGGTCCGGACGCATCGCCCGTGATGGGATCGCCGTATGTCTGATCTGCGCATACGGGCGGCGACGCCCGAGGACCTGGACGCCGTGCTCGCCTTCTGGAAGGCCTCCGCCGAGGGCACGAGCATCAGCGACGACCGCGACGGGGTGGAACGGCTGGTCGCCCGCGATCCCGAGGCGCTGATCCTCGCCGAACGGCTCTCCGGCCAGGGGGTCGAGCTCGTCGGCACGGTGATCGCCGGGTTCGACGGGTGGCGGTGTCATCTGTACCGGCTGGCGGTGCACCCGGAGCGCCGGCGTCAGGGCGTCGGCACGGCGCTGCTCGCCGCCGCGGAGGAGCGGTTCGTCCGGCTGGGCGGACGGCGCGGGGACGCGATGGTGCTCAGCCGCAACGAGACGGCGCATCATGCCTGGCGCGCCGCGGGGTACGCGCCCGAGGAGAAGTGGCGGCGCTGGGTCAAGCCGCTCACCGGCTGACCCGAGCCCCGCCCGGAGTGCTTTGCCGATCCTTTACCCTTGAGGACCGTGCGGATCGCCCGCACGGTCCCCGACGACCTCATGAAAGGTGTGAGCGTCCGCCCATGGGCGAGCCTCCCCGTACACCCGCCCGCGCCCCCGCACCCTCCGGCGCACGCACGCGTTCCGGCGCACGCACGCGTGCCCGCGTCCGTTGTCGCGCGCTCCGTCCCGCCCTGCCCGATCATGGGACGGAGGAGACCCGATGACCGAAGTGCTGCTGCTCCTGGTGGCGATCCTGCTGTCGTTCGCGTGCGGTGCCTTCGTCGCCGCCGAGTTCTCGTTGACCACGGTCGAGCGCAGCGAGCTGGAGCGGGCGGTGGAGCGCGGCGAACGCGGCGCGGCCGGGGCGCTCAAGGCGGTGCGCAACCTGACCTTCCAGCTCTCCGGCGCGCAGCTCGGCATCACCGTCACCAACCTGGTGGTCGGCATGCTGTCCGAGCCGTCGATCGCGAAGCTGATCGCGGGGCCGCTGGAATCGCTCGGTCTGTCCGGCTCCACGTCCAGCTCCGTCGCGTTGGTGCTGGGCACCGCTCTGTCGACCGTGTTCCTGATGGTCGTCGGCGAGCTGGTGCCGAAGAACTGGGCGATCTCCTCCCCGCTCGCGGTGGCCAAGACCGTGGGCAACGCGCAGCGCTGGTTCAGCGCCGCCTTCCGGCCCTTCATCAGCCACCTCAACGACACCGCGAACCGCATCGTGCGCCGCGTCGGCGTGGAGCCCACCGAGGAGCTCGCCGCCGCCCGGGGTCCCCAGGAGCTCGCGGCCCTGGCCCGGCACTCCGCTCGGGAGGGCGCCCTGGAGGCGGACACCGCGGAGCTGTTCGTGCGGACGCTGAACCTGGCCGACCTCATGGCGGAGAACGTGATGACCCCGCGCGTGCAGGTCATCGCCCTGGACGCGACGGCGACCTGCGAGGACGTGGCCAACGCGACCCGGGCGACGGGTCTGTCCCGCTTCCCCGTGTACCGCGGGAACCTCGACTCGGTGGTGGGGACCGCGCACATCAAGGACGCGCTGGCGGTCCCCGCCGGGCGACGCGCGCGCGTGCCGGTCGCCGAGATCATGCGCGACCCGCTCCTCGTCCCCGAGTCGCTCACCGTGGACCGGTTGCTGGACCGGCTGTCCGGCAAGCGGACGATGGCCGTCGTCATCGACGAGTACGGCGGAACCGCGGGCGTGGCGACGCTGGAGGACATCGTCGAGGAGGTCGTCGGCGAGGTCCGCGACGAGCACGACCCCCACGAGACGCCGGAACTGGCGCACGCGGGCACCGACGACGACGGCCGCGCCCTGTACTCGGCCGACGGCGCCGCCCGCACCGACCGGCTCGCGCGCGTCGGCCTGCACGCGCCCGAGGGACCGTACGAGACGCTGGCCGGGCTGGTGGCCACCGAACTGGGCCGGATACCGGCCGTCGGGGACACCGTCGAGATCGCCGGCTGGCGGATGGACGTGGTGGACGCCTCCGGCCGCCGAGCCGCGCGCGTGCTGCTGCACGCCCCGCTCGCCGACACCCACGTGGAAGGGACCGGGCAGTGACCGCCGTCCAGTTGCTCATCGGGCTGGCGACCCTCGTCGTCAACGCGTTCTTCGTCGGCGCCGAGTTCGCGCTGATCTCGGTACGCCGCTCCCAGATCGAGCCGTACGCCGAACAGGGCGACCGGCGCGGACGCAGCGTGCTGTGGGGGCTGGAGCACGTGTCCGCGCTGATGGCCGCGGCGCAGCTCGGCATCACGCTGTGCACGCTGGTGCTCGGCGTGGTCGCCGAGCCGGCCATCGCGCACCTGCTGGAGCCGGTGTTCCACGCGGTCGGCGTGCCCGAGGGCGCCGGGCACGCGGTGTCCTTCGTGATCGCGCTGGCGGCCGCCACCTATCTGCACATGCTGCTCGGCGAGATGGTGCCGAAGAACATCGCGCTCGCCGAGCCGGTGCGCAGCGCGCTGCTGCTGGGACCGCCGCTGGTCGCGCTCGCCCGGGCGCTGCGGCCCGTCATCTTCGCGATCAACGCGTTCGCCAACGGGCTGCTGAAACTGCTGCGCATCGAGACGAAGAACGAGGTCACCGCGACCTTCTCGGACGCGGAGCTGGCACAGATCGTCCGGGACGCCGGCGAGGCGGGCCTCATCGACGACCGCGCCCAGGAGCGCCTGCACGACGCCCTGGAACTGGGCCGCCGCCCGGTGCGCGACGTCGTCCTGCCGCTGGAACGCGTGGTGTACGCGCGTGTCGGCGTCACTGCGGAGGGGCTGGAACAGCTCGCGGCGGAGTCCGGGTTCTCCCGCTTCCCCGTGGTGGACGAGGGACGCCGGATCGTCGGCTACCTGCACGTGAAGGACGCGCTGGACGCCTCGCCGCGCGACCGGGCCTTCCGGCTGCAGGACATGCGGGCCATCGCCCGGGTGCGGGAGGCGACCCCGCTGGACGACGTCCTGACCGCGATGCGGGGCAGCCGGACGCATCTGGCGGCCGTGCTCGGCTCCGACGGCCGGCTGGCCGGCCTGGTCACCATGGAGGACGTGCTCCAGGAGCTGTTCGGACAGCGGACGTAGGCCGTCCGTGCCGCTTGGACAGGTCGGGCCGGACGGGTCCGACCGACCGGCGGGTATGAGACTCGGGCTACCATCGGTGTCGCCATGCAGACGAACACCATTCCCCCGTACTCCAGCCTGGTCGCCCTCGGCGACTCCTTCACCGAGGGCATGTCGGACCTGCTGCCCGACGGCTCCTACCGGGGCTGGGCCGACCTCCTCGCCGCGCGGATGGCCGTGCGCACCCCCGGCTTCCGGTACGCCAACCTCGCGGTGCGCGGCAAGCTGATCGGACAGATCGTCGAGGAGCAGGTGCCGGTGGCCGCCGCGATGGGCGCCGACGTGATCACCCTGGTCGGCGGCCTCAACGACACCCTGCGCCCCAAGTGCGACATGGGCCTGGTCAAGGGCCTGCTGACGGAGGCGGTGGAGCGGCTGGCCCCGTCCTGCAAGCAGCTCGTGCTGATGCGCAGCCCGGGCCGGCAGGGGCCCGTCCTCGACCGGTTCCGGCCGCGCATGGAGGAGCTCTTCGAGTGCGTCGAGGAGCTGGCGGAGCGGCACGGCGCGCTCGTCGTCGACCTGTACGGCGCCGCCTCGCTCGGCGACCCGCGCATGTGGGACGTCGACCGGCTGCACCTGACGGCGGACGGCCACCGCCGGGTCGCCGAGGCCGTCTGGCAGACCCTCGGACACGAGGCCGAGGATGCCGACTGGCACCTGCCGATGCCGCCCACCCCGCCGCCGGGCTGGGCCGCCCGACGGGTCGCGGACGCACGGTTCACCCGGCAGTACCTGCTGCCGTGGATAGGCCGCCGGCTGACGGGCCGGTCCTCCGGGGACAGCCTGCCGCCCAAGCGTCCCGAACTCCTTCCGTACGAGAGCCAGGTGTAGGCGGACGAAGGCGATCGGCGCAGCCGGGCAGGACACGGGGCGCCGCCGATCCGCGCACGGCGACGCCCCTCCGCCCGCGGGGTGACGCCCACCCGCCCACAGGGTGACGCCGGTCTCGTAGGTTCCGCCGAACCGGACCGCGGCGGCGACCTGCACGAAGCGCCAGTAGAATCCCTCCACGTGACTTCCGCTGCCGCCGCCAAGCCCCGCATCCCCAACGTCCTCGCCGGACGCTACGCCTCCGCCGAGCTCGCCACGCTCTGGTCGCCCGAGCACAAGGTGAAGCTGGAGCGTCAGCTCTGGCTCGCCGTGCTGAAGGCCCAGAAGGACCTCGGGATCGAGGTGCCGGACACGGCGATCACCGACTACGAGCGTGTCCTCGACACCGTCGACCTGGCTTCGATCGCCGAGCGCGAGAAGGTCACGCGCCACGACGTGAAGGCCCGCATCGAGGAGTTCAACGACCTCGCCGGGCACGAGCAGGTCCACAAGGGCATGACGTCCCGCGACCTCACGGAGAACGTCGAACAGCTGCAGATCCGCCTCTCGCTGGAGCTGGTCCGCGACCGCACGGTGGCGGTCCTGGCGCGGCTGGGCCGGCTGGCCGCGGAGTACGGCGAGCTGGTCGTCGCCGGCCGCTCCCACAACGTCGCCGCCCAGGCCACCACCCTCGGCAAGCGGTTCGCGACCGCCGCCGACGAGCTGCTCGTGGCGTACGGCCGGGTCGAGGAGCTGCTGGCGCGCTACCCGCTGCGCGGCATCAAGGGCCCGGTGGGCACCGCGCAGGACATGCTGGACCTGCTGGGCGGCGACGCCGCGAAGCTGGCCGAGCTGGAGGACCGGATCGCCGGCCACCTGGGCTTCTCTCAGGCGTTCACCTCGGTCGGCCAGGTCTACCCGCGCTCGCTGGACTACGAGGTCGTGACCGCGCTGGTGCAGCTCGCCGCGGCCCCCTCCTCACTGGCGAAGACGATCCGGCTGATGGCCGGACACGAGCTGGTGACCGAGGGCTTCAAGCCCGGCCAGGTCGGCTCCTCCGCCATGCCGCACAAGATGAACACCCGCTCCTGCGAGCGCGTCAACGGCCTGATGGTCATCCTGCGCGGCTACGCGTCGATGACCGGCGAGCTGGCGGGCGACCAGTGGAACGAGGGCGACGTGTCCTGCTCGGTGGTCCGCCGGGTCGCGCTGCCGGACGCGTTCTTCGCGCTGGACGGCCTGCTGGAGACCTTCCTGACGGTGCTCGACGAGTTCGGCGCGTTCCCGGCCGTCGTCGCCCGGGAGCTCGACCGCTATCTGCCGTTCCTCGCCACCACGAAGGTACTCATGGGCGCCGTGCGCGGGGGCGTCGGCCGTGAGCTGGCGCACGAGGCGATCAAGGAGAACGCCGTGGCCTCGGCGCTGGCGATGCGGGAGCAGGGCACCGAGCGCAACGAGCTGCTGGACAAGCTGGCCGCCGACGAGCGCCTGCCGCTGGACCGCGCCCAGCTGGACGCGCTCATGGCCGACAAGCTGTCGTTCACGGGTGCCGCGGCAGCCCAGGTGGCCGTGGTCGTGGGCCGGATCGAGGAGATCGTGAAGCAGCGGCCGGAGGCGGCCGGTTACACGCCCGGAGCGATCCTCTGACGCGTTTCACCCAGGCCGAACTGGAGGCCGCCCGCGACCGTCTCGTACCCGACGTGATCGCGGACGGTCTCCACGTGCTGTTCTGCGGCATCAACCCGGGTCTGATGACGGCGGCCACCGGCCACCACTTCGCCCGCCCGGGCAACCGCTTCTGGCCGGTGCTGCACCTGTCGGGCTTCACCCCGCGGCTGCTGAAGCCTGCTGAGCAGCGGGAGCTGCTGACCTACGGGCTCGGCATCACCAACGTGGTGGCTCGCGCGACGGCCAGAGCGGACGAGCTGAGCGCCGAGGAGTACCGCGAGGGCGGGCGACTGCTCGCGGACAAGGTGGGACGGCTGGAACCCCGGTGGCTGGCGGTGGTCGGCGTGACCGCCTACCGGGCGGCGTTCGACGACCGCAAGGCCGTGGTGGGCCCGCAGGAGCGCCGCATCGGCGACACCCGCGTGTGGGTGCTGCCCAACCCCAGCGGCCTGAACGCGCATTGGACGGCCGCGACGATGGCCGAGGAGTTCGCCCGGCTGCGGCTGGCGGCGGAGGACTGACGGCGAGGGACTGCAAAGAGGCCCCGCCTGACAATGGGCGGCCCGTCAGCGTCCACCCCACCCCAGACGCCCCGCCCGCCCCGCCTCCGTCATCCCGTCTCGGGCAACCGCCCACGCCCCGGCCGGTCGCCGGCGGTCGCGGCGCCGGCGAAGCTCGGGGTGCGGGATCGGACGCAGGCGGTGATCACTGCGTACGAGTCGGGGTTCGTCGAGCCGGGCTGAGGGGCCGCGGGGTCGTCGGTGCCGGCCGGGCACTCGCCGGGGTGCGCCGGGCCGAGTACGATCCGCCCAACACGCGCACGAGCTGGGAGGACGGACGTTGGGGCAGCTGACCGGCGGGGACCCCTCCCTGCTGCGAAGGATCAATTCCGCGGTGGTGCTGCACGCGCTGCGCGCCACGGACTGCGCGACGCTCACGGAGATCACCCGCGTCACCGGGCTGTCCCGGCCGACGGTGGAGGGGGTCGTCGAGGATCTGATCGCGGCGGGGCTCGTCGTCGAGAAGGCGGCGGACGAGAGCGTCGCCCGCCGGCAGGGGCGGCCCGCGCGACGGTTCCGGTTCCGGGCGGAGGCGGGGCATCTGCTGGGCCTGGAGATCGGGTCCCATCGGGTGGCCGCGCTGCTGTCCGACCTGGACGGCCGTGTGCTGGGCGCCCAGGCCAGGGAAGTCGACGAGGCGGCCCCGGCCGACGAGCGGCTGGAACGGCTGCGCGCGGCCGTCGCCGAGCTGCTGCGCCGGGCGGGCGTCCCGCGCAGTTCGCTGCGGGCGGTCGGGGTCGGCACGCCAGGGATCGTGGAGGCGGACGGCACGGTGCGGCTGGGCACCGCGCTGCCCGAGTGGACGGGGCTGCGTCTCGGCGAGCGGCTGAGCCGTTCCTTCAAGTGCCCGGTACTGGTGGAGAACGACGCCAACGCCGCCGCCGTGGCCGAACACTGGAAGGGGTCGGCCACCGAGTCCGACGACGTGGTGTTCGTGCTGGCGGGGCTGAGCCCCGGGGCCGGCGCACTGATCGGGGGGCGGCTGCACCGCGGGTACGGCGGCGCGGCCGGAGAGATCGGCGCACTGCACCTGCTGGGCCGTGAGGCGACACCGGAGACGCTGCTGTCCACGACGGACGAGCCGCTGCACCCGCTGGACGAGCAGGCCGTCGCGAAGGTGTTCGCGCAGGCCCGGGGAGGCGACCGGCGGGCCCGGGCAGCGGTGGACCGCTTCATCCAGCGGCTGGTGCACGACGTGGCCGCGCTGGTGCTGGCGCTCGACCCGGAGCTGGTCGTGGTCGGCGGCTGGGCGGCCGGCCTGGACGGCGTACTGGAGCCGCTGCGCGCGGAGTTGGCGCGCTACTGTCTGCGGCCGCCGAGCGTGGCCCTGTCGATGCTCGGGGAGGCGGCGGTGGCGACGGGGGCGCTGCGGCTCGCCCTCGATCACGTGGAGGAGCAGTTGTTCGCGGTGGAGGGGACGGTCACGGCGCGGCGGTGAGCCGCGGCTCGGAGCGCCGTCCGTGACGGGTGGAACGCCGGGCGCCCTGGACGCCGGGTGGACGGCTGCTCGGTGCTCGGCGTTCGCGGGCCGCCGGACGGAGACTCCGGGTGCGCTCGCGGGCGGGCCGTGCGGACCGCCGCAGGCCGTCGTCGGCCTGCGGCACGCGGTCCGCGGCGCAAGCCGGGCTCAGGAGGCCTGCTGCTCCGGACCGTGGTGTATCTCCACGCCGCCGGACGCGCCGAACGTCAGCCGGCAGGTGTCCGCGCGGTACGTGGCCACGGAGAGCGCGGCGGTACGGCCCTGGGCGAAGTAGCGGGTCGTGACCACGAGGACGGGCGCGCCGGGGAGCCGGTCGAGTTCCCTCGCGTCGTCCGCGCGCGCCGAGCCCAGCTCCACGGCGCTGTCCTGGCCCTGCAGTTCGAGGTGATGCAGCTCGCGCAGCACCGCACGCGCGTGTGCGGCCTCGGACGGACCGTCGATCGCGCCGAGGCCGGGAGCCGACGTCTGCGGGACGTACAGCAACTCGGCGGCGACGGGCTGACCGTGCGACACCCGTGAGCGCCGCACGATGTGCACGCTCTGCTCGCGCGGGGTCTCCAGGGCGGCGGCGACGGCCGCGGGCGGTACCGCGAGCGTGCAGCCGACGGCCTGCCAGGCGTCTTCCCCCAGGCCCGGCCAGACCTGCTGCTCCGTGCCGACGGCGACGCCCATCCGGGGCGGTGCGACGGTGGTGCCGACGCCTCGGCGGCGGTGCAGCCGGCCCTCCAGCTCGAGCTGCTCCAGCGCCTGACGGAGCGTCGCCCGGGCGACGCCGAAGCGGGCGGCCAGCTCACGCTCGTTGGGCAGGATCTCGCCCACGGCGAACTCGGAGTCGAGCGCTTCGCTGAGCACGGTCTTGAGATGCCAGTACTTCGGTTCCGGCACCGATTCCAGTTGCGTGGTCCCCACCCTGTCCTCCGCAATCGCCGTCATCCTGCGGCGTTTTCGCGCCCTTGTTTATTAAAGGTTGTTGTACTTCTCTCGCGACCATAGGGCGGCCCCCACCCTTGGTCAATACCAATCCTCCAACCCTGTGGCCACCGGGAGGGAAAGCGCTCACTACACGTCCCAAATGACAGGATTCACTCGAAGGACGAACGACAGGGCTACCCGCCGGTAGCAATTGCTGACAAGCTGTCTACGGCGTCTGCCGGCCCGCTGTCAGAACGAGGAGCTCCCATGCCCGCCACCGTCTCCTTCACGGTCCCCTCCCCCAAGGGCCCGCTGCCCGTCACGGTCTCCTACGCGCGCGTAGGCCGCGGCGAGCCGCTCCTGCTGCTGCACGGCATCGGGCACCATCGGCAGGCCTGGGACCCGGTCGTGGACATCCTGGCCGCCGAACGCGATGTGATCGCCGTGGACCTGCCCGGCTTCGGCGTCTCCCCCGCCCTGCCGGACGGCCTCGCCTACGACCTGCCCACCACGGCCGCCGTGTTCGGCGCCTTCTGCGAGGCGCTGGAGCTGGACCGCCCCCATGTGGCGGGGAACTCGCTCGGCGGTCTGCTCGCCCTGGAACTCGGCCGCGAGAAGCTCGTACGGTCCGTCACGGCGTTGTCCCCGGCCGGGTTCTGGTCGGAGGCCGAGCGGCGCTACGCCTTCGGCGTGCTGGTCACGATGCGACAGATCTCCCGCCGGCTGCCGCTGCCCCTCGTGGAGCGCCTGGCGAGCACGGCGGCCGGCCGCACCGCCCTCACCAGCACCATCTACGCCCGCCCGGCCCGCCGCTCACCCGAGGCCGTGGTCGCCGAGACGCTGGCCCTGGCACGGGCCACCGGGTTCGACCAGACGCTGCGCGCCGGCACCACCGTCCGGTTCACCGACGACCTGCCCGGCATCCCGGTCACCGTCGGCTGGGGCGCCCGCGACTGGCTGCTCGTGCGCCGGCAGGGCGTCCGCGCCAAGCAGGTCATCCCGGCCGCCCGCCTCGTGCGGCTGCCCGGCTGCGGCCACTGCCCGATGAACGACGACCCGGCCCTCGTCGCGCGGGTGATCCTCGACGGCAGCCGCTGAACCCCCGCGGGCGCGCGACAGGGCGCCCGCGCCCACCGCGACGCCGGCCCCGACCAGCGCGCTCCCCACGGCCTGCACGGGGCCGTACGAGCCGATTCCCACGAGCGGGGCGGTGCAGGCGGCCGCCACGGGGATGAGACCGGAGAACAACGTGGCGCGCTCCGCGCCGATCCGCTGCATGCCCATGTACCAGCACACGAAGCCCACGACGGTGACGACCGCCGACTGCCACAGCAGCGCGGCGGCCTCCCCGCCGTCCGGCCGCCGCAGCCACTCGCCGCCGTCGAGCAGCAGTCCGGCCGCCGCCGACTCCAGCGTGGCGAGCCCGCACACCGTGGCGGACAGCAGCCGTGGCCCCAGCGGCCGCAGGACGGGCACGGCGAGCACCGCGAAGCCGACCTCTCCGGCCAGCGCGCACACCGACCAGGCGAGGCCCGCGCCGTCCGTCCGGCCCCAGCCCTGCACCGTGAACGCGCCGACGGCGACCAGCGTCGCCCCGTACAGCGGCTCGCGCCGGGGCCGTCGTCCCTCCACCGCCGGCGCCACGACGGCCACCACGACCGGCGCACAGCCGACCAGGACACCGGGGACGGCGGGCTCCGCGGAGCGCTCGGCGGCCAGCACGGCGAGGTTGAAGCCGACCATCCCGACCGCCGCGAGCAGCGTGAGCCGCATCCACAGGCGAGGGGGGAGCGCGCGCAGCCGGGCTCCCGCGCCCGCCCCGGCGAAGGGCGCGAGCAGCAGACAGGCGAGGCCGTAGCGCAGGGCCTGGCCGCCCGCGTACGGGTAGGCGCCGAGGACGCTGTTGGCGGTGAAGGATCCTCCGACGAGGACGCAGGCGAGCGCCGCGAGCAGCGACCCGCGCAGAGCGGTGACGTTCATGACGTTCGACGCTAGGAGCGGCGGCGGCACGGTTTAAGGTCCACTTCCATGACGTCATCGGGGACCAATCCCGAAGGGCCCTCGCCGTCGGCGGCCTGGGAGGTGCTGCTGCCGGCCGCTTCCGCGCCGGCACGCGCGCGTGGACGCGCCCTGCGGGCAGCGCTGCGGGACGCCGTGCGCTCCGGGCTCCTCGCCCCGGGCGCCCGCCTGCCGTCCAGCCGGGACCTTGCCGCCGACCTCGGGGTCTCGCGGGGGCTCATCACGGAGGCGTACGAGCAGCTGACGGCGGAGGGGTATCTGCGCAGCGGGCGCGGCGCGGGCACCTGGGTGGGCGGCGCCGTCCGGGCCGCCCACCCGCGCGCGCGTGACCTCGCTCCGCGCCCGCCGGGCGCGCGGGCCGACTTCGTGCCGGGGACGCCGGACCTGTCGCTGTTCCCGCGGGCCGCGTGGGGCGCCGCGCAGCGGGCCGTGCTGGCCGGCCTGCCGCACCACGAGCTGGGCTATCCGGACCCGCGCGGGCTGCCCCGGCTGCGCCTCGCGCTCGCCGGACTCCTGGCCCGCCGGCGGGGCGTGGTCGCCGATCCGGAGCGCCTCGTGGTCGTCTCCGGCGTCGCGCAGGCGAGTGCGCTGCTCGGCCTCGCCCTGCACGCGCGCGGGACGGCCGCCGTCGGCGTGGAGGACCCCGGCAGTCCCCAGCACAGCGCCCTGTACGCGGGGGCGGGCGTCACGGCCGTCCCGCTGCCGCTGGACGGCGAGGGCCTGGCCATGGACCCGCTCCGGGCGTCGGGCGTGCGGGCCGTGGTGACGACGCCGGCGCACCAGTTCCCCACCGGGATCGCGTACTCGGCGCGGCGGCGGGCCGAGTTGCTGGACTGGGCGAGGTCGGTGGACGGCTTCGTCCTCGAGGACGACTACGACGGAGACTTCCGTTACGACCGCGCCCCCGTGGGCGCCCTGCAGGGCCTGGACCCCGAGCGCGTGGCCTACACCGGTTCGGTCAGCAAGTCGCTCGCACCGGGACTGCGCCTCGGCTGGCTGCTCGTTCCGGAGGCGCTGACCGAGGCGGTCGTCGAGCGCAAGCGGACGACGGACCTGGGCCATCCCGCGCTCGACCAGGCGCTGTTCGCCCGGTTCGTGGAGCGCGGCGACTACGACCGTCAGCTGCGCCGCTGCCAACGGGCCTACCGCGAGCGCCGGGACGCCGTCGTGAGCGCGCTTTGCGAGAACTTCCCCGGGGCGCGGGTGTCGGGCGTGGCGGCGGGACTGCACGCCATCGCCGAACTCCCCCGGCGCTACGGGCCGCAGGAGCGGTTCCTCGAAAGGACGGCCGCCGCGGGCGTCGACGTCCGCACCCTGGACCAGTACGCGTACACGCCCGTGCCGGACGACGGGCCCGTGCGCCTCGTGCTGGGTTACGCGCACCTGTCGCCCCCGCGCGTCCACGAGGGCATACGCCTCATGGCGGAGGCCGTCGCGACCAGGTGACGCGCGACAGCGCGCGGGCGGCGGCCTTGTGTGCGCGTTCAGTTGTTCATCCGCGGTTTCCGTATGCGCTGCGGCGCCCGCGTAGACGTGTCGGTGCACACCGGCCGGTTCCCGCCCCAGGAGGCACCTCCATGTCACACCGTCCGTTTCCGGGGCGCCGCGGCGTCCTGCGCGGTTCGCTCGCCGCGTCCGCGGCCCTGACCCTGCCCGCCGCGCTCGGCGCGGCTCCCGCACTCGCGCTGTCCGGGCGGCCCAGGGCGGCCTGGGGCGTGCAGAGCGGGGACGTGACGTCCGACTCCGGGCTGGTGTGGGTGCGGTCCGACCGTCCGGCGCGGATGATCGTCGAGACCGCGGCCACCGAGTCGTTCCGGGGCGCCCGCCGGCTGCACGGTCCGCTGCTCGGCGCCGGCACGGACTTCACCGGCACCGTCCGGTTGCACGGGCTGCCGGCCGGCGAGCAGATCCACTACCGCGTGCTGCTCGCCGACCCGGACGATCCGCGCCGCACCGGTGAGCCGGTGACCGGCGCCTTCCGCACCGTCCCCCTGCGGCGCCGGCGCGGCGTGCGCTTCCTGTGGTCCGGGGACCTCGCCGGCCAGGGCTGGGGCATCAACCCCGACCTCGGCGGCTACCGCATCTACGACGCCATGGCGCGACTCGATCCGGACTTCTTCCTGTGCAGCGGCGACAACATCTATGCCGACGGCCCGCTGACGGCGACGCAGGCGCTGCCCGACGGCAGCCTGTGGCGCAACGTCACCACCGAGGAGAAGTCGAAGGTCGCCGAGACCCTCGCGGAGTTCCGCGGGAACTTCCGCTACAACCTGCTGGACGAGAACCTGCGCCGCTTCAACGCGCAGGTGCCGTCCGTCATCCAGTGGGACGACCACGAGGTCCGCAACAACTGGTACCCGGGTGAGGTCGTCGCCGCCTCCGATCCCCGCTACACGGAGAAGAGCGTCGACGTGCTCGCGGGGCGCGCGCGGCGGGCGTTCAGCGAGTACTTCCCGATCTCGACGCTGCGTCCCGGCGCCCGGGAGGGCCGGGTCCACCGGGTCGTGCGCCACGGGCCCCTTCTCGACGTCTTCGTGCTGGACATGCGGACCTACCGCAACGCCAACTCACCCGACACCCAGGTCACGGACCCGCAGGGCATCCTGGGCGCCGAACAACTGGCGTGGCTCAAGCGGGAGTTGTCCCGATCGCGCGCGGTGTGGAAGGTGATCGCCGCCGACATGCCGCTCGGCCTCGTCGTGCCGGACACCACGGAGGGCCGGCCGAACATCGAAGCCGTCGCGCAGGGCGACCCGGGGGCGCCGCTGGGTCGCGAGCTGCAGATCGCGGAGCTGCTGCGGTACATCAAGCACCGGCGGATCACCGGGACGGTGTGGCTGACGGCCGACGTGCACCACACGTCGGCGCAGCACTACCGGCCGTCGCGGGCCGCGTTCACCGACTTCGAGCCGTTCTGGGAGTTCGTCTCCGGGCCGCTCAACGCGGGCGCCTTCCCGGCCAGCGCGCTGGACGGCACCTTCGGCCCGGAGCGCGTCTTCGTGAAGGCCCCGACCACGTCCAACGTGTCGCCCGCGGGCGGCTACCAGTTCTTCGGCGAGGTCGACATCGACGGCGACAGCGGGGAGTTGACGGTGCGGCTGCGCGAGCAGGACGGCTCCGTGCTGTTCACGAAGGTGCTGCGGCCGGGACTGGTCGGGCAGTGACACGCCGCTCGCCCTGAAGGGGGGCGAGGGGGCCGGGGGCCGGGGGGCCGGGGATGAGGGTTCCGGCCTTCCCGGCCGTTGGCACGGCGGCGGCAGGTCGCGTCGCGCGCTGCCGTAGAGTGATGGAAGGATCAACAAAACGGGCATTAGCGGCCCTTTACCCGTCAGTCACACACCGTTCGTGATCACGCAACACAGTTCCTCCACAGTGGCTGCATGACTCGAGAACTGACTGATGTGACGCGCGCGCGGCGCGGACGCCCGGTGCACCACTGGCGGCGGGACGTGGTGGAACTCGCCGCCCTCTTCACGGCCGTCGCGGTGGCCGACGGAGTGGCGAACCTGGTGGGCCACGGTCCGGACGGCCCGGCGCTGCTGGCGGTGTCGGCGGTCGCGCTCGCCGCCACGGCCGGGTTCCACACCTGGTGGGCACGCCGCCACGGTCATGCGCCGCCCGCCGGGGATACCGGCGCCCGGCCGGGCTCCGAGGAGCCGCAGGCCGGGCCGTCCGCGCTTCCCTCGCCGGCCGGCGAGGAGAGCACCCTCTGGCGGATGCGGACGACGGTGCAGGACGCCCCCGGGTCGCTGGCCGCCCTGTGCGCGGCGCTCGCCGGGCGGCGGGTGGACATTCTGAGCCTGCAGACGCACCCGCTGGGCGAGGACACCGTGGACGAGTTCCTGCTGCGGGCCCCAGGTGGTCTCGCGGCGGGCGAGATCACCCGGGCCGTGGCGCTGGGAGGCGGCCGCGACACCTGGATCGAGCGGGCCGACGCCCACGATCTGGTGGACGCGCCGACCCGGGTCCTCGGGCTGGCCACCCGTACCGCTCTCGACGCCGCAGAACTGCCGCTCGCACTGCGGCAGTTGCTCGGCCGCTGCACGATCCGCTCGCTCCCCGCGGCGGCCGGCCGCGGTGGCGCGAAGGCCGCCGTGGACGTGCCCGAGGAGGGAGCGCTGGAGGACACCGTGATGCGCCTGCCCATGCCGGACGGCGGGGTGATCACGGTGGAGAGGGCGTATCTGCCGTTCACCCCGACCGAGTTCGCCCGCGCGCGTGCGCTGGTGGAGCTGGACGCCCGGCTCGGCCCGCGGGTCCCGCACGGCCAGGACGTCCTGACGCTGTCCGAGGGCGAGGACATCACCGTGCGCCGGGCGGACACGGGTGACGTGGCCGCGGCGAAGGACATGCACGAACGGTGCTCCGCCCGCACGCTCGGCATGCGCTACCACGGGCCGGTCGGCGACGCGGACCGCTACCTCAACCATCTGCTCAGCCCCCGCTTCGGCCGCACCCTCGCCGTGCAGACGCGGTCGGGCCGCATCGTCGGCCTCGGCCACCTGCTGTGGGACGGCGACGAGACGGAGGTCGCGCTGCTCGTCGAGGACGGCTGGCAGCGGCGCGGCATCGGCGCGGAACTGCTCGGCCGCCTGGTGGCGATGGCCCGGGACGCGGGCTGCGGGAGCGTGTACGCCGTGACGCAGTCCTCCAACACCGGCATGGTCGCGGCGATGCGCGGCCTCGGACTGCCCCTCGACTACCAGATCGAGGAGGGAACCCTGGTCATCACCGCCCGCCTGGAGAAGGCCGCCGCGGCCCGGGGGTCGTCCGAGCAGCGCCACGAGGAAAGCGTCCGACGCGACTGAACGTCCCTCCGCGAACGAGTACCGGGCGGGCGGGCGACGGACGCGCGACGCCGGACGCTGGGTGCCGGTCACGGGGCGGCAGGCTGCGGACGACGGGCGGCGGGCGACGAATACGTACGACGACGTAGGTCGACGGCACAGGGCGGGCGGCCCGGCGGTGCGATGCCGCCGGACCGCCCGCACCGTCACACCGCGGCAGCCGCTTCCCGCCCGGACCCGGGAACGGTCTCCCCCAGCCGTTCGTGACGGCCTTGCGCTCCCCCTTCGCGGACCGGACCGGCTCCGTCGAGCGCCCGGTCCAGGTCCTCCCACAGGTCCTCGACGTCCTCCAGCCCCACCGACAGCCGCAGCAGCCGGTCGCTCACGCCCGCGCCGCGGCGTTCCGCCGCGTCCACGATGCGATGGCTGATCGACGCCGGGTGCTGGATGAGCGTGTCGACGCTGCCGAGACTCACCGCGGGGGTGATCAGACGGACGCCCGCGATCACCGCGTGCGGGTCGCCGTCGACCTCGAAGGCGACCATCGCGCCGCCGATCCTCGGATAGTGCACGCGCGCGATCCGCGGGTCCGCGGCCAGCCGGCGGGCCAGCTCGGCGGCGGTCGCGGAGGCGGCCCGCACCCGCACGGGCAGCGTGGACAGGCCGCGCAGCAGCAGATACCCGGCCAGCGGATGCAGCACGCCGCCGGTGGCGAAACGTATCTGCCGCAGCTGGCCCGCGAACTCCTCGTCACAGGCGACGACGCCGCCCAGCACGTCCCCGTGGCCGCCGAGGTACTTGGTGGCGCTGTGCAGGACCAGTCGCGCGCCCTGCTCCGCCGGCCGCTGGAGCACCGGTGTGGCGAAGGTGTTGTCGGCGAGCAGCGGGACGGAGCCGCAGGCGTGGGCGACCGCCCGCAGATCGACCTCCGCGAGCGTCGGATTGGCGGGAGACTCGACCATGACCAGCCCGGTGTCGGGGCGCAGCGCGTCCGCGATCCCCGCGGGGTCGGTCCAGGTGACCTCCGAGCCGAGCAGCCCCGCCGTCAGCAGATGGTCACTGCACCCGTAGAGCGGGCGCACGGCCACGACGTGCCGCAGCCCGGCCGAGGCGCGCGCGAGCAGCACCGCGGTCAGCGCCGCCATCCCGCTGGCGAAGGCGACCGCGCTCGGGGTGCCTTCGAGGCGGGCCAGCGCCGTCTCGAAGCGTGCCACCGTCGGGTTGCCCAGCCGTCCGTAGACGGGCGGCCCGTCCGGCTCCGCCCCGGTCGCGGCGAACGCGTCGATGCGGGCGGCCTCGGCGCGGCTGTCGTAGGACGGGTAGGTGGTGGACAGGTCGATCGGCGGGGCGTGCAGGCCCTGCCCGGCCAGGTCGTCCCGTCCGGCGTGCACGGCCTCGGTGGCCAGTGCCCGCGCGCGGGGCGCTCCGTACATGCGTACGCCGTCGTACGCGTGCGTCTTCGCAGCGGTTGAGTCCATGGACGGCAGAGTGAACATCGGACGGGTGATCGGATCCGGACTCCGTGCTACGTTCGGCCGATGGCCGAATCCGTCGTACTGGACCCGGTCGATCTCCAGCTGCTGCGGCTGCTGCAGAACGACGCCCGGACCACATACCGCGACCTCGCCGCGCAGGTCGGCGTCGCGCCGTCGACGTGCCTCGACCGCGTCACGCGGCTGCGCCGCTCCGGCGTGATCCTCGGGCATCAGCTGCGGCTCGATCCGGCCAAGTTGGGCCGGGGCCTGCAGGCGCTGCTGTCGGTGCAGGTCCGCCCGCACCGCCGGGAGCTGGTCGGGCCGTTCGTGGAACGGATCCGGGCGATGCCGGAGGCGCTGACCGTCTTCCACCTGACCGGGCCCGACGACTATCTCGTCCATGTGGCCGTCGCGGACATGGCGGATCTGCAGCGCCTGGTGCTCGACGAGTTCACCTCACGGCGCGAGGTGGCCCGTGTCGAGACGCGGCTGATCTTCCAGCAGTGGGAGTGCGGACCCCTGCTGCCGCCGACGGGTTCGGGACAGATGCCGTGACGCGCACCGCGCCGTCGTACGAGGATGGAGCGCATGTCACACACCACCAACCCGCTTCCCCGCGAGATCGCCGACGCCTATGTCGACGACCTCATCGCCCTCGACCCGGTGACCGGCACCTACCTCGGCGTGCAGGAGAGCTCGAGCCGACTGCCCGACCTCTCGCCCAGGGGCCAGGAGGCCCTCGCGCGGCTCGCGCGCGACACCCTGGCGAAGCTCGACGAGGCGGAGCGCAGGCCCGGCGCGGACAGTGACATCGAGCGCCGGTGCGCACGTCTGCTGCGTGAGCGGCTGACCGCGCAACTAGCCGTGCACGACGCGGACGAGGCGCTGCGTACCGTCGGCAACATGGCCACACCCGCGCACCAGGTGCGCGAGGTGTTCACCGTCACGCCCAGCCGGACCGACGAGGACTGGACGGCGATCGCCGAGCGGCTGCGCGCGGTGCCGGCGGCGCTCGAGGGCTACCGCGAGTCGCTGACGCTGGGCCTGGAACGCAAGCTCTACGCGGCCCCGCGGCCGACGGCCACCTTCGTCGAGCAGCTCACCCAGTGGTCGGACGCGGACGGCGAGGGCCGCGGCTGGTTCGAGGAGTTCGTGTCCGCCGGTGCCGAGTCGCGGCCGGACGCCCTGCGCGCCGAGCTGGACGAGGCGGCCCGCGCAGCCACGGCGGCCGTCGAGCGGCTGCGCGACTGGGTCCGGGACGTGTACGCGCCGACGATCGAGGGCGCGCCGGACACCGTGGGCCGGGAGCGCTACGCCCGCTGGTCGCGGTACTACAACGGCACCGACCTCGATCTCGACGAGGCCTACGCGTACGGCTGGGCCGAGTACCACCGGTTGCTCGCCGAGATGAAGAAGGAGGCGGAGAAGATCCTGCCGGGCGCACCGACGCCCTGGGCGGCGCTCGCCCACCTCGACGAGCACGGCCGGCACATCGAGGGCGTGGACGAGGTCCGCGAATGGCTGCAGGGCCTGATGGACCAGGCGATCGAAGCCCTCGACGGCACCCACTTCGAACTCGCCGAGCGGGTGCGGAAGGTCGAGTCGCGGATCGCTCCGGCGGGGAGCGCGGCCGCCCCCTATTACACGCCTCCGTCGGAGGACTTCTCACGACCCGGCCGCACCTGGCTGCCGACCATGGGGCAGACCCGCTTCCCGGCCTACGACCTCGTCTCCACCTGGTATCACGAGGGCGTTCCCGGCCACCACCTCCAGCTCGCCCAGTGGGCGCACGTCGCCGGGGACCTCTCCCGTTACCAGGCGTCCATCGGGATCGTCAGCGCCAACGCCGAGGGGTGGGCGCTGTACGCGGAGCGGCTGATGGACGAACTGGGCTTCCTCACGGACGCGGAGCAGCGGCTCGGCTACCTGGACGCACAGATGATGCGGGCGGTGCGGGTCATCGTCGACATCGGCATGCACCTGGAGCTGTCGATCCCGGCCGACTCGCCCTTCCACCCGGGTGAGCGCTGGACGCCGGAGCTGGCGCAGGAGTTCTTCGGCGGGCACAGCAGCCGCCCCGCGGACTTCGTCGAGAGCGAGCTCACCCGCTATCTGACGATCCCCGGCCAGGCCATCGGCTACAAGCTGGGCGAGCGGGCCTGGCTGCTCGGGCGGGAGAAGGCCCGGGAACGCCGGGGCGACGGCTTCGACCTCAAGTCCTGGCACATGGCGGCCCTTTCGCAGGGCTCGCTGGGCCTCGACGACCTGGTGGACGAGCTGGCACGGCTCTGACCCTCCGCGTCGCACCCCGCTCCGATCCCGGACCTGCCCGGTTCCGGGGTCGGGGCGGGACCAGCGGGGCCGTTCCGAGCGGACCTACGCGAACGCGCCTGCCCGAACGGGCCTGCCCGAGGCGGTGGTTGTCCAGGCGACGGTCGTCCACGGCGACGGTCGTCCACGGCGTCGGTTGTCCACGGAGCGGTGCACGGCGTCGCGCAGGGCCGAGGAAGGGAGGCGAGGGGATCGTCGCCTCCGATGGGTTCAGCAGCCGCAGTCCGGCGCGTCGGCCGGGGCGGTGAGCGGATCGGCGGCGCGCCGCGCGCCGCCCTCCCAGGTCTCGTACGCGAAGCCCTCCCGCACCCAGTACTCGAACCCGCCGAGCATCTCCTTGACGCGGTAGCCGAGTTCGGCGAGCGCGAGGGCTGCCCGGGTGGCTCCGTTGCAGCCGGGACCCCAGCAGTACGTCACCACCGGCACATCCCGGTCGAGGAGCCGCTCTGCCTGCTCGGCGATGAGCGCGGTGGGCAGGTGGACGGCGCCCGGGACATGGCCCTGGTCCCACGACGCGGTGGACCGGGAGTCCAGGACCACGAAGCCCGGTTCGCCGGCGGCGAGGGCGGCGGCCACGTCGGAGACGTCGGCGTGGAAGGCGAGGCTCGCCCGGAAGTGGGCGGCGGCCTCGGCCGGGGCCGCGGGGGCGACGCGCAGCACCGGGTCGAGAGAGGTCGTGGCAGTCATCGCTGGGGCCTTTCCGCAGGATTCCGAGAGGTTCGCTACGACCGCAAACCTATGGCGGCGATCGCCCCGGCTGAAGGAGCGTTCCACGGCCTCGGTCTTGCTTCGCCGTGGATTTCCCTGCAGTCTTCGCCCATGACCGCGTATTCCCCGGACGCCACCGACTGGCGCATCCTCGAGGTCCTCCAGCGGGAGGGCCGGGCCAGTTTCGCCGACCTGGCACGTGCGGTGGCGATGTCGGCGAGCGCCGTCACCGAGCGGGTGCGCAGGCTGGAGGAGGCAGGCGTCATCCAGGGCTACGCGGCCGTCGTGGACCCGGAGCGGCTGGGCCTGGGCATCCTGGCGTTCGTGCGGCTGCGCTACCCCAACGGCAACTACAAGCCGTTCCACGATCTGGTGTCCGTCACGCCCGAGATCCTCGAGGCGCACCATGTGACGGGTGACGACTGCTTTGTGATCAAGGTCGCGGCCCGTTCGATGCGTCATCTGGAGGAGGTGTCGGGGAAGATCGGCGCGCTCGGGTCGGTCACGACCAGCGTCGTCTACTCCTCGCCGCTCCCCCGGCGCCCGCTGGGCAGATAGCCCCGCTGCCGCACCACCGATCCCGACCTGCCCTTCACCACCTCCAGCTGGGCGTGGACCCGCCGCCGCAGATCGGCGACGTGGCTGACGATGCCGACGCTGCGGTCGCGTTCGCGCAGCGAGTCGAGGACGTCGAGGACCTCGTCGAGCGTCTGGTCGTCGAGGCTGCCGAATCCCTCGTCGATGAAGAGGGTGTCGAGCCGGACGCCGCCCGCCTCGTCGGTGACGACGTCGGCGAGGCCGAGCGCCAGGGCGAGCGAGGCGAAGAAGGTCTCGCCGCCGGACAGCGTCGACGTGTCGCGCTCGCGCCCGGTCCAGGCGTCGACCACGTGCAGCCCGAGCCCGCTGCGCCCGCGGCCCGCCCGGTCGTCGGAGTGCACGAGGGTGTAGCGGCCTGACGACATCCGCCGCAGCCGTAGGGTCGCGGCGGCCGCCACCTGTTCGAGGCGGGCCGCCAGCACGTAGGCCTCCAGCCGCATCTTGCGCTCGTTGTCGGCCGAGGTGCCCGCGGTGAGGCCCGCCAGCCGGGCCACCCGCTCGTACTCCTCGCGCACCGGGGCGAGTCGGCGCACGCCGCTCTCCGCGCGCGCCGAGAGCTGGTCGAGCTCCGCGCAGCGGCGGGCCGCGGCGTCCTGCGCGGAGGCGGTGGCGCGCAGCCGTTCGGCGGCGGCCGCCGCGGCGGCCTGCGCGGCCGCGAGGTCGGCGGGCGGCTGCCCGGCCGCGGCCACGGTGTCGGGCTCGGCGAGCACGGTCCGTACGGCGGCCTCCTCGGCCTGGCGGACGTCCAGGGCGCGTTGCAGTTCCCGGTGGGCGGCGGCGTCGAGCAGGGCCTCGGCGGCGGCGCGCGGGGTGTCGAAGCCGGCCCGGAACGCGGCCTCGTCGAGGCGGCCGTCGGCCGCCTTGAGGCGCGCGGCGCTCTCCTCCTCGGCGTGCGCCGCCTCGGCCGCCTCGGTGAGCCGGGCCGCGCGCAGCTCCAGCTGGGCGGCCCGGGCGGCGACGCTCTCCGCCGTGCCCCGGGCCTGCGTCAGCTCCGCCTCCAGCACGGCGCGCTCCCGCTCCAGCCGGTCCCGGTGGCCCACCCGGGACGCGGCCCGCACCGCGGCCTCGCGCTGGGCCTCGGCGCGGCGCTCGTGCTCCTGCTCGGCCTGTCGCAGCTCCTCGCGCGCGAGGTGCAGCGCGGAGGCCTCACGGCGGGCCCGGGCGTAGGCCTGCTCCACGTCCTGCGCCTCGGCGAGGAGCCGGTCCGCGGGTGCGTCGCCGGCCTCGGCGGTCGCGGCGGCGAGCGCCTCGCGCACGACGCCGAGACGGCGTTCGTCCGCGGCGTGGCCCTCCTCGGCGACCCGGCACGCGGCGAGGGCCTGCTCCTCGGCCTCGCGGTCGACGTGCCCGGCGTCCTTGCGGGCGGGGGCGGGGTGCTCGGTGGCGCCGCAGACGGCGCACGGCGCACCCTCGGCGAGGGTGGCGGCCAGCTCGGCGGCGATGCCTTCGAGTCGCTGCTCCTTCAGGGCGAGCCAGTGCGCGCGGGCGGCCTGCGCGTGCTCCCCGGAGGCGAGGGCCCTGCGCCGGGCGGCCTCCAGTTCACGGGTCAGCTCGTCGCGCCGCCGGGCCGCCTCGAGGCGGCGGCGCGCGGGCTCCCGCCGGCCGTCGAGCTGTTCGGCGTGGGTGGCGGCCTCCTGGGCGGCCTCGACGGCGGCCCGCAACCCGTCGCGGACGGCGCCCCACCCGGCGAGCCAGGTCCCGCTCTCCGCCAGGACCTCGTCGTCGTCGCGCTCCCGCAGGTCCAGTTCGGTCCGCTCGGCGACGAGGTCGGCCAGTCGCCGCTCGGCCCGGCGGGCGGACTCCAGCCCGCCCAGCTCCTCGGCGGCGCGGCGGGCGGCGGCGGCCAGTCCCGCGGCGCCGGCCTCCGTGAACCCCTCCGGAAGCAGGGCACGCGCGCGTGCGGCACGGGCCGACGCGTCACCGTGCTCGGCGTCGGCGGACTCCCGCAGCTCCAGGGCCGGCGCGACCGCCTCCGCCTTACGCGCCCTTTCCATCCGCGCCTGCGCCTCCCGGTGGGCGCCGGCCCCTTCCTCGAGGGCGGCGGCGCGCTCTCGCGCTTCGGCGAACCGCTGCTGCAGCCGGGCCCGTTCACGCATGTCGGCCAGGGCGCGTCCGGCGGCGGCCTCGGCGGACTCGGCGGCGAGGCGGCCGCAGTGGGCGACGGTCAGCCACTCGCGTGCGGTGCTGCGGGCGACGGCCGCGGCGGTCAGCACCGCCTCGGCGAGGCCCGGTTCGCCGGGGGCCGCCTCGGGCAGTTCCATGGCCTCCCCCGCCGCCTGCTGCATCCGGTGGGCGTCGGCGAGCAGGGCCGCATCGCCCTCGCGCACGTGCGCCTCGGTGGTGCGGCGGCGTTCGGCGAGCCGTTTCTCGACCTCGGCGAAGCGCCGGGTGTCGAAGAGGCGTCCCAGCAGCCGGCCGCGCGCCTCGGCGTCGGCGCGCAGGAACCGCGCGAAGTCGCCCTGGGGCAGCAGCACGACCTGGCAGAACTGCTCGCGGCTCATGCCGAGCAGCTGGGTGATCTCCTCGCCGATCTCCTGGTGGGAGCGGCTGAGATCCTTCCATGCGCCGGCGGCCGCGTCGTGCTCGCGCAACCAGCTCTGCGCCTTCTCCACCGTCGTGCCGACGCCGCGCTTCTTGGGCCGCTCCCAGGGCGGCTGCCGGGTGATCTCCAACCGGCGTCCGGCGACGGTGAGTTCGAGGGTGATCTCGGTGCGGGCGCCGGCGGCGGCATGGTCGCTGCGCAGGGTGGGACCCTGGCCGTTCTGGCGGGCGCCGGGCACGGAGCCGTACAGCGCGTAGCAGACGGCGTCCAGGATCGAGGTCTTGCCGGCGCCCGTGGGTCCGTGCAGCAGGAAGAGCCCGGCGGCGGACAGCTCGTCGAAGTCGACGCTCTGGGTGTCGCCGAACGGGCCGAAGGCCGTCAGGACGAGCCGGTGCAGCCTCATCGGGCCACCTCCCGCGCCGTGTCGTCCGCGCGCACCGCGTCGAAGGCGTCCCGCAGCACGCCCTGTTCGCGGGCGTCGGGCCCCGCGCCGCGCACATGCGCCACGAAGTCCTCGGCGATCTCCTGGTCGCTGCGGTCGGCAAGCCGCCGCGCGTACGACACGTCCGGGTCGTCGGGGGCGCGTTCGGGGGCGAAGACGAGACTCAGGGTGTGCGGGAAACGGACGGCGAGCCGGGCCATGGGCTCGGCCGGGCGGACGGCGTCGGTGAGCGTCGCCTCGACCCAGGCGTCCTCGTGGCGGGCGAGCGCCGGGTCGGCGAGCAGGTCCTCCAGGGCGCCGCGGATTCGGGCCAGCGGGCGCGGGACCGGACAGTCGATCCGCTCGGCGGCGATCCCGCCGTCGGGGCCGAGGTCGACGAGCCACATGGTCTTGCGGTGCTCCGCTTCGGAGAAGGAGTACGGCAGCGGCGAGCCCGAGTAGCGCACGCGCTCGGTGAGGGTCTGGCTGCCGTGCAGATGGCCGAGGGCGGTGTAGTCGACGCCGTCGAAGACGCCGGCGGGCACGGACGCGACCCCGCCGACGGTGATGTCGCGCTCGCTGTCGCTCGGCTCGCCGCCGGTGACGAAGGCGTGGGCGAGGACGACGGAGCGGGTGCCGCGCGCGCGGGTGGCGAGGTCGGCGCGGACCCGGTCCATCGCGGCGGCGAGCACGGCCTCGTGGCTCGCCTTCTGGACCCCGAACTCCTCCTTCACCAGGGCGGGTTCGAGGTAGGGCAGGCCGTAGAAGGCGACGTCGCCGTGGGCGTCCCGGAGGACGACCGGGGTGGCGGCCGCCGTCGGGTCCGTGCGCAGGTGGATGCCGGCGCGGCCGATGAGTCCGGCGCCGACGCCGAGCCGACGGGCCGAGTCGTGGTTGCCGGAGATCATCACCGTCGGCACGCCGGCGTCGGCGAGCCGGTGCAGGGCGTCGTCGAACAGCTCGACCGCGGCGAGCGGGGGCACCGCACGGTCGTACACGTCCCCCGACACGACCACCGCGTCGACCGCGCGCTCGCGCACGGTGGCGACCAGGTGACCGATGAACTCGGACTGGGCGCCGAGCATGTTCACCCGGTGGAACGCCCGGCCGAGATGCCAGTCGGAAGTGTGCAGGAGCCTCATGATCCCCGAGACTAACGGCCGGGTCCGACAGCACGGGCGGTTACTCCCGTATCGCACCGTCATGACAGGTGACACAAGGGTGCGTTACGGACATTGCGACCAGGTGGGTGTCGGACAGGTCACGCGTCGCCGTACGCCTCCCCGCCCAGCTCGAAGCCGGCCGTGCCCGCCGTCGCGTCGGCCAGCCAGGCCCGGAAGGCGTCCACCTCGGCCTCCGGAAGGCCGATCTCGATGGTGACCGCCTCGCCGTAGTCGACCTCGCGCACGTCGCGCCCGGTCGCGTGGAGGTCGTTGTGGACCTTGCCGGCCCGCTGGTGGTCGACGGTCACGGTGGCCAGGCGGAACCGGCGACGGGTGCGCACGGGAAGGACGTCAAGCGCCTCGCCGACCGCGCCGCCGTACGCCCGGATGAGACCGCCCGCGCCGAGCTTGACGCCGCCGTAGTAGCGGGTGACGACGGCGACGACGTACCGCATCTCGCGGCGCAGCAGCATCTGGAGCATCGGCAGGCCCGCGGTGCCGCCGGGCTCGCCGTCGTCGCTCGCCTTCTGCACGCCGGCGTCGGCGCCGATGACGTACGCCCAGCAGTTGTGGGTGGCGTCGGCGTGCTCCCTGCGCACGGACGCGATGAAGTCCTGGGCCTCCTGCTCGGTGGCCGCGGGGGCGAGGGCGCACAGGAAGCGGGAGCGGTTGACCTCGGTCTCGTGCACGCCCGCGCGGGCGACGGTGCGGTACTCCTCCTGCATCGGGCCAGCCTATGCGGTGCGGCGCGGGTCGCCGACGGCGACGGCGCGGCGACGGTCCGCCCGGCGGCCGGCGGCGCCGCAGGGACCGCCGCCCGACCGCCGGGACCGCCCGGCGCGCAGGGGCCGGCCGGGCGGCTACGGCGTGCGGTCGCCCCTCGGCACGGTCGCCGACGCCAGCCTGGCCGCGCCGGGGGTCAGGGAGCGCCAGTCGGTTCCGTGCCAGGTCAGGACGGCCAGCGCGGAGGTCGGGAACTTGAGCCGCACCGCGTCCAGGGCGGCGGGCTCCCCGTCCCCGGCCAGGTCGAGGACGAGTTCCTCCAGGCCGGGATTGTGCCCGACCAGCAGCAGCGTCCCGACGCCGGCGGGCGTCTCACGGACGACGTCGAGCAGCTCGGGCACGTCCGCCCCGTAGAGCCGGGGGTCGAGGCGGACCGGCGCGGGTGCGTCCCACTGGGCGCACGCCAGCTCCCAGGTGCCGCGGGCGCGCACGGCGGTGGAGCACAGCGCGAGGTCGGGGACGCATCCGGCCGCGGCGACGGCGCGGCCCGCCGCCGGGGCGTCCCTGCGGCCGCGCGGGGCGAGCGGGCGCTCATGGTCGGGGACCCCGGCCGGCCAGGCCGACTTGGCGTGCCGCAGCACCACCAGGCGGCGCGGCGCGACGTCGTCCGGGCGATTCATTCCGGGGCTCCCACGCAGCGGGTGAGTTCCAGGCCGAGGAGACGGTCCGCGTAGGCGAACGTCTCGAAGCGGGCGCCGTCCGGCAGCTCCGGTCCGGCGTCCTCCGTCCAGCGCAGCACCTGCAGCACACCGGGCAGGTCCAGGTCGTCCTCCCACGCGGTGCGCAGCCGTGCGCGCACCTCGTCGGGGACCGGACGCGAGGGCCGTCGCGCCCAGTCGGCGACGGCTCGCCGCCAGCGCGCGAGGGTGTCGCGGGCCTCGTCCAGCGCGGCCGCGTCGAGCCGGAGGGGTTCGGTGCGCTCCACCGCGAGCAGGGCGAGGCGCAGGACGGCGGGGTCGGGATCCGGTGCCGCGTCGCCCGCGGCCGGTTCGCCGCGGCCGGCGGCAGCGCCCCGCCAGTCGGGCACGGTCCCCTCCGCGGGGGCGACGGCGACCCGTACGCCGTCCGTGGCCGGGCCGTCCGCCCCGACGACGTGCAGCACCTGCGCCGCGCCGGTTCCCGCGGTGGCGTCGCGGACGTCCTCGAAGGGGTGCATGCCCAGGGCGGCGGCTCCGGCGCGCAGCTCCGCCCGCCCGCTCGTCCCCTCGCTCAGCAGGGCCCACGCGGGCGTGCCGTCCATCTCCAGGGCGCGGACGAGGAGATCCGCGACGAGCAGGACGCGCAGCGACGCCGCGCCGTACTCGCGGGCATGCGCCTCGACCCGGGTCGGGCCCCGCCGGACGGAGGCGGCGACGGGTCCGCCGGTTCGGGCGTCGATGATGCTCAGCACAGGGCGAGCCTAGGCGGGCGGAGCGCGGTGCGCTGGCAGGAGCCGGAATCAGGGTGCGCCGTGCGGTGTTGCAGGGGGAGCCAGGCTGTGGACGATTTCCCACTCGGAGGAGGCCGCCGGTGTACGGCGACGAGGCAACGATCCGCGAGATCCTCACCGGACTCGGTGACACCTGGGCCGTGGTCGGCCTGTCGACGAACCGCAGCCGCGCGGCCCACGGCGTCGCCGAGGTGCTGCGGCGCTTCGGCAAGCGGGTGGTGCCCGTCCATCCGAAGGCGGAGACGGTCCACGGGGAGCAGGGGTACGCGTCCCTCGCGGACATCCCCTTCGAGGTGGACGTCGTCGACGTCTTCGTCAACAGCGAGCTCGCGGGCGCCGTCGCCGACGAGGCGGTGGCCAAGGGCGCGAGGGCGGTGTGGTTCCAGCTCGGCGTCGTCGACGAGGCGGCCTACGAGCGCACGCGGGCGGCCGGCCTGGAGATGGTCATGGACCGCTGCCCGGCGATCGAGATCCCCCGGCTGGGGACCCGCCCATAATGGGAGGGTGACCGCCGAATCCCCCTCCTCCCAGCACACTTCGGTCGTCGTCGTGGGCGCGGGACCCGCGGGTCTGACCGTCGGGAACATCCTGCGCGCCGCGTCCGTCGACTGTGTCGTCCTGGAGGCGGAGAGCCGTGCCTTCATCGAGCGACGGCCGCGCGCCGGAGTCATCGAGGAGCGGGTCGTCCGCGGACTGCGCGAACGCGGCCTCGCGCAGGGCCTGGTGGAGCGGGCGCAGCGGCACTCGGCGTGCGAGTTCCGCTTCGGCGGCGAGCGTCACCGCCTGCCCTACACCGAGCTGACAGGACATCACCACTGGGTGTATCCGCAGCCGTTGCTGGTCACCGACCTCGTCCGCGAGTACGTCGAGGTGCGCGGCGGCGACGCCCGCTTCTCGGTCCGCGACGTCGGGCTCCACGACCTCGACTCGGCTCGTCCCTCCGTGTCGTACACCTGCCCCGATTCGGGCGAACGGCGGCTGCTGACCTGTGACTTCGTGGTCGGCGCGGACGGCGCGCGCGGGGTGAGCCGGGCCGCGCCCTCGGCCGGGCGCGCGCGGATCGCCCGGCACGACTACGGCATCGGCTGGCTGGCCCTGCTCGCCGAGGCGCCGCCGTCCTGCGACTGCGTCCTGTTCGGCGTGCATCCGGACGGTTTCGCCGGGCACATGGCCCGCAGCCCCGAGGTGACCCGGTACTACCTCCAGTGTCCGCCCGGCGACGACCCGGGGAACTGGCCGCACGACCGGATCTGGTCCGAGCTGCGCCGGCGACTCGAGGTGGCCGGGGCGCCGCCGCTCGCCGAGGGCCCGCTGATCGAGAAGCGGGTGCTGGACATGCACGACTACGTGGTCGAGCCGATGCGGTACGGGCGGCTCTTCCTGGCCGGAGACTCGGCGCACCTCGTCGCGCCCATCGCCGCGAAGGGCATGAACCTCGCACTGCACGACGCGTTCCTGCTCGGCGACGCGCTGGCCGCCGCCTTGGAAGCGGGCGACGAGGCCGGTCTGGAGGGCTACTCGGAGGCCAGCCTGCGCCGGGTGTGGGACTACCAGGAGTTCTCGCAGTGGCTGTCCGAGGTCTACCACGGGACGGCGTCCGGCGACCCGTTCCGGGCGGGGGCCGCGTCCGCCCGGCTGCGCCGGCTGTTCACCTCGCCGGCCGCCGCTGCCGCCTTCGTGGAGCAGTACCTCGGGACGGCCGAGCGCTACTGATCCCCCGGGTCAGTCGTGCGGCGGCTCGTCGCCGAGCCGGTGGTCCGCCACGTTCAGCGCCTCGTCCACCAAGCGGCGCAGATGTCCGTCGGAGAGTGAGTAGACCACGCGGCGGCCCTCCTTGCGGGTGCTGACGAGCCCGGCCAGCCGCAGCCGCGCGAGGTGCTGGCTGACCGCCGGCCGGGCCGCGCCGCAGGCCTCGGTCAGCGTGGTCACGTCGGCCTCGCCCGAGGTCAGAGCATGCAGCAGGGCGAGCCGGGTGCGGTCGCCGAGGAGGGCGAGCAGTTCGGCGGCGAGGGCGAACTGCTCCTCGCCGGGGGTGCGCGGATGCGCATGGTGCGCAGATGACAGGTGCATGCGTGCGCTCATAAGCACATAATGGCCGGGTGGGCGCGCACCCGTCCACCCCGGCGCACCGGAAGGGGATCGACGTGAGCGAGCGGCACGACCACGGACACCGGACGGACGACGAGCATGACCACGGACACCGGACGGACGAGCACCGCCCCGATCACGAGCACGCACACCACCACTCAGCCCACCGGCCCCGTGGTCACACGCACCACCGGCCGCACGATCACGCCCATGACCACCCGCACCGCCCCGCCGGCCGCACCGGTCCCGATTCGCCTGCCTCCGCACCGTCCGCCGCCTCCCGCGCCCGCGCTCTGCGTCACCGCCTCGGGCATCTCCTCACGCCCCACTCCCACGAGACGGCCGACAAGCTGGACGCGGCCCTGGAGAGTTCCGCCCGGGGCATGCGAGCGCTCTGGGTCTCCCTCGCGGTGCTGGGCGTGACGGCCGCCGCCCAGGCGGTCGTGGTCGCGTTCTCCGGGTCGGTGGCCCTGCTCGGCGACACGGTGCACAACGCGGCGGACGCGCTGACGGCCGTCCCCCTCGGCATCGCCTTCGTCCTCGGCCGGCGGGCGGCCACCCGCCGCTTCACCTACGGTTACGGCCGGGCCGAGGATCTGGCGGGCATCGCGATCGTCCTGACCATCGCCGCCTCCGCGGCCTTCGCGGGCTGGACGGCGGTGGAGCGGCTGCTGGACCCCCGGCCCGTCCACCACGTGGGGGCCGTCGCCGTGGCCGCGCTGGCGGGTTTCGCGGGCAACGAGTGGGTCGCGCGGTACCGCATCCGGGTCGGCCGCTCCATCGGCTCGGCCGCGCTGGTCGCGGACGGACTGCACGCCCGCACGGACGGTTTCACCTCGCTCGCGGTGCTGCTGGGCGCGGGCGGCTCGGCGCTCGGGTGGCGCCTGGCCGACCCGGTCGTGGGACTGGCGATCACGGCGGCGATCGCCCTGGTGCTGCGGGACGCCGCCCGGGAGGTGTTCCGCAGGGTGATGGACGCCGTCGACCCGGCGCTGGTCGACCGGGCAGAGCGGGCGCTGCGGGAGGTCGAAGGGGTGCGCGGGGTGGGCGAGTTGCGGCTGCGGTGGATCGGGCACCGGCTGCGCGCCGAGGTCGCGGTCGTGGTGGACGGCGACTTGACGGTACGTCAGGCGCACGGGGTCGCCGTGTCGGCCGAACACGCCCTGCTGCACGCGGTGCCGCGTCTGACGGCGGCTCTGGTGCACGCCGATCCGGCGGCAGCGCCCGGCGAGGAGGATCCGCACCGGGCGCTCGACCACCACCTCGCCGCCGCGAGCACGCCCTAGGTGTATTGCCCTGAGAGGTTGGGGACGCGGCTGGCGGGTGGTTGGCCCTTCAGCGCGGTGTGTCCGCGGTGGTGATTGTAGGTGTGCAGC